>JANQRN010000105.1 GCA_028284545.1 Rhodothermales bacterium | reverse complement strand
AACCCTCAACCCTCAACCCTCAACCCTCAACCCTCAACCCTCAACCCTCAACCCTCAACCCTCAACCCTCAACCCTCAACCCTCACGCCAACGCCGCGCCTGAGACTTTACGAAGATGGGAGACGTACACGCCGAACTGACGCGCGCCCTGCGGGGATCGTTCACGCTTCCACTGGCCGTTGATCTAGCGCGCCCGCATCGGTTCATCATCCTGTCAGATCAGCACAAGGGCGCGGGTGATCGTGCCGACGAGTTTGTGCGATGCAAGGCGGCCTATCACGCAGCGCTTAGGCACTACAGTAGAGAGGGCTTCACCCTCGTTTTGCTCGGTGACGTGGAGGAGCTATGGGAGCAGTCGTTTGGCGCCGTCGAGACGGCCCACGCAGACTCGCTCAGACTGGAGGCCAGCTTCGCGGCGGGACGATATTATCGTGTCTGGGGTAACCACGACGACGCATGGATGGACGCGTTTGCGGTGCGCCGGCGCCTGCGGCGGTACATGCCGACAGATGCAGTGTATGAGGGCATTCGGTTCGAGTTTTTCTCGGAGGGCCGCACGTGCGGGACGATGATGTGCGTGCACGGTCACCAGGGTACACTCGGCTCTGACAAGATCCGCGAGGTGTCACGCGTGTTTGTCCGGTTGTGGCGTCACGTGCAGCGCTTCTCGGGAATCGGGCAGACGACGCCATCAAAAGACGCCTGTCTCCGTGGGCGACACGACCGCACGATGTACGAGTGGGCCGCTGTTCAGGACTGCCTCATCCTCGTGGCAGGTCACACACATCGCCCCGTATGGAGTTCGCAAACTCACCTCCAAATCCTGGAGACTCAGCTTGCGAGACTCGAGGGCATGGACGAAGCAGACGCGTCTGCCGCTGAACGCCTGGCGTTGGAAGAGGCCATCGCTGAGCGGCGGGCGAAGAACCCACCGTGCAACGACACGGAAAAGGCGATTCCGTGTTACTTCAACACCGGATGCTGCAAGTACCGAAGTGGCAACATCACCGGGATTGAGCTCGTGGACGGCGAACTGCGTCTTGTTCGGTGGCGCCGCGAAAATGAGACGCGCGAGGTACTCGAGTCAGTGCCAATCACCGACGTCTTCGATCAGCTGCGCGCGGTGAGTTCAGACAAGACCCACTCGTGAAGCCCCCCAAATCCGCCGTTGCTCATGATCAACACGATGTCTCCGGGCTGCATTTCGTCCGCGAGGTAGTGTCGTAACTCCGCTTGATTTGGGGCTGAGTGAGTACCTACGCCAGCGGCTCTCAGGGAAGTGCAGATCGCACCGATGTCCATGAAGTCGTCGGGTCTGTCGTTGTGCCGGAAGGGTGGTTCAGCGATCACGGCCTGATGGGCCTCCTTGAAGGCGTTAACATACTGCTGTTCGAAGACCTTGCGGCGACTGGAGTTTGAGCGTGGCTCAAAGACAGCAATGAGTCGTCTTGTTGGCCATCGCTCTCGCACGCCGGCGATCGTCACAGAGACGGCTGTGGGGTGATGCGCGAAGTCGTCAAGCACGAGCACGCCGCTAATGTCGCCGATGATCTCTTGCCTGCGCTTCAGTCCCCGAAAGGCAGCGAATGCGTCTCGGATTGCATCCGGTTCGAGGCCTTCGGACAGTCCGACGGCGGCCACTGAAAGGGCATTGGCCAGGTTGTGTCGACCGGTCGCCGGCAGGGTCATCCTGCTCACCACCACACCCCTGTCGACGAGATCGAACGAAACCCCGGCTGCGTCGACAACAATCTCTCTCGCCCGAACGTCAGGGTTACCTACGAGGCCGTACGTCGTCACGGGTGCCCGGGTGTGTTTCGCGAGCCGAGCAACTGGTTCGCTGTCGGTGTTGAGCACAAGTCGTCCGGACTCCGGCAGCAGTCTGACAAATCGGCGAAAGGCATTCTGGTAGTCTTCCCAGTCGTCGTAGATGTCAGCGTGGTCAAACTCCATGGAGGTCACGACCGCGACGTCTGGGCGATACAACATGAACTTTGGTCGCTTGTCGAAATACGCGCTGTCGTACTCGTCGCCCTCGACTATACAATGTTGCCCGCCCCCGACGTGGAAGCTGGTGTCGCCGTTACACAACACACCTCCGACGAGGTACGTCGGATCCAGTCCGGCGCTTGAGAACGTATGTGCGAGCAGTCCCGAGGTCGTTGTCTTGCCGTGCGTCCCCGCAACAACCATGGACCGGCGATCACGAATGAAGAACTCAGCGAACGCCTCCGGAAAGGAAAGCTGCGCCATCCCTTCGTCGCGCGCTCGCGTAGCCTCGGCGTGTTGCGGGGTACACGCGTTCCCGACAACAACGAGGTCGGGTTTGTGATCCATGTTCGACGCGCGATAGCCCTCGAACAACTGAATGCCGGCGTCGCGAAGTCGCGTACTCATTGGCGGATACGCGTTCGCATCGCTACCGGAGACCTCGTAGCCAGCGGCTCGGAAGAGACCCGCCAGGGATCCCATTCCCGTGCCGCAAATGCCTATGAAGTAGACTGATCGGATGCCGTCATCGGCCGATACGCGTCGGCGATCGAAGACCCTCAGTTCAGCATCCGCAAATTCGCTTGCCTGCTTCACCGCCGCGGCTCTACTTCCGACGAGACCCCGTCTGCAAGCTCACCAGATGAACCGTTGCCGGACCTGGGCTGCGGATCAATCTCGATCGTGGCCTTCGAAGGCTCCGCGGCGGGCTGACCGGCACCCTTGAACACCTGCTGAAATCGTACCGTCAGCGAGTCGAACGTAGAGTACAGCACTGGCACGATGACGAGTGTCAGAAACGTCGCGAACGTCAGACCAGCGATAATCGAAGTCCCCATCGGACCCCAGAACTGAGTGTTTTCAGATCCGAACTGGAAGTTTGGACGCAAGTCGGTGATGAAGTCGACGAAGTCAATACCCAGCCCAAGGGTGAGCGGTATGAGTCCGATAATCGTCGTCAACGCGGTCAGTAGTACGGGGCGTAGTCGAGTTGCGCCACCCTCGATGATCGCCGCGGTCTTCTCCATCCCGCGGTCGCGCAACTGCATGATGTAGTCTATCAGGACAATATTATTGTTGACGACGATCCCGGCGAGACTGATAACACCGATGAACGTCATCAGGCCGAACGGGGTACGCGTAAGTATGAGGCCCAGAAGCACGCCGATAAGGCTGAGGCCAACTGCGACCATGATGATGAACGGCAGGCTCACGCGGTTGAACTGAGCGACCATGATCATGAAGATCAGTGCGACAGCGATTAGCAGGGCGTTTGTGAGGAAGCCGAAGGCCTCTTCCTGGTCTTCGCTCTCGCCCGTGTACGCCAGCTGGTAGCCCGCCGGGAGCGTGTCGCGATAGTCGGCGAGGTACTCCTGAACCTGGGCCAACACCTGCTGCGCGTTGTACCCGGCTGCGACTTCAGAGGACACCGTGACGACGCGCTCGAGATCGAGGCGAGTAATGGAGCCCAGGCCACCGCCCAACTCGAAGTCCGCGACAGATGTGAGTGGGATTTGTTGGCCCTCATCGACAACCGTAAGATTCCTGAGGCTCGGCAGGTCAGCGCGATCCCGTTCTGCGAGGCGCACGGTGATGTCGTATTCCTCCTCGTTCTCGCGGTACTTGCCCGCCTCAATGCCGTTGACTGCGGCACGCACCGAGCTCGCAATGCGGCTGGTATTCAGGCCCGTGCGAGCGGCGCGCTCCCGATCTATTCGGATCTTCATTTCGGGCCGACCCTCTTTCAGATTGTCGGCGATGTCGACGAGACCCGGTACCGCTCCAGTTTCCGCAGCGGTTTCTAGTCGGGTACGGACCTCGCGCGCGATCCTGACGATCTCGTTGAAATCCTCTCCGGAGACCTCAATGTTGACCGGCAAACCGGTAGGAGGGCCGGCCTGGTCGGTCGCAAATTCGACGTCGACACCGGGCATTCCCACGAGGGCGTCTCGCACCCGCTCCATAGTTACTTTGCTGGACTCGTCCCGCTTGCCATACTTGATCATGTTCAACGTAAGCTGGGAGACTTCTGGAGATGCCGAGCCGCCGCCGAACATCAGATCTCCACCAACCCCGACGTTGGTCTGGACGTTCTTGACCGCGCCGCGAGTGACCGGCTGCTCCTCCATCAGCTGGTGTAGCCGATCGGTCGCCATGAGCGCAATCTCGTTGCTCCGGTCGACGTTTGTGCCGAGCTCGCTTCTGAACGTGATCTGGACGATGTTGGGATCAGTGTCGGGAAACAGTTCCGTCCCCGGATTAGCAAACACGAACATCCCAATGATCGCGAAAAGCCCGCCGAGGACGCCATTGATCAGCCGCGCACGGTTGTCGGTAAGTACGTAGTGGTCGCGACTTGCGAAGACGACACCAAGCAGGCCGACGACGACGATGATTGCGGGCATCACCAGCAGGTTCGCGACGGTGCCGATCGTCAATTCTTTTGCCCCGAGTGACATCAGGCCAAGAATTGCGAGGATCACGGCAGCGTAGATCAGGCCACCACGCACCGTCGCACCGCGGCCGACAAACAGCCACTCGAACGTGTGGAACAAGATGCCGACGATTCCGACGATGATCAGGACCGTGCCGGGAAGTAGCAGAACACTCGCCGCCGTCTGCCCGGCCATTGAGGCCACGATGCCGCCAAGTATCAGGACAACCGCGCCCGCGGTGAAGCTTCCGAGCGCAAACGTGTTGCGAAGCATCGCGCGTTTGACCGAGTAGTCACGCTCAAGCATCCACTTGAGGAACGTGCGGTATCTGGCAATGAACCGTGGGAGGCCCGTCTGGATGAAGTAGGCTCCGATCGGTTTCAGTAGCCAGCGATGCCCTGCGTAGAAAAGCAGGAACAGGAACGCGAGGACGCCAAGCGAAATCGGGTTGGCGATCAGAATGATCACGGCGAGTATCGCGACCGCAGCTCTTCCCACGATCTTCAGCGCACGCGTAGAGTTGCCCTCTTCCGATTCGAGGCGCACGAAGATGCCCGTAATCACAGGGTTTATGATCAGCGCGACAAACAGCGAGGATGTCAGCGTGAAGATCAGCGTGAGCGGGAGGTAGCTCATGAACTCGCCCATCAGCCCGGGCCAGAAGAGCATGGGCGCAAACGCGGCAACCGTCGTCGCCGTCGACGCAACGACCGGCATTGCCACCTCAGCTGTACCCTTCTTCGCCGCTTCGAAGCGCGAGTAGCCACTTTCGCGGAACCGAAAGATGTTTTCAACGATCACCACTGCATTGTCGACGAGCATCCCCAATGCGATGATGAGGCTGAACAGGATCACGAAGTTCAGTGTGTACCCCAGCGCCTGCAACAGGATGAAGGAGATGAACATCGACAGCGGAATGGCAATCCCGACCAGGAAGGCGTTGCGGATTCCGAGGAAGAAGAGTAGAACGGCGACAACGAACAGCAGACCGGAAATGATATTGTTCTCGAGGTCCTTGACCATGACCTCGACCGCGTCACTCTGGTCGCCGGTTATTTCGTAGCGGGTGCCTGAGGGCAAGGGGAACGCCTCCAGGATTGCGACTACGTCTTTCGACGCATCCAGGATATTGTCGCCGGAGCGCTTCTTCACGCCCAGGCTGATGACCGGGAGTACTCCCGACGCTTCGTTGTCGGTCGGGGAGAGGTTGCCGATTTCGTCCTCAAGCTGCAGGACCTGTAGCCGGGAGTAGGTAATACGGTCCTTGAATCCGAAGTCGACGGAAGCGACATCACGTACGTAGACGGGTCGTCCATCCGGCGTATCGACGACAATGTTCTCGATGTCTCTGGGGTTGGAGAATTCCCCGTTGACACGAACGAGGTAGTTCAGTCGATCAACGTCTACCGATCCACCGGGGATGTTGACGTTCTCGCTCTGGAGTGCCAGGGTGATATCGTCGAACGTGAGGTTGTACCCCTGTAGCCGCGTGAGATCCACATTGACTTGCACCTCTCGTTCGAGGTCTCCTACGACCGTCACGTCAAGAATTGCGGGGATAGACTTGATCTCTTCGGCCAGATCGTCAGCGACCTCCTTCAACCTCGTCAGCGGGTAGTCCGCCGCAAGGTTAATATTCATGATCGGCAGTTCCTGAAGGTCGATCTCGTTTATGAGGGGTTCCTCAGCGTCCGTGGGCAGATCCGACTTTGCGAGGTCGACCTTGTCGCGCACCTTCTGGAGCGCGTCGTCGATGCTGACATCCGGGGTGAATTCGATAACGATCGACGATACGCCCTCGGTGGAAGTGGAGCGGATCTCCTTGATGCCATTGATGCTCTGCGTTTCGCGCTCGATGTGCTGGGTTATCAGCGACTCGATGTCGTCAGGGCTGGCACCCGGGTAGACCGTCGTGACAATGATATTCGGAAACTCGATCGACGGGAAGGACTCCTTCGGTATTGTACCGTAGCTGATCAGCCCACCGATCGTGAGAATGACCGTAAGGACCAGAATGCTGGTCCGGTAGTCTATCGCTTTGTTCGTAAGCTTCATGTCGTTCAGAGCGCCTGGGTGAGGGAGCCGGAGCTGATGGTTTCGATTGCGTCGCCCGGCGCGACGTTCGCGGCCCCAACCGTGATGAGTTCGTCGCCGGCATCGAGCCCTTCAACCACGTGCACATTGGTTCCATTGGAGTTACCCAGCGTAACCAGGCGCCGCTCTGCCACTGCGGTTCCGCCGCGTCGGTTGATCACGTAAACGCTGTTGCCGTCTTCGTCTCGCTGCACGGCGCTCTGCGGGATAACCACGGCGTCGCTGACTTCCTGTCGGGTGACAAAGACATCCGCGATCATCTCCGGCTTCAGGCGCCCGTCCCGGTTGTCGACTTCGATCTCAATTGGCAACGTTCGGCTACTGGCATCGATTGCGTTTCCGACAAACGTGACACGCGCCTCCCGTTCGGGGACACCGTAAGTGTTGAATCGGAGTCGGACGGCTGAGCCGATCTTCATGTCATCGGCGAAGCGCTCGGGTATGCCGGCGGCCACGCGCACGCGCGAGGTATTCACCACCCGCGCTACCTGCATGCCGGGCGCGACCTGCTCGCCTTTCTCCACGAAGTGAGCCTCCACGGTTCCGGAAAACGGTGCAGTGATGCGCGTCAGGCTGACCTGTTCCTCGGCCTGCTTCACAAGCGCGTCAGCCTGTGCCAACTGTGCCTTGGCCTGTGCGTGTTGGGTTCGGACTTGCTCAAACTCTACCGGACTGATCACTGAGTCCCGGAATAGCGGCTCCTGGCGCATCAACAAGTCTTCGGCGAGCTCGAACTGGGCTTTCGCAACCGCAGCCTGCGCGTTCGCCTGGTCCAGAGCCGCGTTTGCGATGCCGGGATCCACCTGGGCAACTACGTATCCCGCGGCCACGCGGGCACCAAGCGGCTTGAGCGAGACGACCGTACCAGCCGCCCGTGCCGACAAGGTTGCGTCGTTATCTGCTTCGACAGCACCGGTTAGCTGGATAACATCCTCAAAGGTGTCTGATCCAAGGACCATCGACTCAACGCGAACGACGCGTCGGTCGTCGCCAGAGTCGCCGTTGCCGGCGGCTACGGCCTCAGAAGGCGTTGCGCCCTCGTTTGCAGCCTGTCCATCCTCTCCTGTTTCGTCGCCGCCGCAGGCAGCGACGAAGACCGCCGTTAGAACCGCAAGTGCAAGTATTCGGGTGTGTGACATGATTGTGAGTTATGGTGTCGCGTCAGCGATCAGTTGTCTAGGGAGGTGATGTTCAGTTCGGTTCTCGCTCCGGGCGTTCCACCCATCGCCGCCTCAAGGGCGCTGCGCGCTGAAAGAAAGTCGTGCACGGCTTGCAGGTAGGTGAGTCTACTCTGGTCCAGAAGTTCAGAAGCCTGCCGTTCTTCAAGTTGACTGGCAACCCCTTCGCGCAAGCGCGCGCTTGCGTGTTCGTAGTTCAGCTCGGCACGCGAAACGTTCTGCGTCTGTGCGTCGATTTGAAGTTGGGTGGCCTGGAGATCACGCAATGCCATCTGGACTTCAAGCTTCACGGCTTCCGTGAGTTGGTCGTACGCGAGCTCGGCGCGGCGCTTTGCGATCTGCTGCTGCTGTGTTCGATTACGGCTCTGCAGGCCGTTGAAGATCGTCCAACTCAGCCGAAGGCCGACGCTTGCGGTAAAGTCCCAGTACGCATCACTGAATACGCCGTTGTCTCTGACGGAGAAGCTGAAAGGATCGTTGGGATCCGAAAGAATCGTCTGCCGCGTCGCCGGCACGCTCCCGACGTAACCCAGGTTTGCAAAGGCAGAGATCGAGGGAAACACCTCCGCTCTCGTCGCCCGCTGCTGAACATCCATCAGCTTAACGTTTACGCGCGCCTGCTCGAGGTCGGCCCGTTTGTCGAGCGCCGCAGAAACGGCATCCGTGACCGAAACGGTCATCAGCATGTTGTCCACCTCGTCCACGAGGTTGCCGCGGAGGACGACGTCTCGATCAACAGGAACGCCGAGGATCATCTTCAGCTGGTCTACGGCAGTCCTTGACTGGCTCGCCGCACGGATCAGGTTTGACTCGAGGTTGGCGAGTTCGACATCCGCACTCAGGCGCTGGTATTTCGGAACGATGCCCTGTGCGACCCGCTGCGCCGTCTCGTCCCGAGTCATTCGCGTACGCCCGACGCTCTGCTCAACGACGTTCGCGCTCTGCTGCGCGAGCAGCGCGCCGTAGAACGCTCGACGAACATTGTCGACTATAAGTTGCTCCTGGCGCTCAAGTCCGGCGCGGTTCAGCGCTCTCAGGTACTTTCTCGCCCCCGTTGCCCCCAGGAACGCGCGCATGTCGAACAGCTTCTGTTCGATCGAGACAACCGCATTGGCCTGGTTCGGAATGGCGAACGGGTTGTCGCCGGCTGACCGGACGATACCCGCCGCGTCGAGACCTGCCTGCTGGCGGGAGGCGAAGTCCGCAAGCGATATCGGATTAGTTGCAGGATCGTCGTCTGTCCGCGACTGCTCGTTGAAAGAGAGCCAGTCGAGGAATCCGAGGGTCTGGAACAGCCCGCCCGCTTCGGAACCGGCAAACGGGTTCGCTGATCGCACGTTGCGCGTGTAGCTTGAGCTGAGGCTGATTTGGGGCACGAGCGTTCCAAACGCCTCTCGGACCTGGGCGTCAGCCAGGTCCACATCTAGTTGGGCCTCTCTGACGGCATAGGCGCTCGCCAGAGCGACCTGAACCGCCTCGTCCAGCGTCAGGACGATCGGGGAAGCGGCGTCGGCCGTGGTGAGATCCTGGGCCCTGCTCGGTTGCACCGTTACAAGGGCCAGCATCAAAGCGATTGTTGCTTTACTCATCGGGATGAGATCTGGGCTTCGGGGTTTGTCGACATGCCGTCGAAGAGTATTGTGGTCAGGAGGTCGGCCTGCTCGGTCGGCGTTATCTCGGGCTGGCACTTGCCGCCACCATTTCGCGACGCGAGGCAGGCATGCAGTTGACAACCTTTGATGTTGCCCAGAATCAGTTGCCCCAGCGCGTCGACGGGCATTGGTTTCAGTTGGCTAGAGGAGATTCCATACTCCAGCATTGGTCGCAGGGTATCTACGAGGCCCCGCCGCTGCGTTGCGAAGTAGGAGGACATTTGCTCTTCGTCCGCCAGGATGAGCCGGTACGCCTCCTTGAGCAGTATGAGGAAGACGTCGAGGTTGCCCTGATAGTAGGCGAAGACACGCTCCAGGTAGGAGTGGAACAGGTCCCGCAGGGGCTTGGTCTGCAGTTTGGACGGATCGAAGGCCTCGGCTGTGATGGCGTTGAGGTCTTCGTACATGCGGTCCAGGATGGCCCGCAGCAGGTCTTCTTTGCCGCCGTCGAAGTAGTTGTAGAGGGTGCCTTTTCCGAACTCGGCTCGCTGGGCTATTTCCGTTATTGTCGCTGCGGAAAAGCCTTTTTCGGCGAATACGACGCGGGCCGCGTTGAGCATTTCCTGGCGACGGGCCAGCTTTTCGCGTTCGCGCCTGGGAAGCGCCATTCTATCGGTAGTCGTATCCACGGACAACTCGGGACCTGGGGCGCACCCAACGCCACCGGGAGGGATGCGCGATCTGTTGTGTAGGGGGCACGCCTGATTCAGGAGTACAAGAGGTGACCGACCGGTCAACTTCCGACAACTACGTCACCGCCAGCGGAAGGATTCACCCTCGCGCAAGAAAACTGCAAGAAGAGGATGGCCGGTCTGGAGCCTCGGGACTGGACGGGCCTACACGTAGTCGTCAAGCTGGTGCGCACCGAGATACTCGACGACTGCCTTGACATCCTGCGAGTGCTCGCGTTTGCAGATCAGCGTTGCGTCCTCGGTCTGGATCACGAGTGCATCGTGAATTCCGACGAGGACCGTCAATCGCCCCTCAGACGACCTGACGAGGCACCGGCTCGAATCGTTGACGATTACCTCACCGGACAATGCGTTGCCGAGGTCGTCCTTTTTCGACAGATCGTAGACGGCGCGCCAGTCTCCGATGTCGTTCCAGCCGAACGAGCCGGGGACGACGAACACGCGTTCGGCGCGCTCCATGACCGCGTAGTCGATCGATATGCTCTGGCTGCTCTCAAAAGCTGCCTTCACAACGGCGGTGTTGTCACCGTCGGGTGCAAGTGTCAGCAACGGTGCAAACGCGTCGAAAGTCCTGGGGACAAACCGTTGCAGGTTCTCGAGTACACTGTCTGCCCGCCAGACGAACATTCCGCTGTTCCACAGGAAGTCGCCCGAATCGAGAAACCGCTCCGCGGTCTCGAGATCTGGCTTCTCGGCAAATGTCTTGACGGCAAACGCCTCGCTGCCGTCCGCTGCGGCGTCGCGGGCGGCGTCAAACTGGATGTATCCGTAACCGGTAGCGGGGTGGGTGGGGTTGATTCCAACCGTGACGAGCGCTCCCGGCTCTCGGGCCTTTTCAATGGCCACCCGCAGTACGCTACGAAATCGCTCTTCGTCCTCGATGACGTGGTCGGCGGGAAGCACGATCATCATAGCCTCGGGGTCGTGCCGCGACAGTTCGGCAGCCGCAAAGTTGATGCACGGGGCCGTATTGCGGCTCATCGGTTCGGCGAGGATGTTGGCGGCCGGTACCTGCGGCAGTTGCTCCCGGGTCTTCTCCACGTACGCCTCGTTCGTCACGACGTAACAGCGCTCGGGTGGCACGAGACCGTCCAGCCTCGAAACCGTCTGTTGAATCAGCGTTTGGTCACCGAAGACCTTGAGAAACTGCTTCGGGTGCGCACGACGGCTGGCTGGCCAGAAACGGCTTCCGACGCCGCCGGCCATGATAACTGCGTATTCCATGTACTTTTGGTGGTTGGATCGCAAAATAGGGACTGGTTCGATTGTTGCTCAACTTTGTTATCCTGCCATCGGCATTCTCCTACCTGAACCCACTTCTCGCTTAATGTCCACCATCGGAAAGCCGGCGCGTTGTGTTGTCACCGGCGGAGCGGGTTTCATTGGTTCCCACCTTGTTGACGCGTTGCTCGCAGATGGTAACCACGTCGTAGCCGTCGACAACATGTCGACGGGAAGCGCAACCAACCTCGGCAACGCCCGCGCGCATCCGAACTTTGACTTTGTGGAGGCCGATGTCGCTGACGCAGTAGTCATGGAGCCCATCGTAGCGGCGTGTGATCGCTTCTACCATCTTGCCTCCTACGTGGGTGTCAAACTGGCCGCTATGTCGTCCAGTCAGACGATCCTCAATAATCTCCGTGCCATCGATACTGTCCTGGCGCTGGTCTCTCGGTACAAGCCTCGGTTTTTGCTGACCTCCACGTCAGAGATCTACGGCAAAGCGCTCGACGTGGTCGGCGGGAGCGACGCCCTTGCCGAAGACGCCGACCGCGTGTACGGTGCGACGGAGATCCACAGATGGTCCTATGCCGGCGTCAAGGCGGTCGAAGAATTCTTGACACTGGCAAAGCATCATGAAGAGGGTCTGGATGCAGTGATCGTCCGACTCTTCAACATCATCGGGCCGCGACAGGTTGGCAGACACGGGCCCGTTGTGCCTCGGTTTGTGGATCAAGCCCTGGCCAATGAACCGATTACCATCTACGGGACGGGTGAGCAACGTCGTTGCTTCACGTACATCGATGACGCGATCGACGCGATCACGCTACTGACCGGCCGAGACGATACGGGAGGCGAGGTCTTCAACATTGGCGGTTGCGCACCCATCAGCATGCGCGATGTGGCCGAACTCGTTTGCGAAATCTCAGGAAGCACGGCGGGCGTGACGTACGTTCCGTACGAAGCCGCATACGGAAAGAAGTTTGAAGACGTCCAGTATCGAATGCCCGACACCTCAAAACTGGAATCGTGGACCGGATTCAGCATCGACAGGTCGATGCGCGACGTCTTGACCGCGATCATCGAGCAGCACCCGTCACGGACCATCGCGCAAGTTCGCGCCAGCGACGTGTGACCGATGAGCTATTTGCCTTATAGCAGGCCGGTTGTTCTCCAGGCAGACATCGACGCGGTGGTAGACGCTCTTCGCGACCCGATGATCTCCCAGGGAAGACGCCTTGCAGCTCTCGAAGAGGGTTTCTGCGCCGTCACCGGTAGCGCCTGGTCAGTCGCGCTGTCGAGCGGCACAGCCGCGTTGCACGCCATGTGCGTGGCCGCCGGACTCGGCGCCGGTGACGAGGTAATTCTACCGGCGCTTACGTTTGCCGGTACTGCAAACGCCGTGCGGTATACCGGCGCGAAACCGGTTTTCGCGGACATCGATCCCCAGTCCCGCTGCATCGACCCCGGCGCAGTAGGTCCATTGATCTCGCCGCAAACGCGCGCGGTGATCGCTGTGGATTTTGCCGGTCATCCTGCTGACTACAGCCGCCTCCGCTCGATCGCGAACGAAAATGGACTGCTCCTGCTCAGCGATGCGGCGCATGCTCCGGGCGCCCAACACCGGGGTACGCCGGTCGGTTCGTTGGGCGACATGACCGCGTTCAGTCTCAACCCGGTCAAGAATATTACTGGAGCTGAGGGCGGTGTTGTTGTCGGAAGCGAGAACAGTCACCGTGACGTTGTCGGTCGCTTCCGTTCTCACGGTATCACACGCGACGAGAGGCTCCTGGAGAACGACGCCCTTGGTCAGAACGGCTGGTATTATGAGCAACAGCTGCTCGGGTTCAACTACAAACTCAGCGAACTACACGCCGCGCTTGCGCTCTCGCAGCTCGAGCGCCTCGATGCGGTCAACCGACATCGCGCGACGCTTGCTCAGTTCTACACCAGACGGCTCGCACATTTGCCGCTTCGTTTGCCGGTCGCGCCGGAACACATTGAACATGCGTGGCACCTGTACGTCGTGCAGCTGGAGGCGGCCGACTTCGAGTTGCGCAATAGAATATTCTCGAGTCTGCGTGCGGAGGGCATCGGGGTCCAGTTGCACTACATCCCTGTGCCGATGCACCCAGACTATCAACGTAGTGGTTATCGCATGAAGGGGCTTCCGCATACCGACGCCTACTACAGGTCTGCATTCAGTCTTCCGTTGCATGCTGCCATGGACGAGTCAGACTGCGAGCGGGTCGCGGCCACGCTCGAAGCGTTGCTGTGACATGGCAGACCCCAACGGCAATGCAACGCCCGCGGATGCTGTGCACGACACAGGCGAACTGGACGAAGCTGAACTCAGGGCGAGAGCGAGTAGCGGGGTCAGATGGCTGATGTATGGCCGTATGGCGATTCAGTTGGTGTCGCTCGGCTACGCGATGGCATTGGCCCGTCTCCTAACTCCTGAAGAGTTTGGTGTCTACGGCCTCGCATTCGTGGTTTTGCAACTGGGTACGTTCATTGACGGCCTGCGAGTCGAATCTGCCGTAGTGCAGTTACATCGCGCAGACGACGCGGCCTTGTCCAGTGCCGCCGTCATCGGGTTTCTGTTCGGTACAGTCGTCGTCGGGCTTGTCTGGTTGCTGGCGCCGCAGCTTGCCGTCGCACTCGACGCCGATGGAATCGTTGTGACCATACTCCGCGTAATGGTCGCCGTGTTCTTTGTGCGCGGACTGTTCCTCGTCAATCGGGCGTTGCTGCGTAGGCGTTTGCTCTTTCGTCGCCAGGTCCTTGTCGACCTTGCCAAGGTGTCGTTATCGGGCGCACTTGCAGTTTATGCGGCGGCACAAGGATTTGGTGTATGGTCGCTGGTCGTGTACTACGTGGCGCGGACCGTGATCGAAGCAGTCGGTACTGTGATCGCGGCGCCCTGGGTCCCCGCTTCGTATCCCAATTCGCGTGCGACACGAGACCTGCTTCGCTTCGGCCTGCCCGCGAGCGCATCTGAAGTGCTAGTCTACGCGCAACTGAACCTCGGCGACCTCTTCATCGGCCGTGTTCATGGTGCGGCTCCCCTTGGATACTATCAGCAGGCTTTTGGTCTGATGAACAAGCCGACCGCGTACTTCGACGAGGTCATGCGGCGTCTCGCGTTGCCTGTCCTGTCGCGCAAATGGCACTCCGGAGGAGAACTGGGCTCGGCCTTCAGCCAGGCGGTCTCGGTCGTCACTGCGGCTGCGGCGCCGGCAGCGTGTGCGGTCGCCCTGCTCGCGCCTGAACTTGTCCGAGTCTTCTATGGCCCGCAGTGGGAGGCGGCCATCCCGCTGCTGCAGATCCTTGCCCCCCTGGGTCTCCTCAAGGTCTGGCAGCCACTTTTCTCTGCTGTCTTTCAGGCGCAGGGGCGTCCGGCGGTCGAGATGGCGATAAATCTGGCCACCGTACTCGTGCTTAGCGTTCTACTTGTCTTCGCCGTCGGCGAACCGCCTTCACGAGCGGCCGCATCGGTGGTCATCGCGGCCGCGTTCTACGCCGTCGCCTGCCAGATTGTGTTGCTCGCGTGGACGGGCGTTGGTCCGCTTGGTTTCCTGAAGAAGTTTGTTGCACCCGCGGTTGGCTGCCTGGGCATGGTCGGTGTCGTTCTCGCACTGCGACCGTTTCTGGATTCGGCATCAGACGTCGCGTCGGGGGCCGTCCTTGGGGTAACCGTCCTTGTTGTTTACACGATATTGCTGCGTGTTCTAGATCCTGACCTCTTTCAGCAAGCCCTTCGATGGGCGTTCCGTCGGGCCTAGCGCCCCGAGAGTCTGTTGCGGCCCGTAGTTACACACATATCCAATGTCCATCGCTGGAACGATGCGCGGATATACCGGCGCGAGATCCTCTCGCTGGTGGAGGCGGGATTCGATGTCAACTGGATAGTCCCGGTTTCGCCGCAAGAAGCGCCTCAGCCACACGAGCGGGTCAATCTCATTCCTCTTGGATCGGACCGATCTCGGCTGGCGCGTCTGAAGACAGTCGTTGAAGTCGCAGCATCACTGCCTAGTGCAGTCGTGCACATTCACGATCCCGAACTTCTGCTGGTCGCTTCATCCTTGCGGCGAGTGTCCGATGCGCCGATCGTATACGACAAACATGAGTATTACCGCGGTCGGCGTGGAATCAAGGCGCGCGCCACGCGGATGGGAGAGATTGCGCTGGTAGGCGGCATCGACGCACTGGTAGTTGTCGCCGAAGATAGTTCAGGCCTTCCCGACTCCGACGACCTGCTCTTGCGGGGAGTTCCGGTTGTTGCTTTGCCGAATTATCCGCTGCTCGAAGAATCACATCCGACCCGGCGTGACCGTGCTCCGAACACCGGCAGCGATCCGGCGCAGCCGCTGCGCCTCGTGTACACCGGTGTGGCGGGATGGGAGCGCGGACTCTGGCTGATGCTCGATCTTGTTGAAGAACTGCGCCGACGCGGCCGTGTAGTCGACTTGACCCTGGCTGGAGTCTGCTACCGATCGGCGGAGAGACTTCAGTTCGTCGATAGTCTCCAATCACGTGGCCTTGTCGACGCTGTGAGCTTGAAGGGTTGGGACAACTATCTACCGTGGGAGCAGCTCTACTCAACCCTGGATGCGGCCGACGTTGGCCTGATGCTCATGCATCCCGATTACCGCATGTGGTCGAACGTCCCGACGAAGTTTTACGAATACATGTCGGCCGGCCTACCGTTTGTCTGCAGCAACTATGGGAACTGGCGTGGATTTGCCGACGCGCTGGGTGTCGCAATTCCGGTCGATCCGACAGACGCGAAAACCTGTGCGGATGCGGTCAGCGGGTTGGTCGACAGCGCATCGCAGTGGTCTGCAATGTCTCGAGCCGGTCAGGTAGCCAGTGTCGACTACCGGTGGCAGCAGGTTGCGGGTCGCTTGCCTGAATTGTACGCGCAGCTCACTACCTGAGCCACCCAGACAAGTCGAGTCGGCTCAGCTGTTGAGCACTTTCGATGTCTCTGCGGAACACCTCGCTGAGGGTCTTCCGGTCCATCTGTGAGAGCTCTGGCTTCCTAAGGTTCGTCGAGACGGCGCTGGTCAGGGCCCTGCTTCGCGCGACCGCCTGCCTGACACGGCGCGGCAACATGCGTCGCGCGATTTTGCGTACGACGCCCGGATGAAGGACGATCCGGTCAAGCGCTGGAATTCGCGAAGCGCCCGAGGGGTTGTGGATTGTTCGCGTGTCGGGGCCGAAACCGGGATCCAGGCCCAGGAATCTATACACATGCTGTGTGGTCGCCAGAGGGTCGCGCTGGAGGTCATCATATTTGAGCACGAGTATCTGCTCACGCGGAAAAGCACTGAAGTAGCGAGCAAGCTGTTCCCCGTATCGTCCTGCCCGCGTGTAATGCCAGGCGAAGCTCCAGCCACTTGCAATGCGATCAGCTTCAACATCAAGCGCATCCGCAAACGTCTCGATCGGTTCGAGGCCTCGTCTACGCATGATGTTGTAGGCGGAGAATGCGCGCTCAACGGGATTGCGGAGGATCGCGACAATTCGGGCCTCGGAATATCGATCCGCCAGCTCCTCTGCCACGCCGGCGGTATAGAGGTACAGGCCGGCTGCGTCACCCACCTGGGTTTCTCCCGCGTATTCGTGATAGAGCGCGGCGAATTCGGATGCAGTTGTAGCCGAGTTTCGTCGCAGCTCGCCGTCGCCGGGCCCGGCCCACATTCCCTCGAGGTGTTTGATCGCGAAGTGGCGTGACTTCACTGCGGGCAGGAATGCATCCGGGTGTTGGCGAATGTATTGCTGGAGCGAAGTTGTGCCCGACCGTGCAGCGCCGACGAGGAAGAACGTCAGATTTGGTTGCCTGGCGTTCATGCGGGTGTTTGGGTACGTCGCCGGTAGGCCGCGAGCCTAAGGTATGTGTTCAGTACCGACCACCGGGACCGCAGAGCGAGTATCTGCTTTTGCGGGGACGCTTCGTGCGTAATGGTGAAGCGTCCCAGCCCGAAATCCCGCTCACGCAGAGGGAGGTTCGTCGGCCGGGGTTCTGTAGTAAATGCGTAGTCGATTCCGACAGCCGGGCCGATATCTCTCAGGCGTTGATCCGTAACACCGTCGGGATAAGCAAATAGTCTTGGCCTACTGTCGGCAAACGCTACGAGGTGCTCTTGCGCCTGGTTCAGCTCTGCGATGAGTTCCTGGTGCCCGAACTGCGTGACGACGTTGTGCCCGTCGGTATGGTTCGCAAGCGTCACGTATTGTGACGTTGCGGCCCGGCGCAGTTCCCGTTGCGTAAGCGGTCGGTCGTTGAATCCCCTCGGACGAAGGCAGTCCGCTCCAAAGCGATCCCGAAGTGCGCCCTCGATTGCCTCGCGGGGTTGTGCTCGATACATCGCCATCGATGTCGAGATCGCCGGGGCGTCGGCGCCACGACGAGTGAGCTCCCGGTAGAGGACATCCCACCAGAATGAGCGGTCGCTGTCGACATAGCCAGTTGCGACAAAGAAGACTGCCGACACTCCCAGCTCTTCAAGAACGGGTACTGCTCGCAGTTGGTTGGCGTATCCGTCGTCGAGCGTGACAAGGGCGTAGCGCCCGCTGGTGGGGCACCGATCGGCGGACAGCTCGGCCGGTTTCAAAAAGGTGTATCCAGCCGCTTGCAGTCCGGCTATGACCGCCCGGAATTGGCCGGTCGTCACCGCATATGCAGGATGGATACTGCCTTCGGCCAGATCGGCCTCGTTCTCTACGAGGCTGTGAAACAGGAGTGGCAGTACGACGTCACGGCGCTCGGTCAGCGGAACCGTCGCTCGCGCGACGAGGCCGTCGACGGCCCTGATGGCCCGCAGCGCGGGTCTCATCGGATCACCGCGATCCGTTCAACATTACCGGAGTCCACTTCACCGCCCTCGGCGCGCGCGCGCATCCGATAGAGGTAAACGCCCGTCGCAACCCGATCCCCGTCTGAATCCGTTCCGTCCCAGAGGAGCTTGTTCCAGCCAATCTTCAGCGCGCCGGCCTCCAGGGCCTCCGGGTTGTTTCTCAGGTCGAATTGTCGCACCAGCCGCCCCGAGACTGTGTAGATGCGTAGCGTCATCTCCTCAATCAGTTCGGCCTCTGCACCGCGAAGTCGGAAAGCGAACCGCGTCCGGGCTGACATCGGGTTTGGATAAGGGTACACTTCTTCGAGCTCAACCGCCGATTGCACACGGAAGTGGACCTGGTATGGTGAGCCCTCAGCCTCGTTTCCTCTCGAGTCGCGGACGCGCACAAACAACGTGTGTGTCGAGTCGCGGACAGACAGATCTGGTCGGAACGTCACATTCATGCGCAAACTGTCGTCAGATAGTTGCACGTCGAGTTGCTGAGACAGCACCGGCATTTCGTCCAGAAAGACGCGAACGGTCGTGCTGTCCACGCTGTACCCCGGGAAGGCAAAGTCGTCTTCGATTGCCACTTCCACCTCGGGCCGGGCCGACACAAACGGGAGTGCAGGGTCTTGAAGGTTGACTACCGGATCGGGGTCGTTCGGGTAAGCGTCTCCATCGATCGTCACCGCAAAGGTCGGCGGGTTCGCATCCCCCGAGACCTTAAACGGGATGATCGCTACGTTGTTGACCGATATCGGCTCGACTAAACCTGGCTGCACAATGTCGATCCTGAGGCGATTCTCTCCAACAAAACGCTCGGTCGGAATCGTGCCCTGCGAAACTACGTCTGCTGAGACTGCCAGCAGCGTGTCTTGTGAGACGATACTGGAGCGATTGTCTTCGTCGATCACCACGTAGTTGACGACAACCGAGTCTGCTACCGTTTCTGACAGATTCCTGAATCCGACTTGCGCGTCAATTGATGTTCCGACAGCCACAGAGTCCGCCGAGATCGATAGTGTGGCTGGGTCAATCGCAAGTTCAGCGACCGGAGACAGCACGACGCGCCAGTTCTCAAGCTGCGGCGTCGACTGGCGGGTGCTGTCTTCAAGTGTGGCCCGCAAGCGGACAAACGGGTGCGTACGGACGTTGATGTCCAGCGGTGCGTCGAACGGTGCCTGCAGTCCGGATGAGATCACCTGTCCAGCTGCGTCAATGACGTCAATCCGGATATTTCCCGCACCGGTTGTCGAGCCCTCAACAACCGCGCGCGTCCACGCCGAGGCAGGCCCGATGACAGGCGAGGTGATGGTCGCCTCAGACGAGCGGAAGTCTGGCATAAACCGTTCAACCGCTTCGCTTACGCCTTCAGCCTCGGGGTACACAAACTCTCGCGTTTCTTCGGGAAAGCCCACCTTGCCGAACATGATCCACATGTCCTGGTAGGTGATGCTATCGATCTGAGCTGATCCGAGTTGTCTGAAGATCGCGCGCACGCTATCCGGGATTACCGTTTCTCCGTCACGGTTCGCAAGGTGTCGGGTGCGCGTCATGAAGTAGTCGCCCACCACGGCCTGCTCGGCGACGGCGCGCAACTCAGCGACAGATTGTATCGGATTCTGGAAGTCGTTCGCGTAGGTGGGCCCCGCTGCGCTGGCCTTCACTATTGCCTTGGCCCCGTCGATGACCAGCAACCCGAAGCCGAGCTCAAGCCGCTCGTAGGTCTGGCCATTGAAGACAAACTGGCCCTTTGACAGGCCCGCGCCCCGTTCCGATGACGCAGACGCATCGATGCTGAACGTGGTGAACTCCCAGCCATTCTGCCACGGTTCCAGGGACGGCGAGACGGCATTGTCGGCAAACTGCTTGCCCGCCTGATACCAACCCGACTGCCCAAGTTGCTCGCGAACGGTAAACGATCCGTCACTCCAGACGTCTTCCTGGCCGGCGGCGTCTATTCTCGCCCGCCAGTAGTACAGCTGTTCGTCAAGCAGGGATGCCGGCGCCCACTGGGCAGTCAGGTTGGTAGACGTCACATTTGCGCTCATTAGCGCCGGGGAGTCGAAGGTTCGTAGCGTGTCCAGCTCGAAGATGACCGTTGGATCCTGGACCTCGGCTGACGAAGTGTTCACGACGAGGGAGACATCCGTCGAAGGGAAGAGTGCGTAGTCCCCGGGCTCGGCGATCGCCAGGCCTGAAGAGAAGACCGTTACTGCCTGCTCAGCCGTGTTGTTCATCTCATCGAGCTCAACGATCTCGCCGTCTGCATCGAGCTGAATGCGAACGCTGTTCTGTCCGATGGCCGCGTCGTCAATCGGTAGGCGAAACTGGACGAGCACTTCGTTTTCGAAAGGCGGCACCCGTCTGGACAGTTCCTGGTTGGTGCCATTGGGCAGAATGTGCGTAGCACGAACAGTGACTGTGTCGGTCGGGAATAGTCCAATGTTGCGGACGGTCACGTCGACGATCAACTCGTCGTCAGACGGGACAGGCGCGAAGGGCGTAATTCGAATGTCCTCGGCCAGCGCTCGGAAGTCAGTTTGCGTCGGCAGCTGAATCTGGGTCGCGGGATCACCGATGAGGCCGTATTGCAAGAGATGCTTGACGGAAATCGGGTCCGAGTACTTCGAGTTGTAGCGCTCCTTGGCTTCGCGCAACGCGTCGCCGAGGGTGCGCAGTGAGTCTGTAAATACGCTCTGATGCACCTCATCGGAGAAGCGTTCCGATGCGCCAATCGTTCCACTTGAGGAGGCCCCCCAGTGGGCTATGCTCCCGTTGAGCGACTGGACCACGAGCTGCTCGCTGAACGACAGGATGTCGGCCTCGTCTCCGTTCCCTGTGCCGAAGTCGCCCGTGAAGCATCCAAGCGACAGGATGACGGGCAGCTTAGCACCGTTGTTGTACAGCGCCGGGGGATCGGTAACAATCTCCCACGTTTGCGTCGCCGAGTGTCCGAAGTAGGTCACCCAGGATGCGCCTTTCTGCAGCGTCTGTTGAATCGAGTCCTTGAAAGTTGGGTCCAGGATGTTGGCAGACTCCTTGAAGAAGTGCACCGTATCGAGCGTAGTCGGCGGCCCGGATACAAGACCGCTCCAGCGACGGGCAGACTGACGTAGCCGCTGCCGCTCCGCGGGTGTTGCGCCACCCACCAGGTAGACCGCATTCTTCTGCCAGAGGTCTAGTGGAGCCGACTCATACGTTTGCTGTTTCTGTACCACGATGTTGCCCTGCTCATTCGAGCGGATGGGCAAGCGCCCGATCGAGATCGACGGGCTATAGTCAAGCAATCCATCATCCTGCATCGCAAACCAGTCGTCAGAAGCGGTATGCCCGAAGGACAGAACTTCCCACGGTTTGCGATCGCGGGTGCGGTCGGGATACAGCGCGTCGCCCCACATCGTGAGGAATTTGATCGGGATGTTCCACGCCCGCGCAGCGCGAACAAACCGACGGATAGCGAGGGGCGTTGGCCGCCCATAGTCAAACTGGTCGAAGATGTCGTAAATGTCGACGACGAGCGTGGAATGTCCGCCGCCGGTTGGCGAGGCACGATGCGCCGCCATCGCGTCACCCGACGCGCGTAGCGACGGAGTCGTGACCAGGACGTACGCTGCGCCGCCACCCGGTGGGCTCACAAGGTTCGAGGAAACATCCGCCCGAATGTCGGCCGGCGACGCGTACCCTCCGATGTCTACGACAAAAACCGTGTCCGGCACTGCCGTACCCAGAAGAAAACTGGCGACTCCACCGGACGGGTTGACCGAAAAGGATTCGCCGGACGACGGAACGTAGACATCCGACTGACCGATGAGACCACTCGTCTCATAGACGTAGTTGCCCGGCTCCCTGCGAACGGCCAGCTGTCCGTCAACTGGCTGGCTGGCGCGGACGTAGTCAACCTCAACCCAGTTGAGCAGAAGGTTGTTGGGGATGGCCGAAGAGTAGTTGTTGCGCGAACGAATCCTCACCTCTAGCGACCCGTCGCCGGGGAGCTGCGACTGCGGCACCGCGAAGCTGAGTGTTTGTGCGGCGATACCGATCCACTCGACCGAGTCGAGAGGTACAAAGGCCACGCCGCCTCCATCGTCGAGTCCGGCTTCAAGCACGATCTTGTGTCGGGCAACTGTCTCGGCCATGACGTGCACACCAATGCGCACAGAGTCGGCGGCGCTGGACGAGGCGTCGGTCAAAGAGAACTCAAGCGTTCGCGTGATGTCATCCTGGCTGGTGTTGTGCCGGATCCGATCCTGGTAGTAGCCCTCGTTCGTCGTGTAGATCGGGTTACCGGCCGAAGAGCCCTGACCGGGGTAGTACCAGTTGTCCGCTTCCGTTCGGGTGGTCGCCCGCGTGTTGTTCCGAATCGGTGCACCCGA
This sequence comes from Rhodothermales bacterium, assembly GCA_028284545.1. Lineage (GTDB taxonomy): Bacteria > Bacteroidota > Rhodothermia > Rhodothermales > JABDKH01 > JANQRN01. The sequence goes on along the minus strand of JANQRN010000105.1, from coordinate 36,334 downwards.
GGTGGGCGGGTTGATGGCGGCATAGCGTAGACCAGTTACCGGCGCCCCCCACGTGAGCCAGTAGAACGTCGTATCGGTGAAAAGACTGTTGTACTGACTCGGCATGATCGCCGAATCGTAGTTGTAGGCCCACGCCTCACCTGCACCGGTATTGCGCTTGCCGACAAAGGCTAGCCAGTCCGTGGCGCCGAACGTCGTGAAGTCTGCTTGCAGCCGGAGCGGCACCTCGCTCCCATTTTCAAACAGCTGCAGCGAGGTCGGGTCGACAGTGTTCACCGGGAAGCCGGCTGCGGCCAGGTCGGTTCCGGTCACACGATAGACGCCGTCAGAGTCGACGGCGATCTTTATGTACGGTGCGTCGGGATTGTACCACGCCGAGTCGAATACGTCTTGCGCCTGAGCGCCCGACAGACCGGACATTAGCAGCGCAAGGAGAAGCAGAATCCTTTGCACTAGTTCAGCAGATTGTCAGGGTAGTCGATGGGCGACTGGGTCGGCGTAGCGGAGAGCTTTGTCTGGAAGAGGGCCTTGCGGAGTTCGGCAGTCCGGTTCTCGGTGCACAGCTGCTCCAGGTAGCCGAACCACTGGTCGAGCTCCGAGCGACTGAATGGTGCTCCACTATTCAGGCCAATAATATCTTCGTGCGCCGTTGGTGCCGGAGTCTCGTTGATTGACCAGAGCGCTTCGTTGAGTTTTTCGCCGGGACGGATGCCAGAGTACTCAATCGGGACATTAGAACTCGCCAGCATTCCAATCATGTAGCGTGCAATTTCCACGATTGGAATAGGCTCGCCCATCTTGATCGTGTATACGGGAGCTTCGTGCAGTAGTACCGTCTGCAGGATGAGCGAGCAAGCCTCGTCATCCGTCATGAAGAAGCGACGCATGTCAGGGTGCGTTACGGTAACGGGTCCGCCTTGCCTTATCTGTTCAGCGAAGAACGGGACCACGCTGCCGTGGCTTCCGAGTACGTTCCCAAAGCGCACGGTCTTGCATTGCATCGGACCGTTCACGGCGCGTACGTACCACTCCGAGAGTCGTTTGGTGGCCCCGAGCACGCTGGAAGGGTCAACAGCTTTGTCGGTCGACACAAAGATGAACTGCTCTGCGTCGAACGCCTCGCACAGTCTGATCAGGCTCAGGGTCGACAGCGTGTTGTTGGTGAAGGCCTCGACGGGGTGGCGCTCCATGAGCGGCACGTGTTTGTACGCGGCCGCGTGAAAGACGATGTCGGGGTGAAAGGCTGAGAACATCGTTTGCATGATCGCGGCGTCGCGAACATCTGCGATGCGAAACTCAAGCTCTCCCTCGAAGCGCTGGGCGCGCAGTGAGTTCTCGAGCTGGTAGAGGTTGTACTCGCTTACGTCGACAAGGACAATCCGAAACGGGTTCAGCTCAACGAGTCTATGGGATAGCTTGCCTCCGATCGACCCGCCGGCACCGGTTACCAGGACTGTTCGGCCAGAGAGGTGGTTTCGGAGGGTCGACTTGTCCACCTCCATCGGCGTGCGTTTCAGGATGCGTGCAAAATCGAGCGAGTTGACGACGTCGGCTGACGTCGGTGCAATCTGGGGATGCGTCGTTTCGGACGCGTACCTGTAAATCGCCCTCGACCCCAGGATCCCCACAATGCTAAAGGCAAGCTGCGCGGCCATGATGCTCCGACCGGGTACGAGCGTAGGGGACAGGAAGTATGTGCCCGCGAGTGCAATCGTCCAGCCGATCCCCAGCGCAACTGCGAAGCGCAGGACCTCGTCGAGGTGGAGCGACTCGGGACGCATTCGATAGAGGCCCGCGATGCTGAGTGTGACCAGGTAGGCAACGATGGTGACGGCGATCGTGCCGGCGATCTCTGTCTCAGCCGGAGTTACCAGCCATTCGCCCAGTCGGATCTTCAACGCTGCAACGAATGCGGCGTAGATCACTAAGACGTCGAGTAGGAGAAAACCTGCACGCGAAAACCAGCCGTTTACTGCCCCAGGGGCCGGACTATTCTTCCGCATGTGGTGGTTCGACGACCGGTGCGCGGTCGCACGGTATGGTTCGGCCGGCGTCTTCCGCCAGCGTTTCTTCAGCCAACCTTGTTCAGCCAGAAATCAGCTTTCCAGGGTCACCTTTGCCCGGCGTGTACAACGTATTGCGTCGGAACTCGTTTCCCTGGGCCAAATCATCTCAGTTTGATCCAATAATGGTGCCAGTGGATGCCCCCCGGAACGATACGCGCTGTCTCCGACCGGTCAGTTCTCGACCTTCCTCGCGACCATATTAAGCACCTCGACGAGCTCGGTCGCGACGCGGTCCACCTGCGCGTCGGTAATCTCACTGAAGAGTGGCAGCGCAAGCGTGCGGTCGGATGCTGCTTCACAGACCGGAAAATCTCCCCGGCGAAACCCAAACTCGGCCTGATAGAACGGCTGGAGGTGTATCGCCGGAAAGTAGGGCGCACACTCGATGTCGCGTCGCGCCATTTGCTTGATCACTTCGTCTCTTTCCGTCCTGGTAAACCGATTGGCCAGCTCGACGACGTATACGAACCAGGACCGCGTCGCGTTGTCTGGGCGGTGTGGAGTGCGTAACGCTCTGTCGCCCGTCGAGCCCAGCGCTTCGTCTAGTAACTCCGTGTAGCGATTTGCGGCACGCGCGCGCGACGCCTCCAGTTCGCCTCGTCTCGAGAGCTGAGCAACGCCGAGGGCGGCAGACATTTCGTCGATCCGGTAGTTGTAACCGAGACGGACGTGCTGCATGACCGCGTCGGTCGCCCTTCCCTGATTGCGCATTGAGCGGCATGTGGCGGCGAGGTCGGCATCGTTGGTCGTAATGCAGCCGCCTTCCCCCGTCGTGATCTGCTTGTTCGGATAGAACCCGAAGGCCGCCGCTTCACCCCAGGCGCCGATCTGTCGGTTCCCGACAGCCGCACCGAGTGCCTCGCAGGCGTCATCGATGAGCAGGAGGTCATGATCAGTCGCGAGGCGCTCGAGGCCAATCCAGTCGGCAGGGACACCAAAGACGTCAACTGCCAGGATCGCCTGCGTGCGGTCGGTGATTGCTCCCCGCGCGGCATCGACACTGATGTTGAAGGCGTCAGGTTCGACATCCACAAACACCGGCTTTATGCCCTCGAATAACAGCGCGTTGGCCGATGCCACAAAACTGTATGGGGTGGTGATTACCTCGGCCCCTGGCTGAATGCCCAGGGCGCGCACGATCAGGTGAAGCGCCGCCGTGCCGCTCGACACCGCAACGGCATGCTCCGTGCCACACGCATCCCTCATCGCGGCCTCAAACGCGGCAGTCTCGGGTCCCATCGCCAGACGGCCGCGGTCGAGAACCATCATAACACGGTCCTTTTCTGCCGAGGAAAGTGAAGGGCGGGAGAGTGGGATCGGTAAGGCGGCCATTCTGCACTTGCTGGTGGTCTTTACTGGCGGTCTCCGGGCGGTGAACTTATCAGCCCGAGTGTCATGTAAGGTAATTCGCTTCCGCTATAAGACACCGCTGGCACGGTTTTTCCTTTTTGAAATTGGACTAAGCGCCCGCGAGGGCATTCCTTTTCTCAGATCTCCTGTAATTACATGGTTAAGCGGGGAGCGGTAGCTGAGCCTAAACCGGCAATGTTCACCAACGGTCACAGCAATATCCGTCACGCGCCGGAAAAGGCGACGCAGCAAAATGAGCGTGAGCTGTCGCTGCGCGACCTCCTGGACATTCTGTCCAAGAGTCGGTGGCTCATCGTCGCGTGCTTTGCGGTTGTCCTTGCGCTGACGGCGGTGTACACCTTCAGCAGCTCGCCCGAGTACGAGGCACGCAGTACGCTACAGGTGAACACGCAGAACGCCACCCCCCAGATCGGTGAACTCTTTGGCTTCGAGAACGCGTTCAGAAACGTGCTGAACGAGATTCAAATCCTGAAGTCCCGCACGATCGCCGAGCGTGTCGCTGCTGAGCTCATATCCCGTCCCATTCCGGCTGGTGCAGATCCGGAGTTTTCCGTCCTCGAGCCACCTGACGACGGTTCGCTTCTAACGATCCCCGCGGTTGTGACGCGCTTGCAGGAAAGCTACGTGAAGATCGTCCCGCTCAGCCAGGATGTCGATTTTGTGGAGATCGTCGCGACTAGCACCAACCCGACTGAAGCGGCAGAGATTGCCCGCCTCTATGCGGAGACATACATAGAATACAATCGCGTGTCGAGCCGGGAGCGGATGAAGGTTGCGGCCGACTACCTCGCCGACGTGACCGACGATTTGTTTGGCGAGCTGGAGACATCGGAGAACACGCTCTCGGGCTTTCGCAGCGACGCGAGCATCGTCGCCCCAGAAGAGGAGGCGCGTCAGCTCATACAGCAGAAGGGCATCCTCGCCGGCATGCGAGTCGAAGCCGAGAGCCAGCTGGAGGCGGCCAAAGCCGAGGTGGCGGTACTTGAGGAGCAGCTCAATGCGGTGCTTCCCGGCCTCGCTACACGCCTTTCTTCAAACGGAGGTCTCACGGTTCAGCGCTTGACGGAGCGTCTCGCCGAGTTGGAGGTCGAGCTTGAGGAGAAAATTGCGAAGAACCCCGAGCTGCTGAGCAACCCCGAGCTTGACCGAGAGTACGTGCGCCAGACCGAGCAGGTTGAAGCCCTGAAGTCGCAATTGGCAGCGCGCGCCCGGGCGCTGGTCGAAAACGCTGGTCTGTCAGCTTCGGGTGAATCCGCACTTTCGTCCGAAGAAACGCTGGAGCGTATTGCCGAGATCAACGGGCAGCTTCTGATCAAACGCGTCGAGGTCCGCTCGTTCGAGGCGCGGCTCGAGCCGCTCATCGCGAACGTTGAAACGATTGATCGCACGCTGGCCCAGCTCCCCAATCGGGATATCCAACTCAGCAGACTCAATCGAACGGTTGAGACGCGGGCTGAGCTGTACACGGAGTTGCTCAAGAAGCTGCAGGAGGCGCGAATCGCTGAGCAGTCTGAGCTTGGCTACGTTGAGATCGTCGACAATGCCGCCGTGCCGACCCAGTCGGTCAGGCCCCGCATTCCGTTGAACCTCGCACTTGGCGGGTTGCTCGGATTGCTGCTGGGCATCGCCGCGGCGTTTGTGCGAAACGCACTCGACAACAAGGTTCGGCGTCCGGAGGACATTCGTCGTGCGGGTCTCGGCCTCCTCGGCGCGATCCCGAATCTGGCGCGTGTCGTGAAATCTGATTTCGACGGGCAGAAGCGCGTTACCCTGAACGGCGGTCGATACGATACCGCGCTGGTGACACTGCTGAACCCGCTCTCGCCAATATCTGAGGGTTATCGCCGACTGCGAACGAATATCCAGTTCAGCGACCCAGATCGCGATCTGAATGTCGTCATGGTGACAAGCGCCGAGCCGGGTGAAGGGAAGACCGTAACCTCCTCGAACCTGGCGGTTGCGTTCGCGCAGTCGGGCAAGCGGACGGTATATATAGACGCCGACCTGCGCCGGGCGAGTGGTCACAAGATGTACGGAGTCAAACGAGAACCCGGTCTGGTCGAACTGCTGTTCGATCCCATCGCCCACCAGCTGGAGAGCTTCAGGTCCAACATCGATGACCTGTACATCATCCCCGCTGGTCGCACTGTGCCGAACCCGGCCGAGGTGCTTGAGTCGATGCGGATGCGGGACGTCCTGCGGATGCTACGCGACGAGTTCGACGTGGTGGTCGTGGATACACCGCCCGTTCTGGCGGTGGCGGATGCGCTGCTGCTTTCGCGGCAAGCAGACGCCTGTGTGATGGTTTGCTCGGCGAATAGCACGAATTTCAACGCGCTCGAGACCAGCGCGCAGATGCTGCGAGACGTAGACGCACCGATCGTGGGCGTTGTGCTGAACAAGCTCGACCGAAAGTCGGCGTCCAGCTACAGCTACGGCTACAGCTATCAATCCTACTACGGCGAGCGGCCCACCGCGGCCGCGTAAGACCCGGCCCCGACACGCGGGCCACTACGATCCCACCAGTAACACAAATTTCCCATGTATAAGCGTTGGATAGCGGTAGCGTTTGCCGTATTTGTGGCGCTGCCCGCGGCCATGCCGTCGCAGGCGCAAATAGCAGACATCACGCGATCGCGATACAGCCCGGCGGCCTACTACGACTATGGCGAGCCAGGCGACGTCACGGTGATCGTCAGCGTCTGGGGCACGGTTCGATATCCGGGTCTCTATGAGGTACCGCAGGGGACCTCAGTCACACGACTGTTTTCGCTCGCGGGCGGGCCGCAGGCGAGCGTCCGCCAGAAGCAAAACCGTCGCTGGGTTAATGCAAAGCTAATGCGTGGCCGATCTCAGGAAGTGGTCTACGAGACCACGATGGACAATGAAATCCTGTCGCTGACAGACGATCCCGAAATTCAGAACGGCGACGTACTCACCGTCGAAACGGTGGAGAAGGCCGGACTAAGCTGGCGGGATGTCTTTCCTGTAGTCGCGGCGGTTGCCTCGGTGGCACTGGCCGTGGATCGGCTGGCGAACTGAGTCGCTTGAACGAGCAAGACAGTATTGTTCATCAAGACAAATTGTGTATCAAGACAAATTGTTTATCAAGACAATACGCCCCTCTCTTAAGTACAGAGCTTTAGTATGAAGGTCGCAATAGTTGGAACCGGGTACGTTGGCCTGGTGTCAGGAACGTGTTTCGCCGAAATGGGAAACCACGTCATCTGTGTTGACATCGACGAGAACAAGGTCGACAAACTGTCCGGTGGTGAGCTTACCATCTTTGAGCCCGGGCTCGAGGTGTTCTTTGAGCGTAACCTTCGGGAGAATCGGCTGGAGTTCACGACGGAGCTCGCCGACGCCGTAAGGAACTGTGAGGTAATCTTCCTCGCGCTGCCGACACCACCTGGTGAAGACGGTTCAGCGGACCTCTCCTACGTAATGGGCGTCGCCGGTAACATTGGGCGGCTCATGAAATCGGAGGGCATCGGCTACCGCGTGCTCGTCAACAAGAGCACGGTCCCGGTCGGCACGGCCGACAAGGTGACCGCTACCGTTGAAGATGCCGGGCTAACCAGCGGCATCGATTTCGATGTCGTATCAAATCCGGAGTTCCTTCGCGAAGGCGTTGCGGTTGACGACTTCATGAAGCCGGAGCGCGTCGTCATCGGAGCGTCGAGTGACCGGGCGGCGGCAATCATGACGCGCCTCTACAAGCCTTTTGTACGCCAGGGTAATCCCATTCTGGTCATGGACGAGCGCTCTTCGGAGATGACGAAGTACGCTGCCAATGCCATGCTCGCCACGAAGATCACGTTCATGAACGAGATTGCAAACGTGTGTGACCGTGTGGGCGCCAACGTTGACCACATCCGGCGTGGGATCGGGCTCGACAGTCGAATCGGCAAACAGTTCCTGTATCCAGGGATCGGTTTTGGTGGCAGTTGTTTCCCGAAAGATGTCCAGGCCCTCGACCGCACTGCAAACCAGTACGGTTACCGTTTCGAAATCCTGCGAGCCGTCCTCGATGTGAACGATCGTCAGCGTCAACGCCTGGGTGATCAGATCGTCGAACACTTCGGCGGTTCGCTCAAAGGCAAGACCATTGGCGTATGGGGACTCGCATTCAAACCAAACACCGACGATGTGCGGGAAGCACCTGCCCACATCGTGATCCGTCGCCTTGTCGAGGCCGGTGCGCGCGTAAAGGCGTTTGACCCGGAAGCCATGGATACGACTCGGACTGTGCTTGGCGACATGATCGAATACTGCAAGGACGACTTCTCTGCGATAGAAGACGCTGATGCGCTTGCTATCTGCACGGAGTGGAATGAATTCCGTGAGCCAGACTTCGATCGTATGAAGGAGTGTCTGAACGAGCCGCTGGTCTTTGACGGTCGCAATCTCTACGATCCGGCTCGGATGGCTGATCTCGGGTTCGAGTATTACAGCATCGGGCGCCCGTACGAAGGCGCATCCGATTCACAGCGTGTCATGACGAACGGCTCAGCCTGAGGAAAGCGTAAAAAGATGCCACGAACACTTGTAACCGGCGGCGCCGGCTTCATCGGCTCGAACCTGTGCGAAAGGCTCCTGCACGAAGGTCACAACGTGATCTGCATGGACAATTTCATCACGGGGCGTCCGGACAACGTCGCGCACCTCATTGGGGATGACCGCTTTGAGCTGATCGAGCACGACGTGACGAACTACGTTTATGTACCGGGAGAGCTCGACTACATATTGCATTTTGCCAGCCCGGCGTCACCTATCGACTACCTGCAGCTGCCGATTCAGACGCTGAAGGTCGGAGCCCTCGGTACGCACAAGACGCTTGGTCTGGCCAAAGCCAAAGGCGCCCGCTTCCTGCTGGCCTCAACGAGTGAGGTTTATGGGGATCCGCTGGAGCATCCTCAGTCCGAGACGTACTGGGGAAATGTGAATCCGATTGGTGTACGGGGCGTCTATGACGAGGCGAAGCGATTCGCTGAGGCCATGACGATGGCCTACAACAGGTACCACGGTGTCGAAACTCGAATCGTGAGGATCTTCAACACGTACGGCCCGCGGATGCGCGCGAGTGACGGCCGCGTGGTCTCCAATTTTATCAACCAGGCGCTGCGGGGAGACGACATCACGGTTTACGGTGACGGAAGCCAGACGCGTTCGTTCCAATACATCGACGACCTCGTGGAAGGGGTGTACCGACTGCTGTTGTCTGACGAAGTGGACCCGGTCAACATTGGTAACCCGGGCGAGACGTCCATCCTTGAATTTGCTGAAGAGATCGTGGCCATGACGGACACGAGCTCGAAGATCGTGTTCAAGGAACTGCCCAAGGATGATCCCAAGGTCCGCCAACCCAACATCGCCAAGGCAAAAGACGTTCTGGGCTGGGAGCCTCGGGTGCCGCGCGAAGAAGGGCTTCGGTTGACGACGGAGTACTTCCGTGGGATCGCGGAGCTTGTTTAGCAGATTGGGTTGAGGGTTGAGGGACGAGGTTGAGGGACGAGGTTGAGGGTTGAGGGGTGAGGGTGAGGGTTTGGATCGGGTTTTTGACATTTACCAGTAACTATCGCAATAACAACTGTGCCCGCCACTAAGAAGACACCCGTTCTGAGTGAACACCTCCGGATGCTCGAAGCTGAGGGCATCTACGTGATGCGCGAAGTCGCCTCGCAGTTCGAGCGGCCCGTGCTGATGTTCTCCGGAGGCAAGGACTCGATCGTGATGGTCCACCTTGCGCGCAAGGCGTTCCATCCGGCGCCGATTCCTTTTCCGCTGCTACACGTAGACACCGGGCACAACTTTCAGGAGGCGCTCGATTTCCGCGACAACCTCGTGAACGAAATCGGAGCTGAGCTGATCGTGCGGCTTGTCCAGGACTCGATCGACTCGGGTCGGGTCAAGGAAGAGAGCGGTCCGAATGCGTCGCGAAATGCGCTTCAAATCGTGACGCTACTCGACGCGCTCGGTGAGTTCAAGTTTGACGCCGCCCTGGGCGGTGCGCGTCGCGACGAGGAAAAGGCCCGCGCCAAAGAGCGCTTCTTTTCGCATCGAGATCGGTTTGGGCAGTGGGATCCGAAGAACCAGCGACCCGAATTGTGGAGTCTGTACAACGGCCGCAAAGGAGTTGGTGAGCACTTCCGCGTGTTCCCCATCTCCAACTGGACGGAGTTGGATATCTGGCAGTATATCATGCAGGCCGAGATCGACATTCCAAGCGTCTACTTCTCTCACAAGCGTACCGTCGTCGAGCGCGACGGAGTGCTTCTCGCCGAGTCGGACTTCATCGACCTCATGGAGGGCGAGTCGTACGAGGATAGGGTTGTACGCTTCCGAACCGTCGGAGACATGACCTGCACCGGTGCCGTCGAGTCGACAGCCGCATCGATCGAGGAAATCATCGAAGAGGTCTCCACCGCGCGCGTAACCGAAAGAGGTGGTCGCGCAGACGACCAGCGCTCTGAAGCCGCCATGGAAGACCGAAAGCGCAGAGGATACTTCTAGCTCGATAGTCCGGGTGCCGCTGTTCACCCGCCATCGCCACTCACTCAACATTCATCATTCCGCCACGCCCCCTTGGACCTCCTCAGATTCAGCACGGCCGGTAGCGTCGACGACGGCAAAAGCACCCTCATCGGACGACTACTCTACGACTCGAAATCCATTTTCGAGGATCAGTACGAGGCCATCAAACGGAGCAGTCGCATTCATGGCGACGGCCAGGTAAACCTCGCGCTGCTGACCGACGGCCTCCGCGCCGAGCGGGAGCAGGGTATCACGATCGACGTAGCGTATCGCTATTTCGCGACGCCGAAGCGCAAGTTCATCATCGCCGACACACCCGGTCACGTGCAGTACACGCGCAATATGGTCACCGGCGCGTCAACCGCGGAGCTGGCGATTGTGCTTATTGACGCGCGAAATGGGGTGCTGACTCAGTCCCGTCGACATGGATTCATCGCCTCGCTGCTGCAGATTCCACACCTCGTGGTCGCTGTCAACAAAATGGACCTGGTAGACTACAGCCAGGACCGGTTCGAGGAGGTCGTCGGGGAGTACACTGACTTCGTCCACCGCCTTGACGTCGAGAACGTGGTAACGATTCCGATATCCGCGCTCAAAGGAGACAACGTTGTCACCAAGAGCGATGCGATGGCGTGGTATGACGGTCCGACGCTTCTCCACCACCTCGAGACAGTGAAGGTCGGTGCAGACCGTAACGTCATCGACTTCAGATTCCCCGTGCAGTACGTTTTGCGGCCGCATCAGGATTTCCGCGGTTTCGCTGGCGAAGTCAGCTCGGGGACGGTCAGAGTTGGGGACGAAGTCATGGCGTTGCCCTCACGCAAAACTTCGCGCGTCAAATCGATCGTCACGTTCGAAGAGGAGAAATCGCAGGCGGGTCCAGGCGAAGCCGTGGCGATCACCATAGAAGACGAGATCGACGTCTCACGCGGCGACATGCTCGTACGAATGCGGAATATCCCGACCGCCTCGAGCACGCTGGACGCAGATATTTGCTGGATGGGAGAGGAGCCGCTGCAGCCGAATAAGCTGTACAACGTTATGCACACGTCGCATACGGCGCAGGCGTTTGTTTCGAAGATCATCTATCGGACGGATGTCGATACGTTGCACCGGCAATCAGCCGATTCATTCTCCCTCAATGACATCGGCCGAGTTGAGCTGGTGACTTCCGAACCGCTTTACTTCGATTCCTATCGCGTGAATCGCCACACGGGATGCTTCATCTTGATTGACCCCGACACAAACACGACCGTTGGGGCGGGGATGATCCGTGGTGTTGCGAAAGACGTGCCGGCAGTTGGGGACGACAGTCGCGCGAACCTCGTGTCGCCGAACGTCGTCTGGGAAGGACTGAACATTGGACGCGCTGAACGCGAGGCGAAGAACGGTCACAAGGCCGTTGTTCTTTGGTTCACGGGGCTGTCGGGTTCGGGCAAGTCGACGATAGCGCGCGAGTTCGAACGTCGGTTGTTCGACGAAAGCCGCCACACGATGCTTCTCGACGGTGACTATGTCAGGCACGGGTTATCGGGAGATCTCGGCTTCACTCCGGATGACCGCGCTGAGAACATCCGTCGCGTCGGTGAGGTGACTCGGCTTTTCTTCGAGCAGGGTAACATCGTGATGTGCACGTTCGTGTCCCCGTACCGGAAGGACCGCGCGTTTGTACGGTCGCTCATTCCCGACGCCCAGTTCATCGAGGTGTTCGTTGACGCCGACCTCGCGGTCTGCGAAGCGCGGGATCCGAAAGGACTGTATGCGAAGGTTCGTGAAGGCGAGATAACGAGCTTCACGGGCTTCAGTGCCCCATACGAAGAGCCCCTGGAGCCTGAAATCACGCTAAAGAGCGATGAGTTGTCGGTTGAGGAGAGCGTGGACGTGCTGTTTGACGAACTCCGCAAACGCAAGATCATCTCGTAATACAGGCCCGGCGGCGGTGGACCTGAATGGAAGCACTTGCTGAAGTCAGCCTTGCCGGATTGACCTTGCAGGCCTGGTACACGATCCTCGTGATCGTGTTGATGGTGATCGCGCTCGTAAAGGACCTCGCCCGCACGGACTACGTGCTTCTCGGTGGCCTGGGTCTCGTTCTCATCGCCGGTATTGTCACCCCGCAAGAGGCGTTTGCCGGGTTCTCGAATCCAGCGGTACTGACCGTCGCCTCCCTGTTTGTAGTGGCTGAGGCCGTACACCGCACGGATTCCCTTCGGTTCATGGACGGGTTCCTGTTTTCGCGGTCTGCCAAACCGGCGCGCGCGTTGCCGCCCTTCATGCTGACGACTGCGGGTCTCTCGGCCTTTCTGAACAACACGCCGGTCGTGGCGATGTTGATTCCGCGCGTGCAGGATTGGAGCGAGCGCGTAGGGTTGTCGCCTTCCAAGACCTTGATCCCGCTATCGTATGCCGCCATCCTGGGCGGCTTGATCACGCTGCTTGGCACGAGCACGAACATCGTTGTGTCGGGTCTACTCGAAGATCACGGTCTTCCGCCGCTCCAGATGTTTGAGCTGACCTGGGTGGGCTTGCCTGCAGCTATCGCCGTCATCTTGTTCTTCGTCCTTGGTGGACATCGCCTGCTGCCAGGGGGGTCTGTTGCGACCGCAAACGCGGAGGCCGTCGGCGGGGAGTACTTCTTTGAGTTGCGTGTGAGATCCGATGCGGCGATGGTGGGAAAGACCGTCGAGGCGGTTGGACTGCGGGCACTCGGAGACGCGTATCTCGTGCGCGTCCTGCGTAGCGGTCGGGCACAGGAGGCTCGCCCCGATATGACGCTTGTTGGTGGCGACATCCTCAGCTTCTCCGGATCGAAGTCGACGCTGAAGAAGCTGCTCGAGCGCGACGGATTGGAGACTGTTGTAGCGTCGGTCTCGACCAACGAGGAGCATCGTGCCCCGCTATTCGAGGCGGTTGTCGCGCCCTCGTCGAAACTGGTCGGCAAAACCCTGAAGGAGATCGCGTTCCGCGAGAGCTACGGCGGCGTCGTCGTTGCGATTGGTCGTCAGGCCGAAGTCATTCAGAAATCGCTTGGTGGCACGATCATTCAGCCGGGTGACCTGCTTGTAGTTGAGTCGAACAGAGAGTTCCACCACCGGTGGAGTCGCGACCGCGATGAGTTTTACCTCGTCTCACGGATCAAGGGGGGGTCGCGGATTCAGGCCGCCGGTCGCGCGCCCGTGGCGCTCCTGATCATGGCTGCTATGGTGGTGTCGGCCGCCATGAACTGGCTGCCGCTCGTAACCGCTGCCTTTGCCGCAGCCCTTGGCATGATAGTGACCCGTTGCCTGCGCGGACGTCAGGCCCAGGCAGCGGTTGACGTGAAGGTGCTCGTGGTCATCGCGGCCGCCCTTGGGATCGGGCGAGCCGTCGAAAACGTGGGCTTGTCTGACCTGCTGGCGGGCGCCCTTGTTGGTTCATTGATGCCGCTCGGTACAATCGCTGTAATGGTCGGCCTCTACGTCTGCACGAATGTTCTTACGGAGTTGATCACGCACAAGGCGGCTGCGGTACTCATGATTCCGGTTGCACTCGCGGCAGCGCTGGAGTCGGGCGTCGATGCAAAAGCGTTCGCCCTCGTTGTTGCGGTTGGTGCCGCCGCCTCGTTCATAACCCCGATCGGCTATCAGACAAACCTGATGGTCATGTCAGCAGGCGGATACCGCTATAGAGACTTTTTTCGGATTGGGCTTCCTGTCAGCCTGCTGGTCATGGCCGTCGCGGTCACGATGATCTATCTTGTGTTCGTTTAAGGACGCCTTGGGGAAGAGCGATCGCAAACTGCGGGATAGGGCCATGCGGAAAACGGTAATCGTCACCGGTGGGGCCGGCTTCATCGGCTCGGCGGTTGTACGTCTCCTCATTCGGGAGTCGCCGTACCGCGTAGTCAACGTGGACAAGCTCACGTACGCCGGCAGCATCGACAACGTTGCTGAGGTCAAAGGCGATGAACGCTACGTATTCGAGCGCGCGGACATATGTGATGCCGCGTCCATCGAACAGATCTTCAGGCGCTACGACCCCGACGCAGTCCTGCATCTCGCGGCGGAATCCCACGTTGACCGATCAATAGATGGCCCACGACCATTTATCGACTCAAACATAATCGGTACCTACGTACTCCTCGAAGCCGCGAGGCGGCAGATTGAGCGACGGTCGGCTACCGCAGGCGCGGCCGCCGAATCCGGCCCGTCCGACTTTCGCTTTGTCCACGTTTCTACCGACGAGGTGTTTGGTTCGCTTGGCCGGACTGGCAATTTTGACGAGACCACCCCTTACGACCCGAGCTCACCGTACTCCGCTTCTAAGGCGTCGGCCGACCACCTTGCCCGTGCCTGGCACCGGACGTTTGGCGTCCCGGTTGTTGTCACGAACTGTTCGAATAATTACGGGCCCTTTCAGTATCCGGAGAAACTGATTCCGGTGGTCATACTGAATCTGGTCGCCGGCGCGTCGGTGCCGGTGTACGGCAAGGGGGACAATGTCCGCGATTGGTTGTACGTGGAAGACCACGCGCGTGCGCTACTCCAGGCACTCGAGCGCGGCGAGCCTGGTGAGACCTACGTTGTCGGGTCGCGCAACGAACAGACCAACCTGGATCTGGTCTACCAGATATGCGAGATCATGGATGAACTGGCGCCGCGCGAGGGTGGAGCGTCACATCGAGATCGCGTGACCTTCGTTGAAGACCGACCCGGGCACGACTTTCGGTACGCGATAGACCCTTCGCACATCGAAAACGAATTGGGTTGGAAGCCAAAGTTCGCTCACGAAGAGGCGCTACGGGCCACTGTGAAATGGTATCTGGACAACGCGGACTGGTGCGACCGGCGCCTGGGTCGTCGGCGCGACGGCTCCGACAAAGCACTCGAGAGGATCGGATTGGCTAAAGGCGCGACGTCGCAGGGCACATCATGAAAGGGATTGTACTGGCAGGTGGATCAGGGACGCGACTCTATCCGGTGTCGAAGGTGGTCAGCAAGCAGTTGTTGCCCGTGTACGACAAACCGATGGTCTACTACCCGATCTCGGTGCTGATGTTGGCCGGCGTCCGGGAAATCCTCGTCATCTCCACGCCGGCTGACCTACCGCTGTTCAAGAGACTGCTTGGAGACGGATCCCAGTGGGGTGTTGCTTTCTCTTATGCTGAACAACCCAAGCCAGAGGGCATCGCGCAGGCGTTTGTGATCGGCCGCGAGTTTGTTGGTCGCGAACGGGTCGCGCTGGTGCTGGGAGATAACATCTTCTACGGTCACGGCCTTCAGTCGATCTTGCAGGAAGCGGCTGATGGCCGCGACGGCAATTCAACCGTCTTCGCGTACTACGTGCGGGACCCGCAACGCTACGGGGTAGTTGCCTTTGATGACGCGGGCACCCCGCGGCAAATCATCGAAAAGCCGACCAACCCGCCGTCAAACTACGCCGTGACGGGGCTGTACTTCTACGACGGAGACGTTGTTGACGTCGTGCGAGAAATCAAGCCCTCTGCGCGCGGCGAATTGGAGATCACGGATGTCAACGCTTGGTACTTGAACGCTGGTCGGCTCTCGGTTATGCGGTTGGAGCGCGGTATGGCCTGGCTCGACACAGGTACTCATGACGCATTGCTCCAGGCGGGCAACTACGTGCAGACGATCGAAAGCCGCCAGGGTCTGAAGATCGCGTGTCTCGAGGAGATCGCCTGGAGGAAGGGTTGGATCAGCGATGATGAGCTCGCGCGGCAGGCAGAGGCGGTGAAGGGGAGCAGCTACGGGGAGTATTTGCTTGGCCTGCGGCCTCGCGGGTGAACGCGGAGGGTTGAAGGTGGCGGGTCGAGGGTGGAGGGTTGAAGGTTGAGGAGGGTGCCGCCGGATGCGCTGGGCTATTGCTTGTCGGGCTCGTTCTTGCCCATGAGTTCTCCTACTCGGAATTCGACCATTCGCTTTATCAATTGAAGGGGTAGCGGTTTGTCGTTAGGAAGTTGGACCGAGCCTTTCCCCGTTTTGTAGGGCGAGAGCTCCGCCGCAAAGGCCGCAATCGCTGATGGCTCAGGATAGAAGCCCACGTGGTTCTTCGAAGCGGCGAAATGGACGAGGTTCTTCTGTTCGAGGACAAACGTGGGGATGCCGTACCTGATGGCCTCTGTCGCCTGCGGCGCGGCTTCCCGAATCGCCGCTCGCACGGATTCCAGACGCCGGCACTCTGACGCCGAACAACCGGCCAGATATTCGTCTACAGTCTTTGGCTCTTGATCACCCATGGGTCTGTCGACTGCGCTTCGTTCTGGCGTACGAAGCAGCGGCGAGGATTGCGTCGACCATTTGCCTGGTGCCGAAATGCTGGCGCAGCCGATCCTGGCCGGCCTGCCCCATCGCGCGGGTGGCTTCTCGATTTGCGGATAACTCCTGGATCGCAGCGACAATCTCCGGGGCGTCACCTTTGTTGAGGTGCACTCCCGTCTCGCCGTCTATAACAAGATCCTGTTCGGTCCCGTCGGCTTGCCACACAACGACGGGCAGTGCGTAGGCCATGGCCTCGCTGATAACCATGCCGCCGCGACCCGGTACGACGATGGCGTCGGCGGCCGCGTAGTAATCGGGTAGGGCACCGGCGACGTGCCCGGCCACGTGCACGTGGTTCAGGCCGTTTCTTTCTACGAGGTTGCGCAGTTCCTCAAGTCCCTCTCCGCCACCTGCCACGACAAGGAAGAACCGATCCGGGTCGAGAAGCTTTGCTGCCTGGACAAAAACTTCAGGCCGCTTCTCGGCGCCCAGGCTCCCGGCGTACATGGCCACAAATCGTTGCGGTATTCCGAGCCGATTGCGCGCAGACGCCTGGTCACCGGCGGCCGCGGCTGCGAGATGTGATGCGACATCGCCGACATTCGTGGCAACGAACACCTTGTCGTCCGGATGCCCGTTCGCCGCGAGGACCGCCTTGCCGAATGTCGAGTAGGTGAGCAGTGCGTCAGCGCGTCGGCGCATCATGTTCGCGAGAGTGGATCCAGGAGTGCGGCGCACCAGAGGCTGTCCCGGCAGACCGCCGAGAGACCAGTGTATTAGGCCGACGTGCCGGTTCTTCTTTCTGTAGCGGAACGCGGCGAGCAGACTCAGCAGGTTACTCTCACCCTCCGAGAGTATCACGTCTGGCCGGAAGGCGGACAATGATTTCTCGAGTCCGGTGTGGCGAACGAAGGTTCGGCTGCCGGCGCGAAAGACCCGCGTCGGTAGGTGAACCGCATCAATTCCCGTCAGGTCTGACGCGTTGTTGATCTTGTCTTCCGGAACACTGTCTCCGATGAACAGACGCAGCCTTATGTTCTGCTCTCCAGACAGCTGCCTGAACAGCGGAACACGATACGCGGTGCAGACGCGCTGAAGGACCGCAATCGACAGGACATCGGGCATTGTCTTTAAACTACTTAGCGCCTCTGCGGCCTCAGGTCACGAGCGAAGTGGAACAGTCGGCCGCAAGTGCATGTTGTGCACACGCCGTCGATACGGCGAAACAGGTTTACCGATAGAAAGTAGTCGTTGATGATAAGGGTTTCAGACGCCACGCTCGACGGATTGAAGTTTGTCGAAACCAGGATCCATCGGGATGATCGTGGCCAGTTTCAGGAGCTGTGGCGAGACAGCTACTCTGGACTGCTGGGCTGCCGGCCATTCGTCCAGGACAACGCCTCCTGGTCGCGAAAGGGGGTTATCCGTGGCCTGCACTTCCAGGATCCACATCCGCAGGGCAAACTGGTCTGCGTATTGCATGGATCGATTTTCGATGTGGCCGTTGATCTAAGGCGCGATTCAGACACGTATGGGCAGTGGGAGGGAATCGAATTGCGTGATGACGATGGCAAACAGCTATACGTCCCGGAAGGATTTGCCCACGGATTTGCCGTTATGAGCGAAAGCGCGCTCGTCTACTACAAGTGCACCGACTACTATCGGCCCGAGTGCTCACAGACACTCAGGTGGGACGATAGACGGCTGGGAATTGTGTGGCCCGTCGACACCCCTGTGCTATCTGAGCAGGACCGTGCAGGTCTGCTCCTAGAGACAATCGAGCAAGGTAGGTAGAAAGCCACGTCCTTGAATCTGATCATACATAACCGAGAACTGGTTGCCGGCTCAAGGTTCGCGAACCCGTCTATCGCGTTTCTGTTATCGGTTTACCTCGGGTTCTCGCCGGTGTATTGGCTGCCGGGCATTAGCGTAGCCCAGCTGGCGGCGGTTAAGCTGCTGCTCGTCGGCAGCGCCGTGCTGACCGTCTTTATCGTTGTTGCTGACGCGCGACACGTTCGCCTTCCCAAAGGTCTGCTAGGGCCGGCCGGCGTGATTCTCATGCTATTCGTCGGAGCGCCGGGCCTCTTTCAGGCAGCGACCGCCGGACACGCTTTTGGTCGCGTACTGGATACCGTACTCGGGTTTACGTTCATGTGGGCCCTGTACAACTACGTCCGGCGCGGCGGCGACGCCAAGCGTGTCTTCATTGGTGCGGCGCTCATCATCTCCGCGCTGTCCATCCTTACAATTCTCAACCTGACTGCGGGCTTCCCAACGTGGCGGGCTCCGTTTGGTGCTGGGCGACTGCCGTTGCACATCACGGGATTTGGTGCCGGGCGAACCGGATGGTCAAACGGCATCGCGCTCAACCTGCCAACCGCTGTCCTGTTTCTTTCCCGGGCAAGAATGCGCCGCTTCCCGGTCGGCAGGATCCTGACCTTCATACTCATTCTAGTTTCGATCGTCGGGAGCCAGATCGTGTGCGGTGGTCGCGCCGGCCTAGTCGCGTCCCTCCTGGTCATCGCGGCGTTTGCGTTGACGGGCTCCTCGAGATCAATGGCTGCCGTCGCCATTGTGACGACCGTCCTCGTAGCCTTTTTTCTCTCCGATTTCCTGTTCGAGCAGCTGCGAATCAATCGCCTGGCGACAGCCGTCGTCAGCGTCGATACGATCGACAAGTTCAGCGCCGGCCGGGTGAGGGGCTATATCGTTGCACTTGACTTGATCGGACAATCGCCGTTCATAGGCCACGGTATCGGTCAGGTGTCGCTCCAGCAGTACGGTCTGGGCTATCCCGACATTCACAACATCTGGCTGAAGATGGCGGTGGAGTCAGGCATTGCCCTGCCAGTCTTCGTCTTCCTGATCATCTGCGCAGTTTTGGCCAAAGCGCTTGCACTCGCCAAGCAACTTCGCGGCAAAGATCTCGAGCGGGACGATCGGCTTTTCATGCTGGCACTCATACTGATCGTCTTTGTCGGTGTCGTGTTGTCCTTCTTCGAGCCGAATGTCCTTATCGGGACGTTCCAGAACAGTGCGATCTGGTGGGCGGCTGCCGGCACAATCCTCGGATATCGCGCAAACATCGCGAAGGCCTGACCTATGTGTGGCATTGCTGGCTTCGTTGGAAGGGGCTCGATTGCGCATCTCGAACGCATGGTTGCGGCACAAATCCACAGGGGCCCGGATGACGGTGGAACGTGGATTCGCGACATGGATCGGGGCCCCCAAGTGGGTCTCGGCTCGCGGCGTTTGGCGATTCTCGACCTAACGGAAAACGGTCACATGCCAATGGTCTCCGAAGACGGGCAAGTTGTCCTCACCTTCAACGGAGAGATCTACAATTACCTCGACCTGAAGAAAGATCTCGAGCAGCGGGGTTACCGATTTCGCTCGTCGACCGACACTGAGGTCGTTCTTCAAGCCTACTGCGCGTTTGGTCCGGACTTCGTTCGACGGCTGAACGGCATGTTCGCGTTCGCACTCTGGGACGAGCGCCGCCAGCAACTGCTGCTTGCGCGAGACCACTTTGGGATCAAACCCCTCTACTACGCAGAGAGTGAAGGCAGCTTTGCTTTTGCATCAGAGGTAAAGTCGCTCGTACACGCGCCCAATGTGTCAACCGACATCGACCACATCAGTCTCTCGCAGTACCTGAGTTTCCTGTGGGTGCCTGAGCCGCGGACGATATTCAAGTCGATTCACAAGCTGCCTGCCGGGTGTACGGCTATTGTCTCCGAGAGTGCGTTCGAGATTCAG
The DNA here is from genome assembly GCA_028284545.1 of Rhodothermales bacterium. Classification (GTDB taxonomy): domain Bacteria; phylum Bacteroidota; class Rhodothermia; order Rhodothermales; family JABDKH01; genus JANQRN01. Next base: position 16,347 of record JANQRN010000105.1, on the reverse strand, counting down.
CGCTACTGGAATCTACAGTACCCCCCAAAGGCAGCGACGGCCACGGCGACCGAGACGTCTGGAATCGATGAAGAGAGTATTGCGCGTGAGCTACGCGAACGGCTGTTCTCAACGATTCGCCGTCAGACGCGCAGTGACGTTGAGGTTGGCGCGTTCCTTTCAGCCGGACTGGACTCGAGCTGCATCATCGCAGCTATGTCGGAGGCCGGCGAGTCACCGGTCAAGACGTTCACGATCGGCTTTCCGAAAGACAAGCGGCGAGGAGAAGTCTACCTGGATGATACAGATGTCGCGGCCAGGACGGCGGATCACTTCGGCTGCGACCACCGCGAAATCGTAGTCGATGCAAACGTTGTCGACCTGCTGCCGAAGCTGACGTATCACATGGATGAGCCGGTCGCCGACCCGGCGATAATCAGCGCCTTCCTGGTCAACGAGGCTGCGAGCGAGCACACCACCGTCTTGATGTCTGGCATTGGCGGTGACGAGTTGTTTGGCGGCTACTTGAAGTATCGCGCCCACTATCTGGCGCAGTCCTATCAGCGGATACCGCGGTCCGTCCGCGCCGGGGTAATAGAACCCTCGATTCGGTCTCTCCCCTCGCTGCGCGGCACCCCGCTCAAGGGCTACGTCCGCCTTGCCAAGAAAATGGCCAGAAGTGCTGGGCTGCCGCCGCAAGAGCGGTTCGTTACAGACAGCGTGTATCTGTCGGACGAGCAAAAGTCAGTGCTCTGCAGCGACTGGTATGATGACGTGCGCCACGTCGACCCGCGACAAGTGCATTTGCAATGGTTCGAGGATGTCCGAGACGCGGACTTCCTGCACCAGATGATGTACGTCGATTCAAAGACGTTTCTGCCAAGTCTGAACTTGTTGTACAACGACAAGATGAGTATGGCATCTTCGGTCGAAGTGCGCGTTCCGTTTCTCGACTGGCAATTTGCTGAGTGGGCCGCGACGAATGTCCCCCCGGGAATGAAGTTGAATGGATCGAGCGGAAAATACATTCTGCGTCGGGCCCTGAAGGGCGTACTTCCCGATGAGGTGCTGACGCAGCCGAAGGCGGCGTTTGGTGCACCGATTGACGCGTGGCTGGCCTCCGATCTTCGCGAGATGGTTGAAGACGTTCTGGCCGAGGACCGGGTGCGCTCACGTGGTTGGTTCGATCCAACTGCAATCAGGCGCCTCGTTGACCAGCATAGATCGGGTCGTCACGACTGGTCCGCTCAGATATGGCAGCTGTTGACGTTTGAGTTGTGGCAGCAGCAGTTTGAAGAATCAGCCCTCCGGATGGCAGCATGAGGCTCTTGATCAAATGACGATCGTCGTTGATGCCACAAATATTGGATACGGCGGTGGACGAACCCACCTTGCGGAGCTACTCGGAGCCATGCATCCGGTTCAGCACGAATTTTCCAACATTGTTGTCTGGGCACAACGCAGGACATCTCAATATCTCCCGCGGCGACCGTGGATCTCCTACCGCACCAACCGTCTCATCGAGCACTCCACGTTTGGCCGGTTTGTCTGGCAGCTCTTGAAGTCGCGCCGCGACGTTCGCCAGGCAGACGTCCTCTTCGTGCCCGGGGGTATCCATATCGGCCCGTCTGATCTGATCGTAGCGATGTCGCAGAACATGCTCCCATTCGAGGCGAGCGAACGACGTCGATACGGTTTCGGCAAGGAGCGCATGCGCTACTGGTTGGTTCGCCTCCTCCAGGTGGCTACGTTTAGACGCGCCCGCGGAGTCATCTTCTTGAGCAACTATGCCCGAAGTAAGGTCGAGGAGAACATGGAGCTGAAGCACATCTCGACGGCCACTATCCCACACGGAATCGGCTCGGCATTCATATCTCCGCGCGGGGACAGGCGACCCGTCCCGCGCGCCGGCGTGTTGCGACTGCTTTATGTTTCCGCGGTTGACCTGTACAAGCACCAGTGGAATGTAGTCCGGGCGGTTGGTGAGCTGCGCCGTCGCGGCTTCAACGTTGTCCTGGACCTCGTTGGCAAGCCCGTCTACGGGACAGCACGATTGCACAAGGTGATCGATGAGGTAGACCGGGGGCAGCAAGTGATCAGATACCACGGCGAGGCCCCATATGAGACGCTTGCACGCGAATACCAGCGGGCTGACATCTTCGTCTTCGCGTCAACGTGCGAGAACCTTCCGATCATTCTCCTTGAGGCCATGGCCTCGGGTTTGCCTGTCGCGTGCTCTAACGCTGGTGTCATGCCAGAGGTAGCCGGCGACGCGGCCACATACTTTGACCCTCTTTCGGTAGACAGTATCGTCGATGCGCTGCTGCCGCTAGTCGAGAATCCGCGACTCCGCTCTGAGATGGGCGCGCGCTCGATCAAGCGTGCTTCCACGTACACGTGGCCTGAGTGCGCTCGCCAAACAACATCGTTTCTCAAGTCCTGTGTCGTTCCAAACAGGCGCGAGGACGCCCCACCCGACTCTCATCAACAAAACGCTTCGATCGCAGCATGATCCAGGTCTTGCAAGACACACGTTCAGGTGAAATGACCCTGGCAGAAGTGCCGCCTCCGGCAATTGATGCGAAGAGCATCCGAGTGCGCACTGCCGCTTCACTGATTAGTGCGGGAACCGAACGGGCGATGATCGACCTTGCCAAGAAGAGCCTGGCCGGAAAGGCTCGCGCGCGTCCTGATCTGGCACGGCAAGTGATTGACAAGGCCCGAAAGGAGGGCGTTGTTCGAACGGTCAAAACCGTGCTCAGCCGATTGGAGCGTCCGATGCCGCTGGGTTATTCAGCCGCCGGCGTTGTGGAGCAGGTTGGTGCACAGGTTACGGAGTTCAAGGTCGGCGACCGCGTTGCGATTGCCGGAGCCGGCTACGCGAATCACGCAGAGGTAAACTGTGTCCCGAAGAACCTCGCAACCCACATACCGAGTGATGTTCCTTTTTCGTCAGCCTGCTATACGACGGTGGCGAGCATTGCCATGCAGGGCGTCCGGATTGCGCGCCCGGAGCTTGGTGAGTTCGTAGCGGTAATCGGACAAGGACTAATTGGGCTCATTACGACGCAAATTCTTGTTGCCAACGGCTGCCGTGTCATCGGGATTGATCCAGACCAATCGAAGTCGGAACTCGCAATGCGGTTCGGTGCCGAGGCGTGCGCGACGTCACCAGAGGAGGCCACCCGAGTTGTGCACCGTGTAACAGGTGGCCGGCTTGCGGACTGCTCCGTGATCACCGCAGCGACCAAGAGTTCAGGCCCGATAGAGTTGGCCGGCGAGCTCACTCGCAGGAAGGGAAGCGTGATCGTCGTTGGTGCCGTCGGGATGGACATTCCCAGGGACATCTACTACAAGAAGGAGTTGGATCTTCGGATATCCATGTCCTACGGGCCGGGGCGATATGATCCGCAGTATGAAGAGGGTGGTGTCGATTACCCGTACGACTATGTCCGTTGGACCGAGCAGCGGAATATGGAATCGGTGCTGTCACTGCTGAACTCCGGTCGGCTCGAAGTTGAGCCTCTGACAACGCACCGGTTTACCTTTGAGAACGCACTCGATGCCTACTCGCTGATATCAGACGGGAAGGAGCCTCACATCGGTGTCATCCTTGAGTACGACCTGGACAAACCACAAGAGGAGGTGGTTACAGTAGCCCAGCCGGCGGCCGGGCACGAACGCCGCGAGCGATTGTCGGTTGGATTTGTCGGTGCGGGAAACTACGCGGCTGCCTTTCTGCTTCCGCCACTTCAAAAGAATGAAGCGGCGGTCCTGTCCACTCTCGTCACGGCAACCGGTCTGAATGCGGAGCAAAAGGCCCGAAAGTTCGGATTCGCAACGTGCACCACGCAGTTCGATGAGCTGCTGCGAGACGACGCGCTCGACAGCGTCTTCATCGCGACACGGCATAGTACGCACGCAGATTTTTCCATCCGTGCGCTCGAGGCCGGAAAGCACGTCTTTGTCGAGAAGCCGCTGGTTGTGACACCCGAACAACTCGTCGCGGTTGAGGCAGCGTGGAAGTCTGCAAACGAGTCGAAGCCGACGGGATTGATGGTTGGGCTCAACCGTCGGTTTGCGCCAATGGTTCAGACGCTGCGCTCGCAGCTGTCGGTCGGTGACCCGATGCAACTGATCTATCGAGTCAATTCGGGTCATATCCCGACAAGCACCTGGCTGCACGAGGAGGAAGAGGGCGGCGGCATGCTTGTTGGCGAGATGTGCCACTTCATCGACTTGATGGTTTACCTGACAGGTGCGAGTCCGCTTCGGGTGCACGCGTCTTCGATGCAGATGCGCAGTCACGATATGGCTGACACCGACAATGTCGCGATCACGGTCTCGTTCGACGATGGTTCGCTCGGCACGCTCAACTACAACACGGCAGGCGACAAAGCTGCCCCGAAGGAGCGTCTTGAAGTGTTTTCCGGCGGTCGAGTCGGGCTGCTGGATGACTTTCGGGAGCTGACGATTTACGCCGGGGGCAAGAAGACCCGCAATCGCAGCGCGAACCAGAACAAGGGTCAACGACAAATGCTCGATGCAACCGTGGATTCTTTTCGGCAGAGCGGAAGCTCACCGATTCCCATTGGTGACCTCGTCGCGACCATGCGGGCCGTGTTTGCTGCCCGTGACTCGATCCGGAGTGGTCAGGCGATCGACATTTCCTGACGCCGACGCCCATGCGAAGGCTCGCCACTACGCTCGCCCATGTTCTCCCGGGCCAACTCGCGAAACGGGCTATTCGTCCGGTGCGCAGGCGGCTCACTCGATCGGCGAGACCGCCGCGCAGTCTGTCTGCTCGTGGCCGGGCCCTGTCTGTTTCTTCGGCATTTCCGGTCCCGACGCAGTCTCGAATAACTGGGGAGTCGGGAGCGTTCTCTTTCCTCGGTAGAACTGCAAGCCTGGAGACCCCTGTGGACTGGAGTGCATCCGAGGCCCCCGCGTTGTGGCGATACAACCTTCACTACTTCGGATATCTGGAGGCGCTCTCAGGGTCCCAGCGATCAGCAGTCTGCAACGACTGGATCCTGAACAACATCCCCCTGCGCGGAGTAGGATGGGATGCCTATCCGACCTCGTTGCGCATCATCCATTGGACGAAGTACGCCCCATCTGAACCGGCCATAGTGAATAGCCTGTACCGGCAGGCTGAATACCTTTCCCGTTTTACGGAACGGCATCTCCTCGGCAACCACTTGCTCGAAAACGCCCGCGCACTCATGTTCGCGGGCAATTACTTTTCGGACACGGCCGCGGGTCAGAAGTGGTTGCAGCAGGGGATCGCGATATACCGCCAGCAAACACCCGAACAGATCCTGCGTGATGGCGGTCACTTCGAGCGGAGCCCGATGTATCATGCGCTGATGCTCGAGGGTTACCTTGACGCGGCGAACCTCCTCCCGCCGGGTCATCCAGATCGGCAGTTTTTTGCGCGCACCTCGGAGGCCATGCTCAGTTTTCTCGCGGCAACGACGCACCCAGATGGTGAAATCAGCTTGTTCAATGACGCTGTCTTCGACGTGGCGCCGAGCCCCAACGAGCTGCAGCAGTACGCAGGGCGTGTTTTCACAGACGGCCGCGCCGCATCAATCGTTGGTCGCGCTTCACAGTTTCCGGACTCCGGATACTACGCCTTCAGCGGTGATCGAACATTCCTGTTGGTCGACGGTGGAGCGATTGGTCCGGACCATCTGCCGGCACACGCGCATTGTGACCTCTTCTCATACGAGCTGTCCCTGGACGGGTCACGGTTCATCGTAGACAGCGGAGTTTATGAATACGCACCAGGAGAGATGAGAGCGTATTGTCGCTCAACGCGGGCGCACAACACGGTTCAGGTGGACGGAGTGGATCACTGTGAACCATGGTCAAGCTTTCGCGTTGCCCGGCGATTCTATCCGCGTTCGGTCAGCTGTTTGTCTGATCCTGGCATGATCGACTTCCGAGGAAGCTTCGCTGGCTATCGAAGTCTGGTGGGTGACGACATTTGTGTTGAGCGCTCGCTTCGATGCACAGACGAACGATTGCAAGTCGAAGACACGATTACGGGCCGTGGGTCTCATCTGTGCGAGTCGTTCGTCCACCTGCATCCTGCGGTCGACGTGCTCGTCGAAGGAGATTCTTTGCGACTGGCGAGAGGTGCAGCAGCCTGCATGCTCCACCCACATGGAGGTGCAGTTGAGGTAATCGACGGCTGGTATTGCCCGAGATTCGGGGAGCGCATCGAGAACAAGGTCATTGTGTTGGGCACTGACGGGGCGCTGCCCGTTCGGTTGGGATACGAAATCGACTTTCGCAGTGAGAGGATGCCGTCGTGATCAGACGCGTCCTTTCGTTCGGAACCATCGAGGCGTTCGCGCGCGGCTTCAACTGGTTGCTGCTCATCGCGCTACCCTTCCTGCTGACAGCAGAGGAGTACGGCGTTGTCGGACTGATCGCGGCAGCAGAAGGCCTCATCGTCACGGTTGCCCTCCTGGGCCAGGACCGCTCGATCATGCGGTTCTACAACGATTCCGGTTTTGATCGACCTGCATTGCTCGGTTCGGTTGCGAAGATCTTGTTCGCGGCGTCAACCGTTTCGTTTCTGATTGTTGGCGTCATCCAGCTTGCGGGGGCGGAGGAAGTCGGTGGAATGCCGACGACCCCGCATCTGTGGTTTCTGGCGCTGCTGGTCGCGGGATCGTTATTGCTTCGCTATTTCTGGGCCTACGCCCGGGTGGTGGGCGACGCGATCCAGTTTCTTGTCAGTCGCGCGGGCATTAGCGCGCTGAAGCTGGTGACCGTCCTTGGCCTGGCGTGGGTCTGGCGGTCAAGCGAATCATACCCGATTGGTGCAGCTGTCGCGACGCTCGCGGGTGGAGTTACGGTGTCCCTCCTTTGGCCGATCAAGCGGAGCCTCAGTGAGAATCAGGTCTTGAGGCAGCTGCTCGTGTTTGGCTGGCCGTTCGTCTTCCACGCCGTGTCGGGCAACCTGCTGATGGTTGCAGACCGATTCATGATCGAGGCCTTTCTTTCGGAAGCCGACGTTGGCATCTACACGTTTGCCTACGGTGTTGGCGCGAGTCTCTCGTTCGTGTTCGGTTCGCTTGTGGTGTACCTGGAGCCCCAGATATACAAGGCCCATGGAGATCCTGGGCGGACTTCCCGCCTCCTGGACATATTTCTCGGTACGTCGGCTATCGGCGGAATCGCCGTGGGTATCCTCTTGGTGGCTGCGGTCGGCCCACTCGCGCTTCGCTACCTCTCGCCGGAGTACGGAGAGGCGCTCGGGCTGATTCCGATTATCGTTGGGGCGCACGTGCTCAGCCCGATATACCTCGCTTCGTCGTATCGCCTCACCAACCACAAGAAGACGGGCACGATTGCGATCGCGTCCGGCTCCGCGGCCGTGGCGAATGTGGTCCTGAACCTGATTCTTATCCCGTCCATGGGCATTCGCGGCGCAGCCATTGCAACATTTGCGAGCTACTTGTTCCTCGCCGCGTTGATCACGATTTTTTCGGAACGCGCGTCGCGTACCGGGAGCGTAGGCTTGCAGATGATGGGTCTGACGCTGGTCGCGGCGATCGCGCTGAGTTTTGTGAGTCCCACCACCGTTTCACTGATTCCCACCGTGCTGGCGGCTGGAATCATCGGGATCCAGCTAAGGAGGCGAGTCAGTGGCAGTCCGTAGCCGCGACGCGTTCACGCATAGGCCGGGCATGCTTTTGGCATCGCCGTCAGGAGTCCCCGTTCCGCCCACCAGGACGTTTGGGGTAAGTGCACAAAACACAACAGGAAAAGGTGTCCCTTCCGAGCGGCACGTTTGACAGATGACAACGACTGCGACATCGATAATGCCTGAAACGAAGTCTCAACCCGTTACCCCCGCACCCACGGCGCACGACGAGAGCTACCAGATTTGCTCGAATTGTGTGATGGATACGACAGATTCCATGATCACATTCGATCAAGACGGCGTCTGCGATCATTGCAATGGGTTTCACAAGAATATCAAGCCCAACTGGCACACAGATGACAAAGGTCGGCGAGATCTCGAGGCGATAGTCGCCAAGATCAAGAAGGAGGGAGAAGGAAAGGACTTCGACTGCATCATGGGCATGAGTGGAGGAGTAGACAGCTCCTACTTGACGTACATCGCCAAGGAGAAGCTCGGTCTGCGCCCGCTCGTCTTCCATGTCGACGCCGGATGGAACTCGCAAGAGGCCGTCAACAACATTGAGAAGTTGGTTGACGCCTTGGGCCTGGACCTGTATACCGAGGTCATCAACTGGGAAGAAATGCGGGACTTGCAACTCGCGTTCTTCAAGTCGGGTGTCGCGCATATTGATACTCCGCAGGATCACGCTTTCTTCGCGACGATGTACAACTTCGCGTTCAAACACAACATCAAGTACATCCTCACCGGGGCCAACTACTCGACCGAATGCGTCAAGAACCCGCTCGAGTGGCACTACCACGCGACTGACCTGACGCAGCTAAGGGACATCCACGGGCAACACGGAACGCGCAAGCTGGAGTCGTTTCCCCTCACCAGCATTCTGAAGCACAAGCTCTTCTACCGCTACTACAAGGGCATCAGGGTCGTCAAGCCGCTGAACTACGTGCCGTACATCAAGCAGGACGCGGTGAAGTTGCTGACCGAGAAATTCGGGTGGCAGACCTATCCGCAGAAGCACTTTGAATCCCGGTTTACGAAGTTTTATGAGGCCTACTGGCAGCCCGTAAAGTTTGGAATCGACAAACGTCGCGTTCAGTTTTCGAGTCTCATCCTGACGGGTCAGATGACGCGCGCGGAGGCGCTCGTCGCGCTTGAGAAACCCGCATACGACCCCGACACAATCAAGCAGGACTTCGAGTACATCGCGACCAAGCTGGGGATTACGGTGGAGGAGTTGGAGGGGTACCGGGACGCACCGAACAAGTCCTATTCGGACTACAAGTCGCAGATCGGTATCTACAAGGTGGGGACCGCGGTTCTTCAGCGTCTCGGCCTCGAAAAACGGACGATGCGGTAACCCTTCGGCAACGGGCCCGAGTCTCCTCCTACCCATGCCATCGACACCCATAAAGGTCCTGAGTGCGCTTCCGGTCGTGGGGCACCCACGTGACTCGTTGCGAATCGACATGCTGGTTGCGGTGGGATGCGAGGTCGAGGCTGTCGCGTTTCAACGCGACTATCACAGTGGCCGCCTGCCGAACTGCGAAGTGACTTCTATCGGTACGATTTCGCACGGCCGCTACCTCGAACGCATCGTCAAGATGCTGCGGGCCCTTCCGATCATCAGGCGTGCGATGCGTCGCAACGCACTGGTCTACGCGTCGGGTGCCGACATGGCAGCGATCTGTCTCGTCGCCGGTTTTGGACTGCGGAAGCCTGTAGCGCTTGAGATCGGCGACGTCCGCGAATTGCAGGTCAGTGGAGGATTGGTCGGCCGACTCGTGAGAAAGCTGGACAAATGGATGGTAGAGTCCTGCGGGCTCCTCGTCGTGACCGCGCCCCGGTTTCTCGACGTCTACTATCGGAAGTGGCTGGGAGCAAATACACGCGGACTTGTGATTGAGAACAAGCTCGAGAGTGATTTCGTCGAGCGCGTTCCAGATACAAGGGTGGCGGCCCCCACGGGGACACCAATTACAGAGCGGCCGCTGCGAATTGGCTATTTCGGATTGATTCGCGACGAGTGGTCCTGGAAGGTCCTCCAGTCGCTTGCAGCTTCCAATCGAGATGGCGTCGAAGTGGTCGTCGCCGGCCTTCCGATGGCACCGCTCACAGACATCGCTGAACAGGTCGCGCGCCACGCCAACATCTCCTACGTCGGCGAGTATCGGTCGCCTGAGGATCTGCCCTCGCTCTACAACGATGTCGATATGGTTTGGGCCTGCTACCCACCGATCGCGGACGACGACTGGAATCTCAAGTGGGCACGCCCCAACCGGTTTTACCAGAGCTGCTACTTCGGAAAACCGATGTTCACGCGAGCGGGCTGCCAGGATGCGGTCGACGTAGAGCGCTACGACATCGGAATGATCGTGGATGAATCGGACGTACAACAGGTGGCTACTCAGATAGCCGAGATACAACCAGACGACGTAGCAAGGTGGACGGCCAACATGGCCAATCTGCCGCAGGATGTATACATGTACACGACAGAATCCGAAGAGCTAGGCCGAGCGCTGCGGATGCTGGTATCGGGCGATGTTGTTCACGACGAAGACGAACGAGCCCGCAGCAAGCAGGTCGTCCCCACTACTACCTAAGACCAACATGATCGCAGAAAAACTGTCGGATACCGTTGAGCCATCGGTCGAGGAGATCGCTTGTCCCCTATGTGAGCGGACCGAATACGAGGCGTGGACGGTGGAGAACGGATACTCGGCCGTCAAGTGCTCGCACTGTGGGCTGATATACGTCAATCCTCGACCCGCCGCTGACCTGATTGCAACCGGCGTCGAGACCGGCGTACACGTCGAAGTTGATCACGAACGTGATGCAGTGGCCTACCGCATAGGCAAAAAGGTCAAGCGCTACCAGCGAATCTTCGGCGCTCTCTTCGCAGACGTGTGGGCGCGGGATACTCCGATTTCCTGGCTGGACGTCGGAGCCGGATACGGTGAAATACTCGAGTCGGTGATGGCGTTGGCCCCGGAAGGCAGCCGCATAGCGGGCGTCGAGCCCATGAAGCCAAAGGCCGACGACGCCCGGTCGCGCGGGTTACCCGTCACGAACGGCTACCTGGCAGACATCGACGAGAAGTTTGAGTACCTCTCGGTTGTCAACGTTTTCTCGCACATTCCCGACTTCCACAGTTTTATGCAGGAAGCCAGGCAAGTGCTGGTGCCGGGCGGGGAACTGTTCGTAGAAACGGGCAACATCGGAGACTTGGACAGTGTCAAGCAGGTGCCTACCGATCTTGACCTGCCTGATCATCTCGTGTTCGCCGGCGAGCAGAATATGATCGATTACCTGGCTGAAGCGGGCTTCTCGATCGTGGCAATCGAGCGCGGGCGCAAAGACGGCTTCGTGAACTTCCTGAAGAACTTCGCCCGCAAGGCGATGGGTCGAAACGTGACGTTTGCCGTGCCATACACGTCACCCTATCGAACGCTGAGAATACGGGCGAAGCTTGCGTCATGATCAAGATTCTCGGATACGGCTCTGGCAACGTCAGGGCGATTACGAACATCTACAGCCGCCTGAACATCCCGTGCGAGGTGGCCCAGGCCAGCGATGAACTGGAGACCGCTGACAAGATCATCGTTCCAGGTGTGGGAGCCTTTGATCTCGTGATGTCGCGACTATCAGATTCGGGGATGCTGGAAACGCTGAATAGGCGCGTACTGGAAGACCGCGTGCCCGTTCTGGGAGTTTGTGTCGGGATGCAGGTGATGGGAGCGTCCAGCGACGAGGGAGAGTTGCCCGGCTTGGGCTGGATTGACGGGCGCGTGCGCGGAATGGACGTGTCCGGTTTGAGCCACAAACCCAAGCTGCCGCACATGGGGTGGAATTCCATTGCGCCCAGGCAGCCGTTTGATATACTGAGTGGAGTTGATCCCGAGCGGGGTTTCTACTTCCTGCACTCGTTTTGCTTCGATTGCACCCACGACGAAAACGTTCTCGCAACCGCCACGTACGGACAGGAATTCTCAGCGGCGATTGTACGCGATAACATTTTCGGTTTTCAGTTTCACCCGGAGAAGAGTCACTCGAACGGCATCGCCATCTTCAAGAACTTCGCAGGTTTCTAGCGTGCTGCGCTCTCGAATAATACCATGCCTGCTCGTCCACAACGGTGGGCTTGTAAAAACTGTTGGGTTCAAGGACCCGAAGTACGTCGGCGATCCAATCAACGCCGTCAAGATCTTCAATGAGAAGGAGGTCGATGAGTTGATGGTGCTCGATATCGACGCTTCGGCGCACAACCGTGAACCGGACTTTCGTCTGATTGAGAATCTGGCAGCGGAGTGTCGAATGCCGCTCTGTTACGGGGGTGGAGTCAAGACCGAGAGCCAGGCCGAGACGATCATCGGTCTGGGTGTCGAAAAGGTCGCCATGAGTTCGGCGCTGATCGAGCAACCAGCGCTCGCCCGTGAGATCGCCGATACCATCGGCAAGCAAAGTGTCGTGCTGGTTCTCGATGTCAAGAAGGGTATGCTCGGCAAGTATGGCGTTGTGACGCATAACGCGAAACGCGCGACAAAACTGGACCCCGTTCAGATCGCGGCGCGCGTCGCTGAGTACGGGGTGGGCGAGGTTGTAGTGAACTCAGTCGACAACGACGGCAGGATGTGTGGTTACGATCTGAAGCTCGCGCGCCGCATGCGCGAAGCTATCGACGCACCGCTGACTATCCTGGGGGGAGCGGGTAGCCTGGAGGATGTCCGGAACCTGGTAGATGAATTCAAGGTGATCGGCGCCGCAGCCGGTAGTCTGTTCGTCTTCAAAGGGAAGTACCGGGCGGTTCTGATCAACTACCCGAAACCCGAGGAGAAAGCCAGTCTCTTTTCCGGTTCTGTTGCGGCTTGAACCAACTGTCGCGGGGCGTCCATGTTGGTATTTTCAGGCATGAGCTACAGACGTTTTACGTTGGTGGTCTTGGTCGCCCTCCTCTTTGCGGCTTGCGACCGGGGTACTGAGGTCGACGCTCCCGGTGATGGAGTGGGTCGGGATGGATCAGGCGAGCAAGAGCTGGCCGTCTCCTCCGCTGAGCCTCCGCGGGCAGCGCCTGACTCCATTGTGGCGCCGCCCGTCGCGAGCAAGCAGCAGGGGTCCGGCGTCAACCGAGCGCGGGAGCACTACCAACCAGCAGGCCAAGTAGGCAAAACACCGATCCTGAGTTGGGTCAATTCCATTCAGTCGGGCATCCTGGAGCAACTACCCGACGAACGCTGGTCTGTGCCGTATCTGTGGCTTGACCGCGAACGCGCCGCTGATGTTTGGCAACGTGGTAGTCGGTATTCACGGCCGCTGCGGGACAACCCGGTCGGACTTCGTGGCATTCGGCCGTATGACACCTATTGGCTCAAAGGAGACGGGCGATCGGGCGAGAGTCGCTGGGGCTTTCGGGACGAGCTCATTCTGAGTCCGGGTACCGCTAGTGAGCGAAGTCTCGGATACATCGCGCCGTGGTTTGACGAGTGGCGTGCAGAAGGGCGCGCGAAACAGGAGCGCGTCGCCTCGGAGATGTTCTCAGCCGGTGGCCAGATTGATTACCTGATCCTGGATTGGGAGGACTACAACACGCTGTACACGATCGAGCGCGACCTGCGTATCCTGGGTCATACCCTGGACGACTTCCGGCGAGCTGTCGTGCAAGACCCGCGCTGGCCTTCCCTGCGGCGGCGGTTGAATCGAGCTGCTGCGGCTGCGGGTTACGACACGACCGTCGTGAACTTCGACGCTGACCTCGCCGATATTGCGGACTGGAATTCTGGTCACAGTCCGAAGGGGTGGGTGTGGGGACGGTACATGCACAGTCAAATCGTGGATGCCCTGAATCATATTATCTACGAGCCGTGGGCTGCTCGATATCCGAACATCAAGGCGTCTGACTACCAGAAGTACGTGTCAGGACCATGGCCCGACTACGCCCACGCGACATGGTCTGTCGACTCGCCGACCGTGCCGCTACAGGTTGGGACCGAAACAACGTGGGTGTTTGGTACACACCAGGCTCCCGAGGCATACGGTCGGACGGAACTGGACGGCGACAGGCCGATGCAGATCCACCTGCCCGCGCAAGACAACCCGCCACAGTTGCCGCTGTCGAAGTGGAACCCGCCGACCAATATTTCGAGTCAGTACGCAGCATTAATCCGGACACTACGCAAGGTGCGGGGCGCCATCGTCGGGCGCCCTGGTTTGGAGACTCCGCCCCTGATGATGTGGATCGCGGGGGATCAATACGACCAGAGTCTGTGGGTTCCGGCGGGCGGCGCTCCAGACTACCAGTGGTTTGCGGAGGGCATGTTTCATCTGGGTCTGCACGGCGTCACGACCTGGCTGTACTGGAATACGCATCGATCAGTTGACGGCACGGGCGAGCTCAGGGTGACACAGATCGTGGACGAGATAGACCAGTTCGTAGGTGGGCTCTCGCCTGACAGCGTCCTGGTGACCTCCACGGTGGACTGGGACCGAGATCGGTACTTGCTGAGTGGGCGCGCCGCTGGCGAGTGGGACATATATCGATTCACGCCCGGTCAAGAAGGATCGGTTGTCGCGAGCGCGCCGTTCAGGTTTCGATTCGCAGATGGCCAGGAGGTCGTGCCGGTGCCTGATGGAGCGCGGTTCGAGGTGGCGAACACGATGTCGGGCCTCGGACACTGGATCGTCGCGCCTAGACGATAGCGCGTCCCAGGCAAGCCGGAGCATTGTTTGCTTTTCTCCCGCTACTGCTCATTTGAGTCGGGAATCGCTTTAGAACTGCGCGGTTTGCCGCTTGGGCGGAAATCTTTGTCATCAACCGTCGAATACTAGAGCTCTCGACGTGCATACTTCCTCCTACGCGTAATGTCTGTCCTTGTAACCGGCTCGTCTGGATACATCGGTAAATGGTTCATCGATCGGCTCTGCCGGGCAGGCGTTTCGGTAATTGGTCTGGATCGACAACAGCCGGACGCCGGAAGGGGCGGGCCGCCGCGGTTTGTACATCGCGATCTGCTTGACGACGAGCCGCTCGAGCATGTCCTCGAGCAAGTGGATGAAATTATACACCTTGCGGCCGCTAAGGACGACTGGGGCCTTTCGCGTGACGAATATTTCAGAGACAATCTTCTCGCGACCGAGCGCCTGATCAGCAGCGCCCGAAACGTCGGCGTGCGCAAGTGGACATTTTACAGCTCAGTAGGCGTACTCGGATCCGGCCTGCTCGCCCGACCTGAAGGAGCAGACTACCGTCCCGAGACGGCGTACGCAGAATCAAAAGTCGCCGCCGAAAAGGCGTTTTTCGAGTACGCGCATTCTGCCCCTGATGCGTGTGTCAACATCGTGCGGCCCTCGGCCGTCTTCAGTCCCAACAACCCGGAAAACAACAACCTGTACCGACTGATCGAAGCACTGGGCTCGGGTAGGTTTGTAATGGTCGGTGCGGGCGCTGATCCGAAGGCGGTATCGTACCTCCCGAATTTGATTGACGCGACGCTGTTTCTTCAACGGCGATGGGAGCCGGGCGTGCACACCTACAACTACATCGAGGAGCCGGTCTGGAGTACGAGGCAGCTTGTAGACACTATCTGCGATGAGCTGTCCAGGCCCCGGCCCAAACTGCATGTTCCGTCGTTCTTCGCCGCCGGAGTCTCGGGTGGACTTGACCTGCTTGCGAGCCTCACCGGAAAAGATATACCGGTGACGAGTGCGCGAATCCGTAAATTCTGCACACCCACGAACTTTAGCAGTGCGAAGCTGCGGCAGCTGGGTTTTGTGCCCGCCGTTTCAATGGAAGAGGCGGTGCGCGAAACGGTCGCCTTTCATCGTTCGGACCGCGCCGCGCCGCCGCGCCGCTCCAGGTCGTCTTCGCGCTCGATGCCTGCTGCAGATCGAGGCCCCGTCATCCCTGTTCGGCAGCATTCTGAGAGGGCTGCGTG
Organism: Rhodothermales bacterium; assembly: GCA_028284545.1. Classification (GTDB taxonomy): domain Bacteria; phylum Bacteroidota; class Rhodothermia; order Rhodothermales; family JABDKH01; genus JANQRN01. Next base: position 777 of record JANQRN010000105.1, on the reverse strand, counting down.
ATGCACGTAGTTGTTGTTTCGCAATACTTCCCACCCGAAACAGGCGGTACGTCCAACCGTCTGGGCTCGCTCGTCGAAGGCTTCGTGAACGCGGGTCATCAGGTGACCGTGATTGCCGAGAAGCCCGCGTATCCGCAAGGCATCATCTGGGATGAGTACAGAGGTGGGTTCAAGAAGGAGGGCAGCTACAAGGGCGCGCGTGTCTTGCATGTCACGATTATGGAGAAGCGCAGCCAGTCGTTCTTCAGTCGCGTCGGCTTCTTTCTCTCGTTTGTGGTAACGGCGACAATTGGCTGCCTGTACATCAGAGAGAAGGTTGACGTCGTAGTGGCTTCTTCGCCGCCGCTCTTCGTCGGGCTGGCAGGCTGGATGATTGCAAAGATCAAGCGCGCGAAACTCCTCTTTGATGTTCGTGATCTATGGCCTGAGGTCGCGGTGGCAATGGGTGAGCTGACGAACCCACGCTTCATCAAGTGGGCCACCCGGCTCGAGCACTTTCTCTACCGCAGAGCCGACGCGATCACGGCAGTGACGGATAGTTTTTGCGATGATATTCGGGAGGTCGTACCCGACAAGACAATTGTCCGGGTCACGAACGGCACAGTGCCTGAGAACTTCAGGATCGCGGCCCACAAGGTCGACATCCGTCGCGAGTTGAGTCTTCCTGATGCGTTCATCGTGGCATACGTTGGCAACTTCGGGCTTGCGCAGGGTCTCGACCATATCGTTGAGGCCGCCGCGCTCGTGGCCGACCGGGTCGCCGGGGTACATTTCTTG
>JANQRN010000010.1 GCA_028284545.1 Rhodothermales bacterium | reverse complement strand
CGCATCACCCGCCAGCGCTATGTCCCCGATGAAAGCGGCGCGGGCATCAAACTGCAACTGACTGACGGAGAGCAGCCTGTCCCACTGAAGCTCCATCGTCGCAAACCGCCGGGCAAGCACGGGGTTACTGGCGAAAAGCACCTTGACAAATGCGGCGTTGAGGTCAGGGGCCGCGCGTGGCAGTTCGTCGCGGTGCACAATCCAGCACGCGTTCAGGATCGAGTCCTCGACGTGTGACATGCCGCAGTACCCGCCCCTGAACGCGTGCAGTTCGATTCTGTCGTCAACGTCCGCTCCTCTGTAGTGCCCCTTGAACGCGACCCACGGACTGGTGGCTGGCCTCGCACCGGTCTCAGAGGTGGAAAACACTGCGCTGAGCTTGCGTGAAACGCGCGACTGACGGCCCCACGCACCAATCACGACCTGCGCATCTATCACGCTACGCTCATCATCGGCCACTTCAACCCTGAAACCGTTCCGCATATCACCCGAGATGGCCGTCGCTTCACACGGTTGCTGAATCTCAACACCAACATCCCTGGCTCGGCGAATCAGTATCTCGTCAAGCAGGAGCCTGGAGACACCAATCGCAGCTTCCGGTAGTGGCGCCGCAGCCACATCACCATTTGCCTCCGTAAGCATCACCGACCGCAACTCGACGGCGCCGCTATCCCGAATCGCGTCGAGTACGCCGAGCCGCCGGAGCAACGGCACCGATTCGTGCGACATGAACTCGCCACACAGTTTGTGTCGCGGAAAGTCCTTCTGCTCTATGAGACACACACTGTGCCCGCGCTCAGCAAGCAAAACCGCAGCTGCGGCGCCAGCTGGGCCACCGCCCACGATCACAACTTCCCGCTCCACTTTCGCGATCACCTCCGTCAGTTGATGTCTGCCGCAAGTCCCCATCTGAAGAGCGGCACCCAGTACTCCCGCGCCTCCAGCCCCGCATCCTCAGCGAGTTCCGCCAGCTCGCCACGGACGAAGCCACGCCGCACCGACAGCGGTGCGTCGTACTGAACCATTTCCCCAAAACCGAAGACCCGCGTTAGGGCACCAACGCCGTATCGCGCAACGGCGTTTCGATGAAGATCCCCGACAATCACTTTTATTCGCGCTACGCGCGCTGCTTCGCGCAGTATCCGAACGGCATCCGCCGGCGAAAAGTGATGCAAAAACTGAGAGGCAACCACGACGTCGAATGCGTCGTCTGCAAACGGCAGTGCAAACGCGTCGCACGTTGAGACGCTGATCTGGCTGAACCGCGACGTGTTCTCAGCGGCGACAGCCACGGTCGCGCGATTGGCGTCGGTCGCCGTCACACGCACACGCGACTGTTGGCGCTGCGACCAGCGTACAATCTCAACAGCCAGATCACCGATCCCACAACCTACGTCGAGTATTTCAAGCGGCTGCCGCTGCGCTTTCATCAATGGCACAAGCGCGCGCTTGACCGGCGCATAGCCGTTGAGCCACCGATTCAGTCTGCGGAGGTCGGTCAGACCGCGGGTCAGGCGACCATCGGTGATCGAGAAGTCGTCCATGAGTTCCTCACCACGCACTCGCTCCCTGTAGTCGAACAGCATCGGCGCTCAGACTATTGACGCGACTTCGTCAAAGGGCTTACGAGTCAGGTCTGGGACCGTCGCGTCATCTGCCGGGTATCCCACCGGCAGCAGCAGGAACGCGCGCTCGTTTTCGGGTCGCCCCAGGATCTCGCCCAGGAATTTCATCGGGCTCGGCGTGTGGGTCAACGTCACGAGCCCGGCGTGATGAACGGCCGCGATGAAGAAGCCCGCGGCGATACCGACAGACTCGCTGACATAGTAGTGTTTCACCTTCTCACCGTCTACAATGCCGTAGTTCTTGGCGAACAGCACCACGAGATACGGCGCTGTCTCCAGGAACGGCTTGTGCTCGTCTGTGCCGATGGGAGCAAGTGCCTCGAGCCATTCGTCCGGCGCCCTTCCAGAATAGAACGCCGCCTCTTCGGCCTCCGCCGCAAGACGGATTCTCTTCTTCACTTCCTTGTTCTCAACAATTACGAAGTGCCAGGGCTGCTGGTGCGCACCACTCGGGGCGCTGGCGGCCGCAACAACGCAGTCCTGGATTGCCTTCCTCGGTACCGGCGCATCCGAGAAGAAGCGAACCGACCTGCGCCGCTCCATCGTGCTGCGAAAACGCGATGCCGCATTGCAGACCTCGTCCGTCGACATGCGCTCAAAAGACAAGCTGATGTGTTTTCCAGGAGATGCCATGCTACAGGATGATCGAATAGTGATCGAAGCCAGACTCAAGGCTCCAGCCCAATCGCTCGTAAAGCGCTTTGGCCGGCACGTTGTCCGCCGCGGTCTCAAGCTGGAGCGCCTTCACACCGGCCGCACGCGCAGTGTCTGCGGCCGCACGCATGAGATCGACCGCCACTCCGCGGCCGCGAGCGGCCGGCGCAACAAACAGGTCGTTCAGAATCCAGACTCGGCACATTCTAACTGAGGAGAAGATCGGGTACAACTGGACAAACCCGGCTCCAGTGCCTTCACCGTCCGTCGCAAGGATGATATGGGAATCGCCGACCCGCAGGCGCTCGCCCACAAACGCCCGACTGCCCGACAGGTCGGGAGCCTGTTCATAAAACTGACGGTACCCGTCGAAGAGCTCGGCGACGGTATCAAGATCGTCAGCGGTGGCGGGTCGGATTTGAAACGGAGATTGCGGCATGCCGGATAAGGGAGGTCCAGATTGGGCAGTCGGAGCGGGCGACAAAGGCAAGCTACGGTACAAGCACGTCGCAGATCGGCCCTAATCTATCATTCAAGCGAGTTATTGACACTCGTAACTTCTTAATCTTTGGGCCCCCAAATTCGGGCGGACTTTTTTTGTCAACATCCGAGCGAACTTTTCAAAAAATGACGTACTCTTAGGACTGCATCTCTAGTAGATCATCTCTGGAAAAGCCCGGGCCGTGGTGGGACCCTGGCTTTTCCGTTTTATAGCGTTTTTGGTTTTCCGTCAGGGTAAGCCGACCTCTCTACTAACCACTGCACACGACCGGGTGCATCGACGAGTGCGGCGGGTAATCTCGGCCGCGCTCCGCGCAGGACGGCGCGCAACGCTTCGCGTTTACTCTCACCCGCTACCAGAAAGACAATCCGTCGCGAGCTGTTTATCACCGGCAGTGTTACGGTCACTCTTGTGTGCGGCGAATCTGGAGCATGGCCGACCACGACAAGTTCCTCGCGCTCTTCCACCGCTGCAGTTTCCGGAAACAGTGACGCCGTATGACCGTCGGTTCCGAGACCAAGAATCGTGAGGTCGAACTCCGGATGCTCTCCATTGAAGAATGCGCGCAGCGTGATACCGTAAGCGGCTGCCGCGTCTTCCGGCGTTGGCAAGTCGACGGGCACGGGAAAAAGGTTCTCATCCGTCACAGACACGTGCGATGTCAGGTGCTTGCGGGCAGCGCCGAAGTTACTCGCCGCGTCGTCGAACGGAACAAAGCGTTCGTCACCCCAGAACAGGAAACACCGGTTCCATGGGACGGCGTGCGCGAATTGGTCCGCCAGCAACTTGAACATCCCACGCGGCGTGGATCCGCCGGATAGCAGTACCGAGAATCGACCCCTCGTATCAACAGCCCGCACGGCCTCGTCTACAAACGCTTTGGCTGCCGCCTTCGCGAGGGAATCAACATCCTCGAAGACGCGAATGGGTGGTTTCGTCACAGCTTGGCCCACCAGTCGCCATTCTGCGCCAGCAAGCGATCAGCCTCCTGCGGCCCCCACGTCCCCGCCTCATAGTTTGTCACGCCCACGCTGCCACTCAGCAGCGGTTCGTACAGCCTCCATGAACTCTCGACTTCGTCGGCGCGGACAAACAGCGTCTGGTCAGACGTCATGACGTCGTGCAGTAGCGTTTCGTATCCGTCGGGAAGCTGGCTAAACTCGTCTGCGTACTGGAATTTCAACGACTCGGTCTTGAGCGACATGCCCTGACCGGGCCGCTTCACCTCAAAGCCGAGATCAAAGCCTTCGTCTGGTTGTAGCGTCAGTGCCAGACGGTTCGCGTTGATATTGCAGTCGTCGAATGGCTCGAACAACGACACCGGCGGTTTCTTGAAATTGATGACGACCTGCGTGAGTCGCTTCTTTAAACGCTTGCCGGTTCGCAGATAGAACGGAACCCCCTGCCATCTCCAGTTAGCAATCTCCAGTCGCAAGGCGACGAAGGTCTCAGTCGATGAGTTCGGCGCAACACCATCTTCCTGCAAATAACCGGGGACGGCTTCACCCCCGACATTCCCGTCTGCGTACTGCGCAAAGACAACGCCGTTACTCTTGATGGGGGCGACGCTCTGCAGGACCTTTACCTTCTCATCCCGGATGGCATCCGCACTGAACGCTGAAGGCGCCTCCATGGCGATAAGTGTCAGCAGCTGCGACAGATGGTTCTGGACCATGTCTCTCAGTGCGCCGGCTCGGTCGTAGTACCCGGCGCGACTGCCAACGCCAACGGTCTCGCCAACGCTAATCTGCACGGAGCTGATGTGTACACGGTTCCACAGGTTCTCGAAAATCGGATTGGCGAACCGAAATACGAGCAAGTTCTGAACGGTCTCTTTACCGAGGTAGTGATCGATGCGGTAGACCTGCTTCTCATCGTAGTACGTGTGAAGCAGGGAGTTCAGTTCGTGTGCGCTGTGCAGGTCCCTGCCGAACGGTTTTTCAACGACGAGCCTGGTCCAGCCTTCGCTGAGGTTGAGACCAACTTCTCCGAGTCCGCTGATTGTGCCGGGGAAGACGGATGGCGGCAGGGCCAGGTAGAAGATCCTGTTCTCGGGGATGTCCGCTTCCTTTTCGAGCGCGACGATACGGTCACGCACGGCCTCAAATGCAGCTTGGTCAGCTTTGCCGATCGTTTGATAGTGGAGGCAGCTGTTGCACCAGGTGCTGTTCTCGTCCGAGCCCGCGACCTCGCAGGCAAACTCTTCGAGCGCCTTGAGTGCCCAGTCGCGATAGGCGGAGTCGGTCATCTCGTCGCGGGCGACGGCCAGCACCTTAAAGCGCTTCCCGATCTCGCCCTGGCGCGCCAGCGAATGCAGCGCCGGCAGGAGCTTTCTGCGCATCAAGTCCCCGGTGCCACCAAAGACAATGAAGACGTGCGGGTCAGGCGACTTTAGCATTCTGCCCTACGATTTCTTGATCGCGTGGCCGCCGAACTGATTCCGCATCGCCGAGAGGAGTTTGTCGGCATAGGAGTCGTCCTCGCGGGACCGCAGGCGATTCAGCAGCGCCAGCGTGATTACTGGCGCAGATACATCCAGGTCGATTGCCTCCTTCACTGTCCACCTGCCCTCGCCCGAGTCAGGCACATACGGGGCGATACCGTCGAGTGTGGGGTTCTCGTCCAGTGCGTTCGCCGTCAGGTCAAGCAGCCAGGAACGGACGACGCTGCCGTGGCGCCAGATCTCCGCGATCTGGTGCAGGTCGAAATCATACTCGGGCTTCTCGTCCATGATGGCGAAGCCTTCGGCGTAGGCCTGCATCAGACCGTACTCGATGCCGTTGTGGACCATCTTGACGAAGTGGCCGGCGCCGATACCACCGACTCTACCCCACCCTTTATCCGCTCCCGGCGCAAGCGTGGTCAGCGCCGGGCGCAGCCTGTCGACCGCAGCCTCTGCTCCTCCGACCATCATCGAATACCCTTCGGCGAGGCCCCAGACGCCGCCGCTCGTGCCCACGTCTACAAAATCGATTCCGTGTTCAGCCAACTCGGCGCCGTGGCGGACAGACTCCTTGTAGTTCGAGTTACCGCCGTCGACGACGATGTCCCCGCTTTCGAAGAGCTCTCCCAAGTTTTGTACCGTCAGGTCGGTCGGTTTGCCGGCCGGGACCATCACCCACGCCACGCGCGGCGGCTCCAGCGCTGCGGCGACTTCCTCGAGCGTGCGCGCCGCGATCCCTCCTCCTTCCTCAGCCCGCGCTATCGCCTCTGCATTGATGTCAAAAACAACTACTTCGTGGCCGTCACGGATAAGGCGGGTCGCCATGTTGGCTCCCATCTTCCCGAGGCCGATCATCGCGAGGCGCATAGGGTCTTCGGCGGACTTGAGTGCTTGATACAACCAATCGAATCGATCGCGCCCCAAGATAGCATTGTCGTCGCCAAAGAAATGGACGGTCGCCGATCTGCCTACGCAGCTGCCAGACGTCCCGGTAGCTATCCGGAAACGACGCGCCGGTGATACGCTCCGAACTTCAGCACGCGCGACCCGACATCGGGCACATCGACGTGGATGAGATACATCCCATTGCCGATCAGGTATCCGGCGCGATTGCGAAGGTCCCACCGCAGCACTCCCTCGCCCTCCTGCCTTAGCTCCCGGATCAGGGTACCGTTGAGTGTGAAGACACGCACAGTGGCGCCATTCGGTACATTGGTCATGCGCACCTCACGCTGAGCTACTGTCGTCTCGTAATCCGCGGCGCCGTGGTACGGATTGGGGACTATCCCGATGTCCTCGAGCTCCGAGGCCAGATCGTCAGCGCTTTTCTCGCGCGCACCAAATCCGTCCGTGTCGAACACGTACCCGTCATCGAGTCCGAAACCCTTGGTCGTGTAGATTCGAAACACGGAACCTGCTTCCGGCAAGTCGGCATCGTACGGGCCCGGATCAACGCCGCCATTCCAGTTGACGAGTACGACGTTTCGGAGCACCATCTCTCCGAGGGCAGTCGGGTCGCCACCAAAAAACGCCTCATATCCTACTTCACCCGGCGTATCGACGGTTGGAGCGTACCAGGTGATCCAGTCAGTGAAGGGGTCGTTGGACCCGCCAGAGATGTCGTGATCGCCCGCGATGTCGAATACGCCCGTGACGCCGGCGTGCCCACACGCAGCTTCACAGATTGCGGGGATCATCCGGTAGTCGTCTGAAGGATCCGTAGGCGTCCCCGCGCCAATATTCCAGAGTTCAAACGGCACCACGATAACATCGTCGCCGTCATTCGGGCGCCATGCGTGGCCACCGGACGCGGTGAACCTGATTTCGAAATCACTCGCACCGATTGCGTCCAAGAGCTGGCCTTGATTCGTCACGTCGCCGAGGAAGCTCGATGGGTGATCGACTGGTCCATAGGCAACCTGCCCCTGACCAGAGTGAAGACCCCAGGTGCTACCGTTGGCCTGCTGGCTGCCGTCAGGACGATCGCTTGTCGTCGGATGTGGGAAGCCACTACTGTTAAAGGCGAAGGCCGCGTAACTCGGCGGCTCGATCGACCCCGTTGCGTTTTGTACGGCGAGGAAATCGGAAAAGTACGTTTCGGCATCGACGGAGATTCTGAACTCCAGGCCGTCAAAGACGAGCGGAGCTTCCACCTGCTCCGGCGTCAGCTTCAGAGAAGCAACCGGCTCACCATCGCCCCGAACCACCTCAACCGAAGTGCAGCGAAACCTGCCTGCGGAACACGACGTGGGATCCGGCACAAGTGTATAGCGATCCCCCGTGATCGCGTTCGGATCCGCGATGTCTCCTTCGATACGGAAGCGCGTTCTTGGTCGCACATCGACAACAAAATCTGGCGTCTCCCAGGCGGGCCATCGAACAAGCGCGCTGTCTGTGGGATGGGAGTCAGAGTATCCCGGTTCGACCACAACACGTGCAACCGTCGACTTCCGGATGCGCGGATACAGTTTGGGTTGATGCACGTATGTCTGTACACCAAAGTGATACGTGCGATAATTGTCCAGGTCACGAATAACATGGAAGTGCCTGACACCGGTGTTCTTGCCCCCGGCAACCGTCAACTGCTCCTCGCCGGCCCTACCTTCAATCACGGTCCCCACTTCATTCTTGCGATCGTAAACGGCGATGAGGTTCCCGGTCGTATCATTCGCTGATCGGTATTGGAAGACGTTGTAGCCTTCAAATCGGTAGTTATCCGACGCGAAGGCATCAAACTCGCTATACGAATCCTGATAGTTGTTTGACGGGAGCGGGTTACTCCACGTAAGCGCTGCTCCGTTCGGGTAGCTGCTCGCGGTCACAACAGGCGGATCCACGGCCGGCGCCCGAACGAAGCCGGCTTGCGTTGCCGCAGCGATCGTCGAAGTTGCTTGCTTCAATCTTGTGACCGATTCCAAATGAGATGCCCCGCGCGCCCAAGCAATGGCGAGCGAAAACGTCTGTGTGGAGTCGGGCAAGATTCTGAATGGGCCAGACGAGACAACCATTCGACGATCAGCTGGCGACGTCCGTCCACCCATTCCGTCTGCGTTCATTTCACTCCAGTACTCTCCCGCCACGGGGTCACCGTGAAAAACGAAGCGCGTGACTGGTCCCGTCCCATCGAACCCGCGATTTCCAACGCGCAGGGGCTCACCGTTTTCCCATTTCCCCTGCAGGTAATTGTAGTATTCGATTCCAATTCCTGGATCGCCGTACAATCCACCCCCGTAGTAGTTAATCGCCGCCGTCATTTTCAGGTTGCGGTAACCCGGGACGCGTCTGTTGCCGACCCAAGCCGTATCTCCGGGAGCGACGACAACGGGACCAGGGAAGAAGCCGTAGCCAACCGCTGGAGGTGCGTCCCCATATCCGTCCCGGCCGTCGTCGAAGTTGTCGGAGTTGTACGTAAACCCAATCCCGAGGATACTGTCGCTGCCGACGTAGTCGTCGGCGAAGTTTCCGAGATCCGAGTCGACAAAGAGCCCTGCGTAGGCTTCCTCCAACGCGCTTGCCCCACGATACTGCACCTCATAATCATAGAAGGTCGCGTTGCTTATGTGGGACTCCCCATTAAAACCGAAAGCGGTTGCCCGAACCTCAACGCCTATTGGGTGAGTCTCGGTTTCGTCGTGCGTACCGGCGACATCGTTCATGATCCACCAGACCATCTGGTCGCCGTGAAAGTCTGGTCGTTCGCCGGCGTCGAGATTGATAACTCTTGCCGCACGTTCGGCAATGGTACCGGTCATCAACGGAATGGGTCTACCATCAGCATCGAGCGTGGGCGCCCCCAAGCCGGTAGGCCATTCGGAGATGTCGATGGTCGCGTTACCCGTGCGCTCGAAATCCTCCCAGTCGGATCTCGCGACGGTCCAAAGGCGATCAAAGGGCGCACAATCACCGGGTGGCTTTCCGTCAGGCTCGAGTGGGCCCGGCCAAAACTCGTAGCGTCCGTATCGAGCTGCCGCGGCGCGCAACTCGCCGTCAACCATGCCGCCGAGCCACAAGCTCGCCGAAAAGATCGCGTTCACCCCACCCCCGGTCGGGACCTCGTACGTGTTTGGCGAGCCGCGCCAGAACAGCGGCCCGTTGCCGAATATTCTCGCGCGAACATTGTTGATATTCAACTCCGCCTCAGCGGTAGCCGGCTCGCAGGCTGTAGTCTGACTAAGGCCCGCGGGAGCGACCAGCGCGCTGACGGCTAGTAGGGCGACGA
>JANQRN010000093.1 GCA_028284545.1 Rhodothermales bacterium | reverse complement strand
GATGTCGTCGATGTTGATGTCGATTCCGTGCGACTCCTTTACCAAAGCCAGCGCGTCGTTGAGAACCGTCAGCGTTTTCAGACCGAGGAAGTCCATCTTGAGGAGCCCAAACTCCTCAACCCATTTCCCGTCATATTGCGTGGTGACGACGTGCTCGGCACCTGACTTCGACTTGGCAACAGAAACGGGAACGTAATCGCTGACGCGGCCGGGAGCGATGATGACTCCCGCAGCGTGCACGCCTGTGTGACGCGCAGACCCTTCGAGCACCTGTGCGTAGTGCATCAGTTTTCGGATCTGCGGGTCAGACGACTTCTTCAACTTCTTCAGATCGGGGACATCGCGCAGCGCCTGGTCGAGAGAGACCTTGACCCCGTCGGGCACGAGCTTGGCGATGCGATCTGCCTCGTCCAGCGGAATCCCGAGCACTCGAGATACGTCGCGAATCACCGAGCGGGAGCCCATCGTCCCAAAGGTGATGATCTGGCAGACGTTCTCCCTGCCGTAGCGCTGCACGACATAGTCGATCACCTTTCCGCGCCCGCGGTCGTCAAAGTCGATGTCGATGTCAGGCATCGAGACGCGCTCCGGATTCAGGAATCGCTCAAATAGCAGGTTATACGCGAGAGGGTCGATGTTCGTTATCCCGAGTGCGTACGCAACGAGGCTGCCCGCCGCCGAGCCTCGACCGGGCCCAACCCGAACGGCCAGCTCGCGGGCAGCGGTCGTCAGGTCCTGTACCACGAGGAAGTAGCCCGCATAGCCCATCTGTCGGATTATCGCGAGTTCATGGTCGAGCCGTTCGGTGATCTCGCTCGTCAGCTCGCCGTAGCGTGCCCGCGCACCGGCCAGGCTGAGGTCCCTGAGATAGGCGTCCATGTCGTTGCCAAACGACTCCGGAATCGGGAAGTGCGGCATCAGCAGCTCGCCCATTGCGATCTCGAGCGAACACTTGTCGGCAACTTCGCGTGTGGTCGCGAGGGCCTCGTCTACGATGCGTGCGTCCAGGTTCGACGTCAGCGCGGCAGACATCTCACGCGCGCTCTTGAGATAGAACTGGTCGTTTTCGAATCGCATACGATTCGGGTCGGCCAGGTCCTTGCCCGTCTGCAGACAGAGGAGAACGTCCTGTGCAGCCGCGTCGTCCTGAGCGACATAGTGCACATCGTTGGTCGCAATCGCCTTGACGCCGTACTCCGCCGACCACCTGCTTAAGACTGCGTTGCACTTGCGCTGGTCTGCAATTCCGTGGTCCTGGTACTCGATGTAGTAGTTGTCGCCGAAGATGTCCAAGTACTCCTCGAAGACCTTGCGCGCCGCCTCTTCGCCGCCGTGCAGAATGGTCTGCAAGACCTGACCCTGCAGGCAGCACGTAGTCGCGATCAGACCATCTGCGTGTGCTCGCAGCGTATCGAGGTCTATACGCGGCTTATAGTAGTAGCCGTCTGTGTAAGACAGCGAAGACAGACGAATGAGGTTCTTGTATCCCTGTTCGTTCCGCGCAAGCAACACCTGATGGTAGCGTGTTCGGTCGGAACGGTCGTCCATGCCACTCCGAGTCACATAGAACTCACAACCGATGATAGGCTGAACACCGGCGCGCTGCGCCTGGGTGTAGAACTCGGGCACACCAAAGAGATTGCCATGGTCCGTGATGGCGATGGCCGACATCTCCTTCTCCTGGGCCGTTGCCAGCAGGTTCGATATTTGAGCGGCGCCGTCGAGAAGGGAGTACTGCGTGTGGCAGTGAAGATGGACGAACTCGCACATTGGCGCGGATCGGGCGGACTTGTGGTGGGAATGCCAGAGCCCCCAATTAACGCACGGCCGTCATGCTCGGCAAACGAAAGTGTGGGGAAGCCAGCAGTCCGACTCAGGGCATCCACAACTGAGTAGGCTGGACGCCATACATCTTGGCTGCTTCATTCCGCGGCAAGGGCACGGCCTGCGGGTTGAAAACGAGCGCCGGCGCGAAGTTCGCGATGGCGACCGTACCGCCATCCTGGTTTAATCCGAAAAACCTTCGAGCGTCGTTGAGGACGGTGTTCTTCCGGTTGACGCTATACGAGTCCGCCGCCTGTAGGTCAGCAACGGCAATGGGAATCTGCGGGTCTACCGAGACGTTGCCGTTGACGTCGTAGTCAAAGTCGTCCTCCAGCGTCTCCAGATCCAGGATCAGGTATCTCGGATTGTGGCCAAGCTTGCCGGCGATGACGCCTGCCTCTCCGTCCCCGTTGCCGAACAGGCCGGCGTTCATGTAGAAAAGGTTGTCGTTGATCGCAAGCTCAGGCATCCGCTCTTCGGGCCAATCGTGCTGCATTGCGCCGCCGGGGTTGTAGGCAAACAGGTTGCGCTCAATGTTCACCCGGCCGGCCCCGCCGCTGTGATACAACTCAAGCGCAGAAACGTTACTCGAGGTCGCATCCGGATTGAAAGGCCAGTTCATAATGAACGAGTTGTTCCGGATGTTGATGACCGCACTCGAGGCGCTCGTAGCCGGCTTCATCGTCTTGATGTTGTTGATGAAGTAATTGTTCGTAATGTCAACGACGGCTTGACCAAGCGGTGAGACAAACGGATCCACCGTCCCATGCGCCCCGTTGATGAAAACGTTGCTGTCAATGATCAGGTGGGATGTTTTCAGCTGCGACAGCGTGATCATCGGGTACGAGCGCGACTGTCCCTTCTTGATGCTGTTAGTCTTGACGTCGTACGTGTTCGAAGGAGCCGCATCGAACAGAAATCCGCTGATGACAAGCGATTTCAGGTGCGATCGTCGAGAAAACTGCAGGAAAGATCCATTGCGGCCTTCCGTTGTGACGAGAGCAGTGAGATTACCGAAGGGTTGCCGCGCCGTGAAGTCCTCGTTGTAGCCACCCACGATCTGTAGCGTGGCCTCCTGATTGCTGATCTGTGGTACAACCCAGATACCCTGTTTGGCTTTTCCGTAGTAGCTACCGGCCGACACGGCAACCGTCACGGTATGCGTGCCCGGTGCGTTGAGAATCTCCGCCGCCCTGTTCAGCGCTCGGTGCACCGTCCGTTCCGCGAACTGGTACTGGCCGTCCTCCCTCGACTGCGCGATTGCGTATGCCGGCGAATCTTTGGGAGCAACGAAGATCACGATCTGGTCGGCCATCGCGCCCTTCGGAAGCATCGTGGGTGTCGCAAGGACTGCGATGAGCAAGAGGGTCGCGGGAGTTGTTTTCAGCATGGTTGCACAGGGTTCGTTGCTACTAGGTACTGTGTCCAGACACGCACTTGATGCCTTCCGGATCGGCAGCAGGGCGCCGGTAGCCTCCGACACCCATCATGACTATCAGGAAAACCCTGAAAAAACGGACATGTAGACAGCCAAGGCGATTGTCCGGTTTGCCACACCTTTCCGGTTAGTAGAAGTGAAGGACGCCCCCAGCAGAAACCATCAGGATTCGCATGCCCAAGAAGAAGAGAAACCGAACACGAGCCCTCGTGCTGCAATTCGCCGTGGTATACCTGTTTCTGGGTTTTGCGCCCGTTCGGGCCACCGCCGAAGCGCCAGCAGGGCCTGGCCTTGAAATCTGGGTCACACAGAACGACGTGACAACTCTGGCGAACAAGCTCAAGAGGTTGGCGCTCAGCGAGGGCGAAGACGAAGTGCTGCGGCGCACCATGGCGGGCATTGTCATAATTGGCAGCGGGTCAGCAGGGAAGACCCGGAAGACCAGGAAGGCCCTCCGCGGGTACACCGAACTCGATTTCAGTCCGCTGGCAAAGGCGGTCGGCAAGCCCCGAACGTCTTTCAACCTTGGTATGCCACCGACGGTCAGTCTGGTTGAACCGCTCGGCGATCTGAAGCTGTCAAACGACGACCTCATTTCTCTTACCAAGAAATTGAAGGCACTGAAGCTCTCAGACCCCGAGCTCGAAATTCTTCGCCACATCGCGGCATGCATTCGTGCGCACGACAAGCTTTCGAAGGTTGACGGCCGACCCGCGACCTCGGTCGTTATCAACCACGAAGAACAAGTGGTCATCAATCATGAGGAACAATACGTGATGCTGGGACCCCTGCAGAACGAGTTGCTTCTCGACGAATCCGGGCGGCCCCTCGTTGGGCTTTTTCCCTCCAGGAGTTAGCCGTGTGGCCCTCTCGGGCCCGGATGTAACCTCGACCCTCACAACTGCGAAAAGACAATTCCATGAAAACCTGCTTGCTTCTCACTCTACTTGCGTTGACCGGCACCTTGACCGTTCAGGCACAGTCGGACAAACCTGGCTCCTCGTCATCCTACACGATGTTCATCGGCAACGAGAGGATTGAGCTCGCGGGATCTGTATTATCCCTGGCGCTTTCGGGGGTCCAGGAGGGCATGGTGGAAATCAGGGCCATGTTGGACGAAAAGAAGCTCGAGGACCTCTTCGCGAAAATGGGTGACGAGATCCTGATACAGTCACCGCTTGCCGCCGCCGCCGGAGGCGAAAACGCCGAAGTCTTTACAAAGACCACCGAGACGGTCAATATGTACTCCGAAGAGTCCGGTGCTGCTGCCGAGATGACGATTACAACTGACAAGACCGGAGTTACGCTGCAGGTCAGACAGTCGGAACAGGGCGGATCAAACACGGTCGAGGTGCTCGTTCACCTGGCACCCTCCGGTCCAATCGTCAAAACCCATCGTCCGAATGGCAATTGACGGGAGCTTGCCGATTATCTCCGAAGCCAAGTGGCGAACTATCGTCCCCAGGTCCAGGTGAGGCCGGCTTGCTTAACTGCCGACTCCACGATCGATAATTCATCGTCGAAGAAGTATTGGGGACGATCAGATAAGAGCCGGCCTGCTTCGAGATGCGCGCCGGCTTCTTCGTACCGACCGAGTGTGCTCAGGCTGACGCCAACCCACAGGTTCGCCAAGGCCAGTGTAGTTGGGTTTCCGGCCTCGTTTTGAACGCGGTAGGCCAGCGCGGCCGATAACTCTTCGTAGGCATCGCCGGGACGGCCCTCTATGAGGTAAACGATACCGCGGGATTGGCGTGCTTCCGTTATCGAAGAGTATTGTCCATCAGGATAGTGTTTCAGCCAAATGGCAATCGCCGCGTCGATGCGTTTCAGCGCCGCGTCGTAATCCCGCTGGCGGAGTAGCAAGGCAGCCTTCTTGTAGAGTGCCCAGGCGTATTCGACGGACTGCCCGCCGTAGTTCGCGCGCTGAATCTGGAGCGAAGTTTCGATCAGGCCGCTCGCGCGGGAAAACTTCGCGTTCCGAACCAGCGCATCGGCATATGGCAATGCGAAGGTCGGCGCGTCCTGATGCTGCTCGCCATAGGACTCGCTGAACAGGCTATAGGCCTCCTCATGGCGCGCCTCTGCCTCTCGCCACCGCCCCTGCAACAGATTCACGACGCCCAACTGCGAAAGCGACCACGCAACGCCATAATCGTTGAACTCGTTTGACGGCAGTTTTCTGCGCTCGGCGAGTACGCGCGTTGTCAGCGCCTCCGCCTCTTCCAGCTGACCGAGTTGCTGGTAGATCCCTGCCAGGTTTCCAGCGGTCACCAGGTAGTACCGGTGCGACGCGCCGACCGCTTCTTCGAGGTAGTCGAGCGCCTTTCGGAAAGGCTCGCTCGCCCGAACGTAGTCGCCCTGGTTGTAGTAGAACACGCCCAGCTGGTTTGCCGCTGCCGCTCGTTGCATCTCGTCGGGTGACTCAACCGATTCGATCAATCGATTCGCTTCCTCCAGCATCTCCGCCTTCTCGTCGTGGGCGCCTAGCGGCAGGAGGGGGGCGAGTGAGAGCAGGACCGATGCCCGCTGGCGTTTTGCTCGGTCTCCCGGTTGCTGAAGACGATCCGCGGCGGTGCGCAGCAGTGTCACGGCGGTGTCCCGCCGGCCCGTCCACCAATACGCGAATGCCAGATCGTGCAGCATGTCGGCCGCGCTGACGTCCTGGGTGCCTTTCAAGGCAATCTGTTGTCGCAGTCCGTCTTCCAGGAGCGTCAACGCTTTGTCGGCATCGCCCAGGGCGTAGAACATCTCGCCCACGACGTGCTTCATGCGCGCCTGGATTTCCGGACGGCCCTCGAGACCGGTCAGCACCTCTGCCTCTGCGCGAGACAGGAACTCTGCGACCCGGATCGTATCGCCGCCCGGAACGTTGTCCGGATTCGCCGACTCGAACAGGCCAACTAGGATATCCACGATCTCTTCCGATTTTTCGGCCTCCAGATCGGCTTGTTGAGCAGCTGATGCCGCCCTGTCGCGTTCTAGTGCGATGGCGTCGGCCTGGCCCCGGATTCGGGTGTTCTGGACCCAGGTCACGAGGCTGAGAGTCAGGAGCAGCAGCGCTATAGTTGCGGTGGACGCGACGCCCCACCGATGCCGTTGCACAAACTTACCTGCCCGGTATCGCAGCGTGTCGGGTTGTGCCAGTACCGGTAACCCCTCCAGGTGCCGCCGGATGTCCTCGCCCAGTCCGGCGGCCGAATTGTACCGGCGCGTGTCTTCCTTTCGGAGGGCCATCATCACGATGTTGTCGAGCTCGCCGCGCAACTTTCGGTGCAGTCTTTCTATCGTGATCTGGCGGGAGGCGCCGACACCATCGGGGGTTACGGTTTCAGTGGTGCCGTCCGCCAGGACCGTATCGACACTCTGGGTAATGGCTTCGCTCGGGCGCGTCGGCGGTACTTCCGCAATGACCCGCACCACCTCGGCTTCCAGTTTGTCTGCCAACTCGTAGGGCCGGCGCCCGGTAAGTAGCTCGTAGAGTAGGATGCCGAGACTGTAGACGTCGCTTGCCGTTGTCACGGCTTGCCCCTTGACCTGCTCGGGGCTCGCGTAGGGAGGGGTCAGTACGCGAAAACCAGTCCGCGTCTCGAGTGCCGACACGGTTGACTTCCACGGGTCCAGCGCCTTTGCAATCCCAAAGTCCAGCAGCTTCACGACGCCCTCTGTCGTGACAAGCAGGTTGCTGGGCTTGAGATCGCGATGCACGATGAAGTTCTGATGGGCGAACTGGACCGCCTGGCATGCCTCGACGAAGAGCCGCAGCCGTTCGTCTACGGCTAACTTGTGACGGTCGCAATACGTGGTGATGGGCAGGCCGTCTACGTACTCCATGACGAAATACGGCCGGCCATCATCGGTGGAGCCGGCGTCGAGCAACCGAGCGATATTCGGGTGGGTAAGTTCCGAGAGGATTTGCTGCTCCACCTGGAAGCGAATCAGCATGAACTCGGTATCCAGGCTCGAGGCGGCAATCACTTTGAGCGCGACAGGCACGTTCGACGGCCCGTCGCGGCGACGCGCGAGGAATACCTCGCCCATGCCCCCTCGGCCAAGGGGCCGGACGATCTCGTACCGCCCGATTGAAGTTGACGGAATCGTCGACGCGTCGAACGATACGCCGGCGAGTGCAGGCGTCTCGAGGAATTCATGGTCGGCCTCGTACGCTTCCAGCAGATCGTCTACCTCCTCCCGTAACTCGGGAGATTCCCGATAGACGCGATCAAGAAACGCGTCGCGAGTCGCTCCCTCCAGGGCCAACGCCTGCTCAATTACGCGTCCTATTCTTTGCCACAACTCGGGTGTCATAGGGGCTGTGATTTCTCTAACCAGTGGGTATCCTTACTTACAGGAGAACTGCGTCTATCTGGACATCCGCGGCAGTGCCATCAGTCGAGCAGATCCTCTCGTTTCAGCTCTTTCTGAATCCACGTCTTGGCTATCAGCCAGTTTCGGCGCACCGTCCGTTCGGTAACGCCGAGCATCTCGGCAATCTCAACCTGGGTGAACCCGCCAAAGAAGCGCAACTCCACAATCTGTGCGCCGCGTTGGTCGAATGCAGAGAGTCGCTGGAGGGCCTCGTCCAACCCGATCAAGAGATCTGCCCGTTGTTCGTCAATAACCTCGGGCACCGCATCCAAATGGACGTCGCTGTTGCCACCGCCACGTTTCTGCGCGTTTCGCTTCTCCGCATAATTGATGAGGACGTGCCGCATGATCTGCGTTGCCGTGGCCATGAAGTGCCCCTTGCTCTGCCAACCCTGGTCCTCCTGCTTCGAGAGTTTGATGTATGCCTCATGCACCAGCGCCGTCGTGTTCAGCGTGTGGTTACTTCGCTGATACCTCAGCTTCTGACTGGCAAGGGTCCGAAGCTCGTCATACAGCAAAGGGACCAGGTGACGGGCGACGTTGCCGTCTTCGAAATGGAAGCCCTCCATGAAGGCGCGGAGCTCGATGTCGTCGCTGGGCGAGTTATTGCGCTTTTTCACAGGAGAACCTGAAACTGGCTTAGATTCGTCACCGAATCTAAAGAATCCACCAACCCCCGGTTGTCAAACGCCGGGCGCGAAGCGATACGACCAAGCGACGACCTATGAAGGAAGCACTGAGGCTGGTATTTCTGGACGCCTATCACGCTGGTGACCCGACGGTCGCGCAGCGCCTGGCCCGGGTCCTCCTCGGGTCCAGACACGGCTCGATTATCTTGACTGATCCCTCCGATCGACTTCTGCTCTCGATGGCCTCGCTCGCCGCGCTGGATGACGACGCGGACGTCCTCGCTGCTGCAAACGCGGCCGAGAACGCGTTGGCAGCACAACTGGCGGTAACTTCGCACACCCGCTCCATCGCAGCGGGATTGAGCGAGTTTCAGGTGCCCGCCGTTCCGCTTCGCGGAAGCGACCGCGGCCTGGTTCTTCATCTCAACGGCGGGGCACGAATCGACATGGGGGACTGGGACTGGCTGGTCGATCTTGCGAAGACTGGTGCCGTTCCGACAGTCGCGCCGGTGGCGCGTAACGAGGACGGCAGCGAGGTGCTCGTGGATCCAGTTGGCCTGCTCGCCGCCGCGGCATCGAAGCTTGCAGCCGAAATATCGGGAATTACCGTCTTCGATCATGCGCTCCGCGACGGGCTCGAGAACGTCGTGGCGTGCGAGGTTAAGGCAGTCGCCTTGTGAACCGGATTGAAAGTATACCGCCGTTCCGCTAGCTGCATGCTACACGCTGTGGTGCAGTGACCTGTGGCAATTTACTAAAGTAAAGCTTCATATATCCGAATGGCTCGGGGAAGCGACTGCTGGCCGGCAAAGACGGGTTGGGGGTGCGGCTGGCGACTGTGAGGATGGTGAGAAACCGCCGATATCGGGCAAAAAGGGCGGGTTGCTGCTTGACTGCCGGTATGCACCGTGTTAAGTTTTTCGCGTCTGGAAGCGGCTCAGATGAGTTTTTTCCACCTTAAAGCCAACTAGAGGTATTCGAATGAGCAGACAGTATGACCGCCTGAAAAGCTTTGTTGCGGATCTTGAGGAAGACTTTGAGAAGTTCTACGTCAAGAAGAACAAGGCTGCCGGGACGCGTGTCCGTAAGTCGATGCAGGATCTGAAGGCGCTTGCGCAGGAGATCCGGGTCGAAGTTCAGGCGATCAAGAACGACATGTAGACCTCGTTTCCCACCGAGTTTTTTGAACAAGGCTGCGCATTGCGCAGCCTTGTTTTTTTGTCCCAGATTTTCCGCCGGCTTCGCGACGAATTGTCTGCGACAGCTGTTGCAGACGCCTTTCGTATTTTGCCGCCCACCCGTGGCAGTAGTTGGAGTAAACCATGCCCGTAATCCGGGATAAGAAGATGAATACAGTTGTTCTGGCTCGTTTCGGTTTCCTGTTCGTGATGGCGTTTGCGTTGAGCGCCAACTCGGCCGTTGCGCAGCCACAGCAGTCGGATGAGCCGGAGCTCACCGTGCGCTATAGCAAGAAAGCGCTCGCACCAGACGACGACGAACTTGAGGTCGGAGTCTGGTACAAGAACCTAGCGGCGCGGATCGGCGGTTCGCAGGTAGGATTTCAGAATTGGCAGGGCGGGGGCGTCAACTCGCTCGCCATATCGGTGGGCATCGACGGAAGTGCCACGCAGCTGCAGGAGAAGCTCAAGCAGATTCACGAGTTGAAACTGGGCCTCGGGGGCATATCGCAGGACGACGAGGATCTGCGTAAGTCCGAGGACATTATCTCGGCGTCCACCGTCTTTCAGTACGTCGCTCCCCAGGGCTTCTTGCGCCAATGGCAGCCGACGTTCGCGGCATCTATCCTGACGCAGTTCCTCGAGGGCTTCGACTACAAGGCCGAAGGCAATCCGAAGGTCTCGGACATCTTCGCGCCGGCGTATCTGACCCAGTCACTCGGTTTGACGCGAGATATCGCGCCCTGGCTCCGTCAGCGCTTTGGCGTCGCCGCAAAGGAGACGGTTGTTACGATTGAGGACCTGCGCCCTCTTTACGGGAACGCCGCGGATGAGACGCTCCGACTGGAGGGTGGCGTCGAGTCACGAACTGACTTTGAGAAGGAGGTGGCGCAGAACGTCTTCCTGAAATCGTCACTGGGAATTTTTGCGGGCTTCAGCGATATCGAATCGCCCGACGTGAACTGGTCGAATCTCGTGACGATGAAGGTGAACGACTGGCTGAACGTAAACTTCGAGTTCGTCACGCTCTACGATCGCGACGTGTCTTCAGACTTGCAGCTGCGCGAGGTACTCTCCGTCGGTGTGCTCTTCGTTCTGATCTAGCGCTTGGCAAGGTCGATGCGCCTGGCCTTGTTCGTCGTGTACGTTGCGGCGGCGGTGGCTCTCGTTGCCATCGTGCCGGCGCGTACGCTACATGCGGAATCAGCCGCGGTTGTTGCTGTGGCGGGTTGCTTGACCACTGGGTTGTGGACGATCCCGCTGCTGAGGCGAAGTATGGCTTCGGTACGCGGGCTGGCGGTATTGGTGGTACCACCGGCGTCGGCCTTCGCGCTCTTGATCACGTCGACGGCACTACATCCCGGATGTTGGTCCGGGGACGGCGTCATCCTGTTTCTGGCGTTTGTACCCGCGGCCTGCCTTTTCGGTGGCTCCGCGGCCTACCTCGCCTGGTCGCTTTGTCCCAAACGGGCAGCGTTGCTAATGTGTGTCTTCGTCGGGCTGTCGGCGCTTGCGTCGTTGGTGTTTGATCTGGGACTGCATCCGCAGATGTACTCCTATAGTCACGTTTTCGGAGGCGTGCTTGGCCCGGTGTACGACGCTGAATTGGCCGTTAGGCCTGGTGTATTCACCTATCGCCTGCTAACTGTCCTGTGGAGTGGGCTGTTCGTCGTTGTTGGCAGGATGGGTCGGGAACGTTTCTCGGCTCCTCGGGCCACGGTAGTTGGAGCAATCCTGCTACTCATCGCGTCGTGTTATGTGTGGCGGGTGCCGCTGGGCTTCAATTCGTCGAGTCAATTAATCCGAGAATCGCTTGGCGGAAACCTCCAAACTGAGAATTTCGATATCTGGTATCCGGCCACGGCGGGCTCGCTGTCGGATTCGACGTTGTCTGCCATCGCCGGTCGGCAGGAAGCCGAACTTGAAAGAATCTCGGCAACTCTGGGAGCGACACCCGGCGAGCGTATTAGCGTTTACATTTATTTGGATCCAAGCCGTCGCGCTAATCTGACTGGTGTTCGAAGTACCAGCGTTGCCCCCGTCTGGCTGAATGAGCCGCAGATCCACCTTCTTGCTTCTCGGCATGATTCGAGTTTCTCACACGAGCTGGTTCATGTCCTCGCTCGCGAATTTGGGGCGTGGCCGTTCAACGCCTCGTGGAAGTTGGCGCTTGTGGAGGGGATCGCGGTTGCGCTGGAAGCGTCTCAGCCGTCTCCTGATCTGGACGATGTGGTGCGGCTCGCAGCCCGGGAATTCGAAATGGATCCGGGCTCGCTCGCCAGGAGAATGCGCTCGTTGCTGAGCCCAGGAGGGTTCTGGACTGCTCGCGGAGCAATCGCTTATTCAGCCAGCGGCTCGTTCGTCTCGTATCTGATCAACCAGTATGACATCGACGCGTTCCGGCGGGTCTACGCTGGAGAGACTTTTCGAGAGGCGTACAGCGTGGACATCGAGTCGTTGATCAGTGACTGGATCGAGCAGGTGCTCTCGGCACCGATCACTGCTGATGCGGCTCGGCAGGATGCGCTGCTTGCTGCTATTACGCGACCCTCGATGTTCGAAAGTGCCTGTCCACACGTGCCCTAGGCGCCGCCGAACGTTTGGAGCTACTTCGAGTATGTTTGGCCAAACGGTTTCTTGATATGCTCTCCAAGTCTGACTCGTCGTGCTCGATTGCGCCTGCGGCCACCAGCGTGGCGCTAGCTCTTGCCGTACTGGTAATCTCGCTGCTGGCGGGCTGTGCCGCGTCTGAGGATGCCGGCGATCGTACGCCGCGGCGTGTTCGCAGCCTCGACCGCGCAAACCCGTCCATGAATGTCGCCTTTGCAGCCGATGCCCGGGACGTGGCCACCGTTCAATTGCACGACACGCAGTCAGAAACATCAACGCCGGTTGTTGTACTAGGCGGGCAGAACACGCTGACTTTAGCATTCGACCTGCTGGCAGACCAGGGACGCCCCGTCTCGGTCTACTTCTACCACGCCGACCGAGAGTGGCGTCGCGATCTGTCGCCATCGGAGTACCTGGAGACGTATCACCGAGACAACATTCTCGACTACAGACCTTCGCAGGCGACCGAGGTACCGTACGTCCACTATCGCTACTCTTTTCCGAACGACGTTATACAGTTTCGTCTCAGCGGTAACTACATCGTGCGTGTCTCTGAGCAAGGGGATGAGGATGCCGTACTTCTCGAGCGATCGTTCTTCGTTTCCGAGCAATCGACGCCGGTGGATCTCTTGCTCGACAACGTCTTTGTGCCGTCCTACTCGTTTCCGGCGGTTCAGCCGACGGCCGCCTTTACGCCTCCCGCTGAGATGCAGGCGGACCTTTTTTCGTACACCGTGTGCTTCGCACAAGATGGTCGCTATGGGGACGTCCGCTGCAGTGACAATCCTTCCCTCATGAATCAGCCGACGCTGTCGTATTACCTGCAACCCCGTTCATCATTTGCTCCTGCGGGTAGCGATTACGTATTGGAGCTGGCACGGCTCCAGGCTGGCGGGCAGATCGCCGGGATCGACGTTACGGCCTCACCCTTTGAGGTGCGCCTGGCACCCGACTACGTTCGATTTGGCGCCGATGCCACGGCCCCGCGTTTGTATGGACACGCCGTTGTCGAGGGTGCTGTTTTTGACGTGCCAGAACCGCAAATTCAGGCCGAGTACGTGGAGACGACCTTTGCGCTCGTGACAGACGGCGAGGTGAGGCTGACTGGCGATGTCTACCTCGTAGGTGCCTTTACCGGGTGGCGCCAGAAACCGGCCGGCAAGATGACATGGAATGATACAGCCCGGCGTTACGAGGTGACGCTGGTCCTGAAGCAGGGGCGATACGAGTACAGGTTCACGTCGCCAGACGAACAGGTCCAGTCGCGCCTCGCGCAGAGTCTTCCGCGTGAAGGAGAGCGATATGCCGCGCTGGTCTACTATCGCGACGCACGGATCCAGACCGATCGGCTGGTTGGTTTCGCGCGCCGTTCGCGATTGTAACGCTCAACGCACGATAACCATCTTGCCGGTAGCGCTGGACCTGTCGGTTTCAAGGCGATAAACGTACGTGCCCGCCGCGAGACCTGCGGCGCTCAGGGTAGCGCGATACTCCCCGGCGGGAAGCATCTCGTCTACCGGAGTACCGACCTCTTTGCCGAGCAGGTCGTACACCCGCAAGGTCGCGTGGCTTGGTTCGCTAAGCGAAAACGAGATCGTGGTTTCGCGAGTAAAGGGATTGGGGTAGTTGGCTCGCAATGCAAATTCGCTGGCTTCCGCCGTTACCAGCTCGATGTCGGTCGAAATCCGTCCCTCTTCAAGTGCGTACCAGTAGCCGGCGCCGAGGCCTGTCTCACTAGCAGACACGACGCCCACGAAGGACTGTCCAATTGTGCCTGACAGAAA
Organism: Rhodothermales bacterium; assembly: GCA_028284545.1. Lineage (GTDB taxonomy): Bacteria > Bacteroidota > Rhodothermia > Rhodothermales > JABDKH01 > JANQRN01. Next base: position 1,397 of record JANQRN010000093.1, on the reverse strand, counting down.
CGCTCCGTTCGCCGTAGCATCGGTCGCGCCAGATGCGAACACGTTAACATTCAACGTGGTCTGAGCATTCGCAGACCATGTCGTAGGTGCAACGATCACAAGGGCAAAGGTGGCAACGGCAATGATTCGCCAGTTGAACGGGCGCGTCGTGGTGTTTTCAACAGTCATCTTGTCCACCTATTTCATGTAGATGACGTGGAAGTCTTCGTTCGGTACAAAATTGGAGACGTCCTCGTTATAGATGGTCCACCTGTTACGTGAGTTGGAGTACCAGACACCGATCGCGGGTACGTAGTCCCCGTCATACGAATGTGACACTACAAGGATAGCCCCCGGGTTGTTGTTGAGATCGGGATGATCGATAACCGTAATGTTGCCCGAGATATTGCCGGCGGCGGACCTCCATACGAACGCCTGCATTCCCGGCGCCTTGTCCTGCCACTGTACAACACCACCTCCGTCGGTTGCGAGCACCTGACCATCCGCCCCCGCCTGGATTTTGCCTGGGTCGATCGTGCTGTCAACGATCTTGCTGTTGGTCACCGCGTTGTCAGCGATCTTGCTCGCTGTCACTGAGTTATCAGCCACCGATGAGGCGTGTAGGCTGTACGGTGTTGACATCAGGGGCGTCCGCGGTGCCATCTCTGGATTGGACTCAACCTTGACGCCTAGCCAGTACGGTTTGTCGAAGGGAATCGTTATGGGATTGATGTCGCCCAGCTGAACGCTGAATAACCCATCTTTCACCGTAACTCCCTGTGCCTCGTCCCACGACGCGGCTCCAGCGTTCACGGCGTCGTACAATGAGAAGGTGATGTTGTATGTACCGCTCGCCAACGGATCGCCGGCGCTGTCTGTGAGCTTTCCTTGAAAGGAGAACTGCTGCGGTGCCTGCGCCTGAGCAGATCCGACCGTAGTGATTGCGGCCACCAGGAGCGCCGAGAGCAGTCTAATCCCGGGTGAAGTCCTGGGTGTTATCCAAGGGGTAGTCGTTGTACGTGATTGCATCGCCTGCAGATGTTTAGTCCTTTGAACCGTTAGCGCAGCCAGGGCCCGAGACATGCCAAAGTGCTTTATCGGGGGCAAAATCCGCGTATGGCAGCACAGTCGGCAATAGTATTGGCCTCGACAAGGCTCTCTACACTAGATAGCTTCGCAAATACTGACCGCACCGGGTCAACTTAGCCCAACTCTTTTGCTGGCGGGGCGACCCCGCCACTGGGGGGCGGCCTACCGCAATGCCGAGTACAGGTCCAGGTACGTCTGGGCCGAGCGTTCCCAGGACAGGTCGATCGACATTCCGCGGAGTTGAATATCTCGCCATACGGTCGGCTCGTGGTACCTGGCAAGGGCACGATGTAGCGTGGACCAGAGTGCGTCGGAGGTGAAGTCGTAGA
>JANQRN010000086.1 GCA_028284545.1 Rhodothermales bacterium | reverse complement strand
CGTCTCAACGACGCGTCGGCGATTGTTGACGACGCCAACTTCGTAGACACCACATCGGTAACGATTGCGGGGCAGGTGCTGTTCGCGGCGACGAGCTGTGCGGTGGACAGTGTCGAAATCCAGATCGACGATATACCATCTGCCCTGACCGATGAGGCGGGACGATATGCCGTTGGCGGAATCGAGCGCGGAAACCGATCGGTGCGGCCCGTCTTCCGTGACCATTCGTTTGCCCCCGATGTGGCGAGGCCTAATGTCACGGGCGACATAGCGGCCCTGGATTTTACAAACACGACGGTTCGTACGCTGAGAGGCTTTGTCGCAGGCGGCGAATGCCGGGCTGACATCGGCCGTGCGCGTGTTACTGTGAGCACAGCGAACGGTTGTTTTTCTGAGACAGTGATGACTGCAGACAGTCAGTATAGTCTCGAACTCCCGGCGCAAGCGTATACCGTGTCTGTCGAAATGCTCGATGATCCGTCAATCACGTTTACGTCGCAAGAGGTAGACCTGACTGACGAAGCGGCTGACATCGACTTCATCTACTACGCTCCGCCGCAGATCACGCTTTCTGGGTTTCCCGAAACGTCCTGCCCGACGCCGATTCTGGCCCAGGCACGTGAATACGAAACCCTGGCGAGAGTGACAGAGCAGTATGGGTCGACGACCTGCCCGGCCAGCGGCCTTATCGAGGTCTTCGACGAGGTAGGTGATGGTGTTGCGCCGTTGAGCACGGAGCTTGACAGCCTCGCGATCCTCCGGTACTCGCTGATTGCGGGCACGCCAAACGTAGTTGGAGGAGGCCCTGATCCGTACCAGAAGAAGATAACCTTCGCAGTTGCTGGTCCTGGAGGCGAAGCGACTGCTGAGCAGCAAGTGGTCGTTGAGGGCAACCGACCGCGAGAGCAGACCTTCACCACCGTGTCTCCGCAGATCCCAATGCTGATACTGCGCGATCCGCCAGGTGATGAGAGTTACTCCTACAAGGAGGAGAGTCAACGTACCTGCTACGCGGCGGGCCTTTCCCTGCTCGCAGACGCTAGCGTTGGAATCTTCTCCAAGGTTCGAGCGGGAACCCAGTTTGAGGTTGGAGCCTTCGGAGTGTCGTTTGAGACGAAGGTGTGGGGTGAAATCGGAAGCTCGATCGAGGTAGGCGCGCGGGCGCTAGGCCAGACCGAACGCGAGATTTGTATGACGCACTCGACGACCTACGCCACTTCAGGTAACCAGGAAGTCACGGGTGCGGAGGGCGACGTGTTCATCGGGTCTGCGCTGAATCTTCTGTATGCGGTTACAGACGTCCTGGAGGTTGACGAGGGTGGAGCCTCCTGTCCGGTTACCGTATCGCAAGAAATTATCTACGATACTGATGGTTTTGCCACCCAGTATCACTACACCGAGGATCACATTCGGAATGCGGTAATACCAGACCTCGAGTTCAATCGCGAGAACGCCGCCGAACAGGCACGCCGCCAGGAATTTGAAGACCAGATCGAAGTATGGCAGCAAACGCTGGCGCTCAATGAAAGACTCAAGCAGTCGGCCGTTACCATGGGCGACGACTTCAACCTGTCGTTTAGCGCAAATGCTCCGAGGGAGACGTTCACGGAGTGGGAGGTAACCGATACTGAGTCTCTTGAATTCAATCTGTACATCAATTCAGAAGTTGCAGTTGAGGCAGGTGTCGAGGTTGCCGGTGTCGGCGCCAGCGGTGGTGTTCGTGTTCGCGCCAGCCTGGATGTTGGGACATCGTCGACGGCAACACAGACGACCACTAACCGGACAGGCTTCTTTCTTGGTGATGATGACGCGGGAGACGCGTTCACCGTGGACGTCAAGCGTGATGTTGCGTATGGGACGCCCGTGTTCGAGTTGGTCAGTGGCGTCAGTAGCTATCCATGGGAACAGGGCACGTTGCCGAGGGATGGCGTGAACCTTACGCTGTCGCCCGTGACGCAGTCATTGCCCGATGCCGGTGCGACCGCAGAGATAATCGCTACGCTCGGAAATACGGGTCAGAACTTTGAGACCCGGCCGTATGAGCTGGAGTTTCTTCAGGAGAGCAATCCGGCTGGTGCCGTCGTAACGATTGGCGGTAGCCCGGCCGTTGGGCCAATTCCGTACTCACTCGGTGACAGCGAGGCACGCCAGGTCACGGTGCGCCTAGCACGGGCCCCGTCCAGTGCCGTGTACGACTACGACGATCTGCAGCTCGTACTGCGTTCTCCGCAAGACGGTCAGATCGCCGATACGGCGTCATTCTCAGTGCATTTTGACTCACCGTGTTCGCCGCTGTCACTGACAGAGCCGGCCGCGGGATGGATCGTCAATGGTCTGTCAAACGATTCGTTGCGTATCGTTCTTGCCGGCTACGAAGCCAGCGCCTTGCAGGCGGTCAGGTTCGAAGTCTCGCCCGCGGGTCGAAACAGCTGGAGCCCAGCATTCAGTATTGGAGCGGGCGATCTGGCAGCGAATCAGACTGTGCTATACTGGCAGACAGAGTCGCAGACCGATGGCGAGAAAGATTTTCGAGCCGTCGGTGAATGCAACATCGGAGGCGTTGCGTCAACAACAGCGACGCCTGCTGTGGCGGGTACGATAGACCGCGTTGGCCCCAAGCTGTTTGGTACGCCTCAGCCCGCGTCCGGCGTCTTGACGCGCGGCAGTGATATCGCGGCGACGTTTAACGAGCCGCTCGCGTGTGGTACCGCAGTGCCCGAGAATGTTCGTTTGACGGTGGCCGAAACTGGCGCGCAGGTTGCGGTGGACGTTGCGTGCGTTGAACGAGAGGTCGTCGTGACGCCGGCCACCGACCTTGCGTCGCTCGAGAACGCCACGCTACAGGTGTCACTCAAAGATATCCGGGACGTCGCGGGGAATAACATGGGCAGCCCGGAGACCTGGTCGTTCACCGTGAACCAGAGCCCGGTGTACTGGGACGAAGCCCGAATTGCGCTTCGCGTACGCGAAGGAGAGTCCGCGGACGTGGTCGGTAGGCTCAACAACGCCGGTGCTGACGACGTTAGCTTCTCGCTCACGGAGTTCCCCGACTGGTTGGAGCCGACGTCGTCCAGAGGTACGGTCAGTCCTGGTGGCTCTGAGCGAATCACCTTTGCCACACCTTCTGGTCTGCAGCGTGGGAAGTATGAGGGCCGGGTTGTGGCGACAACAACAGAGGGTGCCGAGCCAATGTGGGTGGATTTGTCTGTCGTGTGCGCGTCACCGGCGTGGGTCATCGAACCGACTTCGTTTGCGTACACGATGTCACTCACGGCGAGTCCGTATCTCGAGGACCTCGCCTACGGAGACGATGGAGACGTGCTGGCTGCTTTCGTGAACGGAGAGCTTCGGGGCGTGGCCGACCTGCAGAAGGTCTATCCGCAGGACGAGTATGCCGCATTTCTTACCGTCTTTAGCAACGCGACGGCCGGAGAACAGGTAGACTTTGTACTGTATGATGCTTCGGAGTGCAAAGAACGCTCGATATCCGAGCGCGTACCCTTCGAGGCCGACGGCGTCGTCGGCACCGCCGCCGACCTGTTCGCGCTCTCGGTCAGCGATGCTGTTCTTCAATCAGTTGACCTCGTGCGCGGATGGACGTGGATCTCGTTCGGCGTTCGCGCAAGCGACATGTCTGCTGACGCGGTGTTGGGTGGCATGCGCGCCGCCGAGGGTGACTTGATCAAAGGCCAGACTGCATTCAGCCAGTATGTTGCTGGAACTGGATGGGTCGGTTCACTGGACTCTCTGCGAAGTGGAGACTCCTACAGGATCGAGAGCGCCAACAGTGGGACACTGAACTTCATCGGCGAACCGGTTGACATCCAGGATCATCCGATCGAGGTCAACCCCGGTTGGAACTGGATCGGCTTCCTTCCAGACAACTCGTTGTCAACAAATGAGGCACTCGTCTCGCTGTCAGCGACGGGATCAACAGACGACGTTGTCAAGGGACAGTTCGCGTTCGCCAGCTTCAACGGAACCGAATGGTCTGGCTCGCTTGGTCGGATGTTACCCGGAGAAGGATACCTGCTGCGCCGGGATCAGGCTGGCACGCTGGTTTATCCGGGCGCCGACGGCAGCGCGTTATCTCGCCCGACTCGGATTATGGCGAGTACGATGTCCACCGGAGCGCCGCCTTCATGGGCCGTTGAGGCAGCCGCATTCGAAAACTCGATGACTTTGACAGCCGCGCTTGTACTTGAGGCTGGCCAATCCACCAACCCTGAGTCTATAGTGGCTGCCTTTGCCGGTGACCAGGTCAGGGGCGTGGCGAGGCCCCAGTTTGTGCTTGACCGTTGGGTATTCTTCCTGACAGTTTATGCTGATGCCCCGGGTGAGCTCATCACGTTCAATGCGTATGATGCTGATCACGATACCGTGGTCGAGGTTGTTGAGTCGCTGACGTTCCAGCCGGAGGACACTCATGGCACGCCGCGGGACAACTTCCAGCTTACGTCAGGAACGGCCACGTCCGTCGCTTTCGACGGCGCGGCAGTCGAGCGTACCGGCCTTGGCCAGAACTACCCGAATCCTGTCGCTGGAAATACGACGATCCCGTACGAGCTCGCCACCGGCGGTGACATCTCGCTGGAGGTCTTCGACACGCTAGGGCGTCGGGTCGCTGTCGTGGCGGAGCAAGACCAAGCCCCTGGGCGCTACCGTGTTGACTACGGTACGGGGGATCTGGCAACCGGCACGTATCTCTACCGCCTTCGAGTGAACGGTGAGGTGTTCACGAGAACGATGACGGTGGTCAAATAGACGCCTAAAGTGGCGTTCGCGCAAGCCGATACGACTGCTGAGGACCGCCCGCGTTTCTGCGGGCGGTCCTCCGTCAGATTTCGAATCAGTAATCGCGCGAAAGTCGCCAAATGGCACCATCGGACGGAATTCAGGCGGTAAACGGGGCAACCTACGCGCTGCTGGAGGCTGGTGCAGACGGTACAGTTCTGAGTTGTTCCGACAACCTGACGGGGCTTCTCGCGAGCATCGGAGTGGACCTCGATCTTGTTCGCAGCGGCACAACACTCGCGGCACTCAACGAAGAAGTAGCCGACAGTCCTGCCGCACAGATGTTCGGTTCGCTCGTCGAGGACATCGAGTCAGACTACGACCAGCTGAGCCGGGACATCGTTTTTCCTGATGGCACGACGCTAGATTGCACGTACCTGCGGCACGACGACGAAGTTCGTCAGTTCATCTGGATCTTCAGGGACGTGACGCAGGAACGCAGCGAGCAGGACAGGCTCCGATTTCAGTCAGAGGTGCTCGCACGCGTCAGTGACGCGGTTATTACCGTCGACGCGAACATGGCAATCAGCTACTGGAACAATGGGGCTGAGGCGCTTACCGGGTTCACGGCTGAGGCGGCACTGGGTAAGGGCCCTGAAGACCTCTTCCAGTTCCGATTCCCGACGTCTGAAGAAGAGCACATGGCCTGGGCGGCGATTGGTGAGCGGGGTTCCTGGAGCGGAGAGTTGATTATTCGCACAGCGCAGTCTGATCGCGACAGGTACGTCTCGACGTCGGCGAGCATTCTGCACGACGAATCGGGAGAGTTTGCAGGTCTTCTCGCTGTTGTCCGCGACGAAACCGAACGCCGCGAGATGGAAGACAAGCTGATCCATCACGCGTTTCACGACCTTCTGACGGGTCTGCCAAACCGCATGATGCTGCTCCGAACGTTGGACGGGGTGACATCCGACGAACACAGTGACGACCCGGCCTACGCGGTTCTGTTTCTGGACCTGGACCGGTTCAAGATGGTCAACGACAGTCTTGGTCACCACGCCGGCGACGCGCTGCTGAAATCGCTGGCGCTGAGACTTACGGATTGCGTGCGCGAAAATGACATCGTTGCACGTCTCGGCGGCGACGAGTTCGCAATCCTCCTCAACGAGATCCACGGTCTGGAGGACGCCCGCGAGGTTGCTGATCGCATCATGACTTCGCTCGCAGAGCCGTTCATTATTGAGGGGCTCGAGATATTCTCGTCGGCAAGCATTGGCATAGTTCTCGGGGACGTGCACTACGATCTTGCCGAAGACCTTCTACGCGATGCAGATACTGCCATGTACCAGGCGAAGCGTGCCGGTCGCTCCTGCATCGCCGTATTTGATCAAACGCAGCAGATGCAGGCGTCAGCGATGTTCAGGATTGAGTCTGATCTGCGGCGCGCGATTGATCGGGACGAACTTCGCGTCCATTACCAGCCCGTAGTCGATCTGGCGTCAGGAACGCTGCACGGTTTCGAAGCGCTTATTCGCTGGCAGCACTCGCACCGTGGATTGATCACACCCGATCAGTTCCTACCGGTCGCTGAAGAAACAGAGCTGATTGTCGAGCTGGATCGCTGGGTGTGGCGAGAGGTCGTCAGACAACTGGCAGAGTGGCGCATCCGATTTGGCGACGATCTGTCGCTATCGGTCAGCGTGAATTGCTCCGACCGGAGCCTCCGGCGCAAGGATGTCACCGCGTTCGTCGGCTCCCTGCTGTCGGACTTCGATCTTCCGGCCGAGTCGCTGGCAATTGAAGTGACCGAGCGCGTCGTCATCGAGCACACCGAGCCGGCCGCACGCGTGCTGGGCTCATTGCGCGAAATGGGCGTTCACCTCGCGCTAGACGATTTTGGAACCGGCCACGCGTCGCTGTCGGTATTGCACGCGCTACCGGTGAGCATCCTCAAGATCGATCGCTCGTTTGTGAAACGGATGGACCGTCAGGTCGAGGGTGAGGAGATGGTGCGCACTGTAGTTGCGCTAGCCAGATCACTCGGACTTGAATGTGTGGCGGAAGGCATTGAACTCCGTCGGCAGGTCGATCAGCTGCGCGCAATGAGCTGTAGCTACGGACAGGGGTACCTGTTCTCTAAGCCTTTGGACGCGAGCATGACCGGAGCGCTAATCGCGCGGAGATCCGAGTGGTTGCGACAGATCTGGCCGGAAAAGGCGACGGCCCGTGGCGGAATGGCATAGATGTGGCTGCTTGCGCCGCCGTGTAGTTGCCAACAATTGGATAACGCGCCCCCTTGCGGGACGCGCCGCACGATATGCGAGCCCCGTTACCTACAATTCACGAGTCCGTAGAAGAGCTGCACAACAGGCTCCTCGCAGAGAAACGGCAGCGCCTAAAGGTGCGGATAATGGCGCTCTGGATGCTGAAATCAGGGCAGTGCAGTACGCGGGAGGCGGTTGCTGACGCACTTGGCGTACATCGGCACACGATCACGCGATGGCTCACCAAGTACCGGCGAGGTGGGCTAGACGAGATGCTTACGATACGAACGCGGCCGAATCGGAAGCGCGTAGTGCCAGACGGCGTCATGCGTGCGCTTGAGCAGGAGCTCCGCACGCGACCGGAACAATTTTCCAGCTTCAAAGATGTTCAAGCGTGGTTGCTGGACCGGTACGGACTTGAGGTCAAGTACAAAACGATCTACCGTCTCGTTCGGTACGAATTGGGAATAGATATCGGCGGCGTGAAACGCGCGATGCCGGTGTCTGGCACACCGGATATGGAGACTGCGTCGCGCTCGACAGAGCAGCTTGGGCAGGCCGGACCCACCGACGGCAATGGACAGGAGTCCCTTGCTGCGATATTCCGAAACGCCGCCCGGTTCATCAGCGACAACAATGCGTCGCCCGCCGAGGTTTCGGCGGCGGTGCAGGTACTTGCTGACATGGTGCAGCAGGAGGATGGCAGCGACCGACAGTCGGCCGGCGAACGGCACGCTGACCGGGGGCCGGTATCCAAAGATCCTGAGGTCAGGCCCCGGATTCGGGACGAGTCACGTACTGGCTGATTTCGATTCCGTCTGCGCTGAACCCGAACATGTCTTCGGGAGAGAAGATCAGTCGAAAATGGGAGGCCTGAAAGAACGGCTCAAACTTCGACGCGAACTCATCGAGCCGACGCAGATAGTAGGAACTGTTCTCGTCCGGCTGGTCAGCCCGCCAGTCCTCGACGGGCTTCGCTGAACGGAACAACGGTGTGCCTCGCGGCGCGCGAGACACGTAGTATGAGACGCGATCACCCCGTCGGATTTTCTGGCCACGTCCTCGTAGTATCAGCGCGACCTCGTAGGCTGCGGCAGGTTGTCTGGAACCTGACCTTAGTTCTGTCTGGTAGGTGTCGAGTCGATCCTTAATCGTCTCGGTTCTCGAAAAATCCCGCGGCGAATCCCAACGGTGCTCCAGGACCGCCTCTCGCGTTGCAAGGTATCTGTCGTGGAGCGCCTGTATGTCGTTCTCAAAAAGATGCCGAACGCAAGCACGCACAAAGCGACGACCAAAAGATTCGATTGCGCGGGAGACGAGCGAGGACCCCTTAAACTTCAGGTTGTCGTTGTAGTCCAGCAGCGCGTAGTTCTTCTTCTTGTACGACAGCATCTTGAGGAAGCGACCGTCCATCGTTAGTCGAATGCCAGGTGGCATGGACGCGTTGAGGCTCGAAACAAATGTGCGTTCGCGCGCCTCGTCGGAGACTCCCGGCGGCGGTACGAAGAAGATCCCATCAGTGTCTACCTCAATTACGTGGCCGCCTTGATCATCGATCAGCGACATAGCGGTGCGCAGAATCTCTCGACCGGCCCTGGTGACCCGGTCAGCCTCCGACGAATCGTTAAACAAAGCCTGTGAGAATCCCAGGTAGCCGTAGAACGAGTTGATCAGGACCTTAAATGAGTTCTGTTTGGCGTCGAGCATCTGTCTTACGTGGTGGTCCGGCTCTGTCGCCATCAGCGTCTTGGTCTCCAGCCGCAAGTCCGTCAGGTGGCGGAGGAGCCGTTGAAAGACGCCCAGCTTGTCGGAATCGGGAGAGATGGCTTGACGGAGCATGATGGAGGGGTACAGAGATTCGACATCTGCGTAGACCACCGGGCTCGCAACTCCGGTTAGGAATATGTCGGTGTAGCCGCCCGTCACCGGACCAATCGGGCCCGGTGCGGGAAGACTGTGCCGTTCGCGCAGGTACTCGCGAACCATGAGGCTCTCGATCTTCGTGCCGGGGCCAGACCGGGCGACGTCTTGGTAAGACATCGGCGTCATCTGCGTCAGGTAGAAGCTCGCCCCCGACAGCAGTCTCGCGAGCTCGCGTGTCTCGAAAACATCATCTGCTGCGTAGGCGACGAGCCGATCCGGATCGTTCTCCCAGACCTCGGTAATCTCGTTTCCCTCGACGTACGTCCGATCCTGTCGCGCGAAACCAAAGTGTCGAGCGGCCGCCTTGAGTCCGTACCCCGGAAGCGACCGCTTCGCAACATCGTACGACATCAATAACAGGAATGTATCGACTACATGTCGGCCCGCGATGTCAACTGCCGTGTACTCGAAGGAACGTTCGGCCAGCCTCATACTGGTGGTGAAGCTCCGCGGTTCACTTCCATCTCGGCCGACCGCGAAGTGGATGCCAAACCGACGACACCGCGAACGGATGTAGGGCAGGTCGAATCGGAATATGTTGTGACCCTCGATGACGTCAGGGTCCCGTTCCTGAATCGCGGATACCATCCGACTCAGTAGTCCCGATTCGCCATCCGTGCGCGAATCAAGTACCTCAGACCAACCACGATTGTCAGACAGCGCAACAATGATAATCTCATCCCCGCTGCGACGCGCGTCCGGGAACCCTTTGGTTGACCGGACCTCGATGTCAAGCTGCATTCTCCTCAGGTCATCGAACTCCATTCCCTTGAACAGCGTTCGTCCCGAAGCCAGTAGAAGCTGTTGCGCCGGGCGACCAATGCGATGCATCACCGGATAGGGCAGGTCGTCAATTGCATTCGCAATATCGACGGCCGCGAAGTAGTCCGACCAGGATTCGAAGCGCGCGAGGTATGCATACTCCAGGTCACCGGTGAGTTTCTCAAAGGTGCAGGTCGATTGCAGCGCGCCGAGGACTGAGGGCTGGGTCAGAAACGCCAGTGGTATGGACGTAGCCGGCCGAGCCTCTATCGTGTCGGCTGGAGTCCTTTTGTAGATGGTCGCCGGTGTTTCACTCCGGGCGTCAAGGTGTATCCCGACGATGCGCTCTTCCGGATTGTCCCCGAAGATGATTGACATCAACGCTGCGCAATTCGCGTAACCAGTGACGACGTAGTCCGGCGAGAACCGGAATCATCCCACGTCGCGACAACGAGGTAGGTGCCAGACGCGACCGGTTGGCCAGCATCGTTTGTGCCGTCCCAGCGGAGCCGCTTGCCGAGTGTTCCGCCACGGACGATACCGAGGTGGCGTATCCGTCTCCCCGTCACATCGAGGACTGCGACCTCTAGCTCGGGTGCGGGTGTGCTCAACTCGATCGTCAGATCCGCCGAAAACGGATTCGGATAAGCCGACACCTGAACATGATCAGGGGCGCGCGTGTCCTGCGTCGACGTAACAAAGTCCGCGAGCGGAAGCGACCACATTGATCGACCATGCGTGCCCGCGAGTAGCCGGTTCGAGGCCACGTCGACCTTGAGATCGTAGACGGCGACAGCGGGTAGGCCCGAGCCGAGCATGCTCCACGATGAACCGGAGTCGGTTGAGAAGTACGCACCGATGTCAAGCCCGGTGAACAACAGGCCCGGAACTCGAGGGTCGGCTGTCAGGGCATTCACTGGGCTGTCTGGCAGTCCGCCAGAGGCCGCCACCCAAGTGGCGCCAAGATCGTTGCTTCGAAAGACGTGGGGCTGCGGATCCCGCCACTTGAGACCGGAAAACGAAACAAAGACTTCGGTTGCAGAGTGCGGACTGGCAACAACTCTGGTTACCCACCTGTCGATCAACCCGGCAGCGCGCAGCGTCCAGCTGTCACCACCGTCGGACGACACCCAGACGTTCCCGTCGTCAGTCCCCGCGAAAACTATGTCTGTGTTGATCGGGGATATGTCGATGGTGGTCACCGTTCCGAGCCGTCCCGTCGCGTTCTTTCCCAGCGTTGGGCTGATTGCAGTCCAGGTCTCACCGCGGTTTGTCGATCTGAAGATCCGTCTGGCCCCAAACAGGAGCGTAGATGGATCGTCTGGGTCGAGGATAAATGGCGTGGACCAGTTTGTTGCGGAGGCCGCAGCTGGTTTGATAAATGTCTGGCCGTCGCTGTCAAGTCGGTAGAGGCCGCCATTCTGTGACTCTGCGTATATGATTCCCGGATTGGTCGGGTCTACCGCGACATAGAAACCATCGCCACCGAGGATTCGCGTCCACGGTCCGTCAGTCCCCGTCGGAGACCTCAGGGTTCCGTTGTCCTGAGTACCGCCGAATAGACGACGCGGGTCGGACGGATCAAAGGCAATTTCGTAGAACTGCGTAATCGGTAGCTCCCCCTGCCGCGTCCAGAAGTTGCCGTTGTCTGTAGAGCGCGCCAGTCCGCCGTCGTTGCCACTCAGAATAACGGATCCGTCAGGGCTGTACTCCAGCGCGTGGTGGTCGACGTGTGTGCCGGGTTGCACCTCCCAGCTCGCGCCTCCGTTGGTTGACATCGCAAGTTGTTGGTCCAGCACGAAGACGACGTCGGGGTCGCCCGGATCGACGCGCACTTGCCCGAAGTACCAACTGAAGTTTGCAAATGCATCTTCAGCCCCTTTCAACGGATCTGCGTTGTACCACGAGTCACCACCGTTGTCTGATCGATAAAGGCCGAGGTAACCCTGCGTGACGCCGTCCACGTACAGTGCGTAGAGCGTCTGAGGTTGCGACTCCGAAATGGCCAACCCGATTCGGCCGAATCGGGCTCGGCCCGTTTGGTCCTGGAGTATCGTTGGGTCAGGTAATCCGTTGCCGAGCTTTGTCCAGGTGACGCCATTGTCTACAGAACGCCAGACGCCACTCCCGTTTCCGTGCAGTCGAACCGGACCGGTTGGGCGACGCACTCGTTCCCACGTGGCAGCAAACACCGTGTCTGGACTATTCGGGTTGAAGACAAGGTCTATCGCCCCGGTCGAGTCGTTGACAAAAAGTGTTCGTTCCCACGTTTGGCCGCTGTCTATCGATCTATAGACTCCACGCTCATTATTGGGCTGGAAATACGAGCCGACGGCCGCCGTCAGTACACGATTGGGTCGCGACGGGTCGACTACGATCCGGCCGATCGAGGCAGTTTCCGCAAGGCCAACGGATTCCCAGGTCATGCCGCCGTCAAGAGAGCGATAGACTCCGAGTCCGGGCGAATTGTTGTGGCCACCATTCGCCTCGCCGGTGCCCACATAGATTGTGTCCGGACGCTCGGGGTCGAGTTCGATATCGCCGATTGTCAGAACGGCCTGGTCGTCGAACACCGGCACCCAGTTCGCGCCACCGTCTGTCGACTTGAATACTCCGCCGGTAGCGGCCGCCAGATAGATCGTCTGCGGGTTCTTGGGGTTGAATGCGATGTCGACAATGCGACCGCCGACGTTGGTCGGGCCGACTTGCTGCCACGAAGCGGCGTTCTTGTTGGAGCCGACCTGGAGCAGACGTTCGCTCAACGCAGACTGCACCGCCACCGGGTCAAAATCGTAGTGTGGATAGGTACGCTGGAGCCAGTGCCAGTCAGAAGGCTTCCGGCTTGCCTCTCCCGGATCTGAGTCGACGTGTCTTTGATTCGACGGACGACATCCACCGACAAAGACCAACAACGATGCAACGCAAAGGCCGATCATGCGCTGCGAGGCCCATCCGCGTCGTATCTTGGGGTCCCACGAAGAGGAAGGCATGGCCGAAATTCGGTTTGACAACGTCGGTAAGGCGTTTGGCACGCGAAAAGTGTTTGAGGGAGTATCGGCATCGTTTGACGCCGGTGACAGAGTTGCGGTTCTTGGACCGAATGGATCGGGCAAATCAACGCTGCTTCGCATTGCTGCCGGGCTCCTGCGTCCCTCGCATGGTAAGGTCTCGATCAATCAGAACGACGGGAATGCTGTGAGTCGCGACTTCCATTCGCGCACGATTGGCTACCTGGCACCCTACGTGCAATTCTACAAAGACTTCACGGCTCGGGAAAACCTGGAGTTCTTGCGTGCACTGCGTGCCGATGTGCCGAGGCAGCGTATTGATGATGTCTTGCGGGAAGTGGCCTTGCTGGATCGTGGAGGCGACCTTGCGGGCTCGTACTCGTCGGGGATGCTGCAGCGTCTTCGGCTTGCAGCCGCCATTCTGCATAAGCCGGAGGTACTGCTTCTGGACGAACCTGTGGCCAACCTGGACGAAGCGGGTGTCGCGCTCATCGAGACCGCGATCACCCAGACTAGCGAGAACGGTGGTGTCGTGCTGATCGCGACGAACAGAATGGACGTTGCCAGACGCTGCGGCGTTTCACTCAATATTGCCGACTTTGCGTGAGGCTACCGGCGCGCAAACCCAAGTGATGCCGCACATACAGAGGCTGCGCCAGCCTGGATTAGTGCTGTGGCGGCTGCGGACATTGTCGCGCCCGAGGTGATTACATCGTCGACGACGAGTACTTTCAGGGCGCTCGCGTTCTCGGATCCCCCGATCGCACCGCGAAGGTTTTCTGCCCGTCGCCTCGCACTGAGTCGTGTCTGCGTTCGCGTGCCGCGGGTGCGGTGCAGCAGACCTGCGTCGAATGGCAGGTCAAGGACGTCTGCGACCCCCTCGGCAATCGGCGTGCTTTGATTGTATCCCCGCTCGATGAGCCGCAATGAGTGGATCGGGATGACGGTGACCGCGTCTAGCGTGGCGCCAGCCCGACGAATAACGTGACCAAGCAGGCGACCGAGTTTGAAACCGTAATGCGGATGATTCCGATACTTGATTAATTGGTGGGCAGACTGGAGCGTGCCAGGTTTTTCGAAGACCCAGAGTGACCACGCTGCACTGATAGCGGCGTCCGGAAAGACCTCCTGGATTGCCGACATCACCTCACCCGGCATTGGTCGCTCCGTGTCCACGCGGCAGAAGGCACACAATACCTGGCTAGGGTGGCATGCGGCCTGGCATACGCAGCACCTGGGAGGGTAGAGCAGGGCGGCGAAGGCCGCTACGGTCTTCCGCAACGGTCTGTTCAGAGTTTGACGAGCCACGTGAGAGACGTTTCGGCTTTCCTGCAGAGGGTGACAAGACGTTTGTATTGCCACTCAGCTGGGCCCCGAAATCATGCTTTTCCACCGAAATTGACAGCAATCGACTGACGCACAGGACAATTCGGCGGTCTGGATGCGCCCAGGAGTGACGACAATCGCGGTGGCACGTAGATTGTGAGTTCACGTTCCGAACAAAAAGAGAGGTTTCATGTCCTCACGACAACGTCGCGGGATGCTCATTAAGAACACGAACGCAACCTCAGTTGAGGTTGTGATGCAGACCCGGACAATCAGTTTGGCCCCTGGCGACGAGGCCCTGGTGACCGCCGAAGAAGTCCAGGATTCCGGCCTTCGAGATCACTTGCAGGTTCGTGGCGTGTCCATCGTCCGCCCCTCGACAGAGGAGGAAGAGACGGAATTGAAGCAGGCGCTGGCTGCTGCCGGCGAAGTCTAAGCTGAATACAGATGGCTAACATCCTCGCGCTCGAACCGTGGCACGGCGGTTCGCACAAGAACTTCCTTGACGGATTGACTAAGCACTCTGGCCATGACGTGCGCTGTGTTACGATGTCGGCTCGATTCTGGAAGTGGCGCATGCAGGGTGGAGCGGTATCTCTCGCTCGCAAAAGCCGCGAGATTCTCGAGGATGGTTTCGTCCCGGACCTGATCTTCGCGACTGACATGGTCAATCTGCCGGCCTACCTTGCCCTCGTGCGCGACGTGATGCCGAGAGTCCCGGTGGTTGTCTATTTCCACGAGAACCAGCTAACATATCCGCTGCCCGAGGGGACCGCGCGCGACTTCACGTACGGGTACATCAACTACCTTACGTGTCTTGCGGCAGACCGAGTCGTATTCAATTCGAACTTCCACCGAGAACAGTTTCTCGAGGCGCTGCCGGTGCTACTGCGGGCGTTCCCGGACTATACACATCTGCATTCGGTCCAGAAGATTCGAGACAAGAGCGACGTGTTGCACCTGGGGATGCGGCTGGCGAAGCACGACGAGTTCCGGGCGGAAGCGGCAAGAGCAAGGCGCGATCGTGGCGGACCCATGACCGTCCTCTGGAACCAGCGGTGGGAGTATGACAAGAACCCGGAAGGGTTCTTTCGGCTAATGAACCGTTTGGACGACGCGGACTACAAGTTCAATCTCATTCTTGCCGGTGAGCACTTCGAGGAACAGCCCTATGAGTTTGAGCGGGCGTTCGAACGATACGCGGAGCGGATCCTGCACTATGGTTACGCTGAAGACTTTGCGGAGTACAGCTCGCTTCTCCACCGCGCAGACATCGTCGTCTCGACATCGATTCACGAGTTCTTTGGTATCGCCATCATGGAGGCGATCTACTGTGGGTGTCACCCTTTGCTGCCGGCGCGGCTGAGCTACCCGGAGTTGATCCCGGACTCACTGCATCAACCGCTGTTGCATGCGCCACTGCTGTACGAGGATGAGGAGCAGCTTTTCCGCATCGCGGCAGACCTGCTAGCCGGTCGAGAGCGACCGTTGCCAGCGGAGTCACTTCAGGGCGTCCCGGCAGACCTTGACTGGAACACGCACATCAATCGCTACGATAGTCTGTTCGATAGCGCGATTGCAGACTTCTCAGCTACAGCTTCCGAACCAGCGATCGTAACCTGAGCTCCCAGACCTTGAAGGCGGCCTCACGTACAATCGCACGACTCATCTTGGACTGCCCCTCCGTTCTTTCGGCAAAAACGATGGGGAGCTCCACGAGCTTGAACCCGCGTCGCCAGGCACGATAGCTCATCTCAATCTGAAACGAATATCCGTTCGACTGCACCTTAGTGAAGTCGATCGCCTCGAGGACTCGTCGGTGAAAGCACTTGTATCCAGATGTTGCGTCTCGCAGCGGCATCCTGGTGATCATACGCGTGTACATACCCGCACCGTACGATAACACGAGCCGAGACAGGGGCCAGTTGATCACGCGAACGCCGTCAACATAGCGGGACCCGATTGCAACATCAGCGTCTCCATTCTTGACGACGTCGATGAGTCTATTCAGGTCCGAAGGGTTGTGCGAAAGGTCGGCGTCCATCTCGCAGATGTAGACATACCCCGCTGAAAGCGCCTGTCGAAAACCCTCGAGGTAGGCGGTGCCGAGCCCCAGCTTCCCTTCTCGTTGAATGAGTTTTATTCGCCCCGGGTTTTCGGCAGAGATGGCGGCGACTATCTGCGCGGTGCCGTCCGGAGATGCATCATCAACCACGATAACGTCTACGCGTGGCTGTAGGTCAAGCACTTTTTGAAGCACTGAAGCCGCATTCTGCGCTTCGTTGAACGTCGGGATGACGACGACGGCGGGCGATACGATCTGATTCACGTCGCCCTTTACGCCTCTCCGACTCCGCGCGACCGTAGGAACTCGAGCGTCGTCTCAACGAGCTCCGGCGGAGCCGCAACCTTGCCGTCATTTCGGCACAAGTCGATGGTGGAATTGTACTGCTCCAGGAAGACCGAGCAGTTTGGACACATCTCGACGTGTTTCTTGAAGCTCTTCCGAGTCTTTTGGTCGAGGGCGTCATCGATGTACTCGGCAATGAACGCGTTTGCGTCGGCGCACGTCAGGGCCGGCCGAAACATCGACTTGATGCGGGAGAGTAGGTTCATGGCCGTAAGTCAGCGGAAGAGTTCATCCCGAAAAGTGTTCTGATAGCAAAGCGCGCAAGGCCTGGCGTGCCCGGTGGAGGCGCACTCTTACGGCACCCTCTGAGATTTGCAGCACTTTGGCTACGTCAGCGGTTGGCAACTCCTCGATGTCTCGAAGCGTCACAACCAGGCGATAGTCTTCAGGTAATCGATCGATTGCGCCGTGCACTAGAGCAGTTCGCTCGCGAGATTCTAGCATCCTGGCCGGATTCCAACTCTTAACGGCGCCACTCGGCATTCCGTTGGACGCGAAATCAGGCTGCAGGCGTTCAAAGTCGGCCTCCGTAAGTGTGCTTACCCGAGCTGATTTGCGCGCAACCCCTCGTGCGAGGTTGATGCCGATTGCATAGAGCCACGTTGTGAACTTTGATTCCCGGCGGAATGTATGTCTGCGCTCAAAAGCTTGTAGAAACGTCTCTTGCATTACGCTCCGTGCCTCGTCGTCGTCTGACACGAATCGGCGGATTACTCTAAACAGGCGCTCGCTCTCAGCTTTGACCAGCAACGCAAACGCTTCTGGGTCACCTGCGAGCAGCTTGTCCAGATCAGGCTGCAGTTTGTCCTGACCAGGCCGGGGTTGTCTTCTCTTGGTGTCTGTCAAGTGTTAGACGTTACGGAGGTCGGCAGGTCAGAGTTTACTCGCCGCGCGGCTGACCGCGCAACTGAGGCGTCGGTCGGAAGCGGTTCCAGGTGCTG
>JANQRN010000073.1 GCA_028284545.1 Rhodothermales bacterium | reverse complement strand
CGCTGCGGTATGCGACCGGTCGCAAGCTGCATCAACGACGGGTGGTCGTCTCCATGGTCCCCGTATCCGCCGTTCGTGTACATCGACCACTCCAACGATCGGCGAAAGAACCGATTCTCAGGCATCAGCCTCCTGAAACTGAAACCCACAGCGAATGCCTCACCGCTCGTCTCCCCCGCTGCTTTTGCCTCACTCCAGCGCTCCTGCAGTGCTCGTGCTCCGTCTGCGTCGCGTACAACCGTCTGCGCCAACACCGACTGCACGCTTAACAGTGCGGCGGCCGCGATCACGTTGGATACCACAAGTCGTCTCTTGATCATCATACTCTCGGTGAAGTGTGTCCCTGCACAAATGCGGGACGGTCGTATGGGACGAAAGCCGAGAACGGCCAGAAACCTCAAGCCGTCGTGCCTTCAAGAATCTTCAGCAGTACCGACCGCGCCTCTGGAGTTTGGATCTCTCCCAGCGCGTAGACCGCAGCTTTGCGGACGCGGCGGTGCGGTGATTTGTCCAGGATTCGCGCGAGAGCTGGGACCACCAGCGCGTGGGACTCAACATCCCCCAGGACATACACAGCCGCTCTCGACAGTTCCGACCAACGACTGTGAGTGGCGATTTCTTCCAGCATGGGCACGAGTGTGGCGTCATCCACCTCTGACTCGGCGAGCGCGTACAACGCGGCCTTGCGCGTCTCGAGATCACCGGAGGTTTCAAACTGCGCAACGACCGAAGCGAACTGACCGTGGCCATCAAGGTGTGATTCGTCGGATGTCTCGCCACTGCCAGCAACCAACCCGTGCCAGTGGTGTGCCAGTGATGACAGGGTGCCTCCCACGTATCCTGCTACCGCGCCCAACGAGTTGAGGTTTGCAACGGCCAATACGACGATGACGGCCATTCCCAGTTTTTCGACTCTGCTCTTATTCATTGTATCACTCGTTTGACCCTTCCAGGATTTCAAGCAAGACCTTTTGCGCCGCCGGCGTACCGATCTCTCCAAGGGCCCGCACCGCTGCCTTGCGCACCTCCGTGCTGGCATCAGACGTCGCGGCATTCTTGAGCGCTTCAATTGCCGTGTCGCCGCCGGAGTCTCCCAACGCATAAGCCGCTCGCCTCCGCAACTCAGCGCTGGCGTCGGAGCTCAGAACGCCTGTGATTGCACTAATTGACGCTTCATCGCCAAAATCTGCCAACTGGTACATCACCGCCTTTCGAACTTCAAGCTGTGGGGCACTCTTGAGGATATCCAGCATGACGGAAATGTCGCCATCAAGAACGTCCTCCATCGCGTAGACGGCCGCCTTCGCGATTTCCGGATCAGCCGTGCCCTTTGCAACCCCGCCGAGAAATGCACGCGTTGCGGCGGCGTCCGCATCGTGGACATCACTCATTGCGTAGAGCACCGCTTTGCGGACCGACGTGTTGCTGGACGACTCGAAGATCGACATCAGAGCCGGCGCAACACCTGGGTCTTCGGCGTCGGCCAACGCGTAGACAGCCGCCTTCTGCAACTCTGGTTTCGAGCCAGATTGCGCCGCGGATTGCAAGATTGCCACCACGTTCGCGCCCTCACGATCTCCCAGCGCATAGAGCGCCGCCTTTTGGATTTCGGTTGACTTGCCCGCATTCAGAATGCGTTCAAGACTCGTCGTCGCCTCCGCGCCGTCAATGTCGCCGAGCGCGTAAGCTGCTGTCCGACCCAACTCGTCCTCAGCCGACAGGGCCAGATTCGTGAGCACCTTTATCGCTTCTGCAGACTCGAAGTCACCGATGGAGTGGACGGCGGCTTTCCGGACTTGCGTCGGGGCGTTGGACGCGATGACCTGCGACAGAAACGTCGAGACAGAAGCCTCGTCCTCAAAATCCGACAGCGCATAGACTGCAGCGCGGGCGACGTCAGGTGACGCATCGTTCAGCGCGATGTCCTGCAGCGTTGCCATTACTTCGGGCGTCTCGGCGTCACCAAGCACGTGTACGATTTTCCGGCGCATGCCCGGATCCGTCGCTCGCGAATACAACCGCTCAAGCGCCTCGACCGCTTCCGCGTCTCCCATATCGCCTAGCGCGTACAAGGCCGCGAGTGCAACCTCGTCGTCGTCATCCTGACGCATCGATTTGATCATGGCGCTGTACTCTGGGTTGCCGGCACGGGCAAGTCCCTGGGCAACGACGATCATGTTGGCGCGGGCGTCGTCCACATATCGGCTTCGGCTGTGATCCCGTGTAAAGGACTCGTAGCACTTGAACGTGCTCTCGTTTACCGGTGCCATCTGCTCTTCTGAGAAGCACGCCCAGAACGCCGCGTCGTCCGCCCGGTCGTGGCCCTTGTACGTCGTCGAGAACCTCCGAAACGCGTCTCGCGCGCCGGACCAGTCTTCGTCGATCATCAAGTCGTTTGCGGCCCGATACGCCACGTCTGCAGCGTCCTGTGCCATCACAACTGGAGGATGTGCCACACCAAGAAGTGCGGCCAATACCACGGCCAGTGCGATAATCCGATTACGTTTCATTGCGTCTATCGTGTGGTTCTCGTGCGTAATGCTATTGTGGCGCGAGCAACTGGCGATCACGCGAGGTGTGTTGCAATTGCTCACGGTTAATTCTGAAAAGAAGGGCGCGCCGGTCAATCGCATCTCGGACCAGCTCCACCCCGGGTGAGTCGTTTGTAGCGTCCAGGTTCGCGATCTGCAGCAGTACAAACTCCAGCTCCCGGATCAACTCCTGCATTTTGCGATCGCCTGATTCATCGAGCGACGCGCGAACAAACTCGGCACGCCGTCCCAAGCCTTCGGCCAGGGAAGCCCCGCGCGGATGCGACGCGTCGTTCACAAACTGAAGCAAGACCAGCTCGGAATCTGCCAGGAGGTCGTTGGCCTCTTCCTGCAGCGATGCTGTTCGGGCAATTCCCCGCTGCTGTTCGTCATCGACCACGGACCCCGCACCATCTGCCCGAAGCGCGCTGTGGCCAGCGGTCGGCCCTGGGATGGACGCCATCTTGCCAATGCCAAAGCCGACGGCCAACAGAAGTGATGCCGCGACCAGGCGCGCCGGCCATCGAGACTGGAAGGTCAGCGGACTGACCAATCGCATACGAGGTGGTGACAGCGGCGCGAGCCGATCCAGAACTGTTGACTCGAAGTCCTGCCAGAAAGCTGCATCCGGCTCAACTCGCACACGGGATCGACTCAATTCGATTGTTGCGCGCAAGCTGTCGAATTCTTCCCGGCATGCATCACAGCCCAAGAGGTGCTCATCCAGTTTCTCACGAGTCCGCGAATCTGGATCGCCGAAGAGAACATCAGCCATCAACTCCTCAATTCCACCGCAAATATTGTCCCCGATTTGGCTCATGCCGTGCCTCTCCAGTCTTCGCGGACCGGCGCAAGCGCGGTTCGCATCTTTCTCGTTGACCTAAAGAGCAAACTCTTCACAGTGCCCACGGCAACATCCATGGCATCGGCGATCTCCTGCATCGAGCGGTCCTGATAATGCCGCAGGACGAAGGCTGCGCGCTCACGGTCAGAGAGCCCGTCAAGCGCAGATTCGATCAAGCCGCCCAGGTCACGCTGCTCTGATGCGCGATCTGGAGACAGCTCGTGGGCAGATGGCTGCGGTTCGGTTTCCATGTCAGCGAAGCGGCTCGTTATCCCACGCACCTTCGAGCGTCGACTGTTCAAGAACGTGTTCACTGCGATGCGCCGGAGCCATCCCATCTCGGACCCTTCGTTCCGGAATTGGTCGAGATGCCGATATGCACTGATAAACACTTCCTGAGCAAGGTCTTCCGCGTCGTGATGGTTACCCGTCAGGTCAACAGCGAGGTAGTAGACCGAGCGTTTGTGCTCGGCTACGATCTCCCTGATCCGCTCGGATTTGTTAGCTGTCGGGGTCAGCTCGGTCGCGTGGTCTTGAATGAGAATGCCCGTATTCAGGCGCTTTCGGGTCTAAGACACACGAAGGAGCGGAAAGGTTTACGCCGAAGAGTCGTGCTAGCGCAGGGCTCGGAAATGACCAGCCAAAACACGCGCGAGTATGCGTGCGAAAGGCTTAAGGTATGCTCGGGGAATAGCCGATAATTATCCTAGCGTCGGCCCGCATAACCGGCGCCAGCGAGGTTGTCTTTACTACAACACGTGTAATATCGCCGTGCGATCTTGTACGGTGAATGGGCTAGAGCCCCACCCAAAATCGCTAGCTAAAGCGTGCCTCGTTTCGGCCCGGTGTTTCGGCACCGGGCCGCTTTGCTTTTGCCGCGTCACATGACCATACTGAGCGCCCAGGCGGCCTGCTTACGCACCGACGGGCTCTTGTCCTTCAGCGCCTCTATCAGGGCATCCTCAGCTCGGCTATCTCCGATTATCCCAAGGGCCCACGCGACCTGCTCGCGTACGTCTTCATCGCTGTCGTCCAATCCGCGCAGAAGACCCGGCACAGCATCCGAACTGCCAATGATGCCCAGCGCCCACGCCGTCTGTTCGCGAACGTCTGCATCGGCATCGTCGAGTGCATTCATCAGTGACGGGATCGCGACCGGATTCTCGATGATGCCCAGTGCCCACGCAACTTGTTCGCGCACGTCAGCGGCGTCATCTGCGAGCGCGTCTACGAGCGCTGCCGCGGAACGTTGTGCCCCGATGATCCCGAGCGCCCAGGCCGCCTGCTCCCGCACCGTCGCGTCGTTGCCCTTATCCCGAAGCAACGCATCAAGAAGCGCTTCGACAGCACCGTCCTGGTCGCGCTCAATAATACCCAGTGCCCACGCAGCCTCTTCACGGGCGCGCATATAGTCGTCGCCCGACAGCACCTCAACCAGGACTGCGACGGCACTCGAATGCTCGATCACGCCCAGTCCCCACGCCGCGTTCGCCCGTGCGTGGTTGGACTGTTCGCGGATGGCTGACAGGAACACGTCGGCGATTCCTGCGACACCATGATCGTGCAACTTCGCGAGCGCGTTGGCTGACTCCTGGCCAACGAGAATGCCGTGATCTTTGCCGTTCCCCCAATTGCCCCAGTTTCGGTACGGCTTGCAGGCGTCGGATTCAACCTTGCTGCCATCCCTGAGTGCAACAGCCAACACGGGCACAAGCGCCGTCGCGCTCGGGCGCCCATCAGGCAGTTGCCGCCACGTACTGATCTCGCATGCAGCCCGCGCGCGCGTGACCGCGTCGGAAGCGCCAAGCTTGTCGATGAGGGCATCGACCGAGGTCTGCTCCTGAGCAATAGCCACCGACGGCACGAGGGCGATAAGGAGTGCGACTACGAATGATTGCCGTTTCATCTTGCGTCGACATCGTTAGGTGACGATTTCCAAACCTTGGCACGCGCGACTCTAGAAGTCCAGCTGACCCAGCGCGTACGCTGCCATCTTGCGCACTTCGCGGTCAGCATCATGCTGCAGGATTTCGAGCAGTGCGTCGGCTGCATCGTTTGCGCCAATCTCACCGATCGCCCGAATTACGTGTCGTCGAACACCCGCGCTTTCATCAGTGAGCGCCCCGACAAGCGCATCCGCCGCGGTCATCGAACCAATCTCGGCGAGCGCCCAGGCGCTGGTCTCGCGCACCTCGTCGTCGTCGTCGCGGAGTGCCGACGTCAGCGCCCCCACAGAACGATCCAGCCCAATTTCTCCGAGCGCCCACGCTGCCTTTCTCCTAACCGAAGCGGATTCATCGCGAAGCGCATTCTCGAGCGACTCGGCCGACGATTCGGCTTCAAAGCCTCCAAGTGCCCAAGCGGCCATCTCGCGGATATCGACCGAGGGGTCATTCGCGAGCGCAGTTTCAATCGCCGACACCGACTCGTGCGCATTCAACTCTGCCAGCGCCCAGAGCACCTTCCGCCGCACGTCTTCTGACTGCTCCGCGGAAAGAGCTGAACGCAAGGCCGATATGGCGGAAGGATCTCCGATCTCACCGAGCGCCCATGCAGCGTGCTCTCGTACGTCGGGTGACTCGTCGCTACCCAAAAGGTCTGCCATCGGGGCGACCGCTAGGGCATTCTCCATTTCACCAAGGATCCGCACGAGGTACAGACGCACCTCAGCGTCCTCTTCATTGGCAAGTGCCTGCAACAAGACACGAACTTTGTTGCTGTCGGGACTCGCGGAGCGCTCAACGTTCTCGGGTATCACATCCGCAACGGGAGCTTCCTGCACGTGGACAGCTGGGTCCCTCCCGTCGTTGTTCGACGCGGGAGCCGACCGTTCCGGCGGCGTTATTGAGGCCACCGATTCAGGCTCGGGTGCCGGTACACGCTCCGGTACAAGATCCTGCTCGGGCGTGGTGAGCGTAGTGCCTGTTAGCGGACTCCACTGGGTCCCTGTATCGAGCGACTCGACCGGTGCCGGATGGAATGCAGCCAACGGTGCTGCCAACAACACGACCACCGCCGCGGTACCGAGTACACGGCGACCATATATCGCTGATCGCTCGAGTTGAGCATCTAGGATGGCGACAAGTCTCTTTTCGAGGGATGTGGGTCGGCTCATTGCTATAGTGGCTGAAGTGAGTCCGCCAATACGCGGACGAAAACACGCCGAGGCGCGTGCGATATCGAGAAGGCTCGACGCGTACTCGTGCGCACGCGAGCCGAGCTGAAGAACCAGGTCGTCCGTCGCCGCCTCCTGCTCCTGCAACAGGCGCGCACGCGCAGACCACGCAAGCGGATTGAACCAGTGCACCGCGCACGCGAGATAGGTCAGGCACTGCGTCACCCAATCCATCCGTTTCACGTGACCAAGTTCGTGCGCCATTACCATGCGCAGCCGATCGTCATCCCAGTCGAGCGATGCCGTCGGCAGCAAGACTGTTGGTCGCGCCCAGGAGATAGATGGTATGCGTACGCCCCACGTACAGGGGACCGCAACGTCACCGCTGAGACGAACGTCGATGTCGTCGCGTATGCCGAGCGCGTTGCAGGAGGCAGCGAGCTGTCGCAGGAGCCGTTCGTCGACCGCGATATTTGCACGACGCGTAGCGCGAAAGGCCGCAAGATGCCCGCGCAGGATGTCGAACAGGAGTATCAGGAATCCCACTCCCCATATCGCGATCAGCAACGGGAAAGCGGCGAAGCGCGATGGACCAGCAACGCCCGCATCAGATGGTAGCGCGCTCCCCGGTGTCGCGCCGGCGACCTTCCCGGCTGTAACATTCGGTGCAACCTCGGGGCCGGACGCTATGGACAGATCGGCCGTCGCCCCGTGAACCTCGGTCGGACTCGCGATACCGCCATCGAACGCCTCCGCGGTAACCACATCCTGCTGCACGGGCCGAGACGTTGAAAAGAAGCTGATGTCCGGTACCGAGATCCCCGGAACGGCCACCTGCCAATTCGGCAACGAAGCCGTGAGGATTGGGATCGCGAGAAGCCCAAGCATTGCGGACGACCAGACGAGATGCCTCACAGCCGCAGACTTTCGCGAAACCGCCTTTGCAGCGATCGCGGCCACGAACAGGATTGCGAGCCCTTTGACCGCGGTTTCGACAATCAGAATAGTCATCGCGAGTCCTCCTCGTCAGTTGCGCGAGACTGCTCGATGAGCGACGACAGCCTGTCGAGCTCAGCCTCCGTGAGATCGCCTTCGTTCTGCCGGACGAGCGCAGCGACCGCCTTCTCGACCGATCCGCCGAAGAACGTCTGCAACACGTGCTGAAGCGCCGTCGCCTCCGCCTCGTCACGGCGCACGACGGCGCGGTAGAGGTACCGGGGCCCATCGGGAACGTGCGTGACGTAGCCCTTCGCCTCAAGGATGGCGAGCTTCGCGCGCACAGCGGAGTAGCTTGGCGGGTTCGGCAGGTTTTCCCGAACCGTGGCCACGGGGGCGTCGCCGAGTTTGTAGAGCGCATCCATTATCTGCCGCTCTCTCCGGCTGAGTTTCAGGTAGGACGGTTTTGCGGCCATCTACACTGCACATTTGTGAATCGATGTGCTACAAACATAGCACTGTGCTATAAACATAGCACACCGGTGCCTGTGTGTCAAGCTTGACCTGGACGGGAGCGCTAAGAATGTCCGAAATCAGTCCTCAACCGTCGATTGCAGCCAGAAATCGACTTCCCGACGGTTGATAGGCATACCGGAAGGTGTAGAATCGCGGCGTACCGAGTCCGTCGTAGTAGTCCTGAATCTCGATCTTCGCGTGCCCACCTGAGGATGTGCGCACGATGATCGTACGAAACGGGACGGGGGTTACGACGTGCGTGTCGGGATTGTATTCGAACCATCGCTCTTCCTCGGTCTTCGGAACGGCTTCGAGATACCCGCTCTCCGGTGCCTCAAGCACGCGCTCAAAAGCGCGATCAACAACTCGGGCCGTGCCATTGACCCCGATGTCGGTACCCTTGAACGATATGTCCCACGCGTCGCCTGAACCTACGGGCTTGCCGTCTGCGAAACTGAAGAAGACAGGTTCGTCGCCCGAGGCGTCGATGTCGCTGACGGTGACCACGGCCGGAGCGTCGTTTGCGGCTTTCCGAGCACCGGAACAACCGGCAAACGCGGCAGCAAATAGGACGGTGGTGAGTAGGAAGCGGAAACTGTTGAGTCGATGCATATCGAATTGACGTTGAGACTGGTGTTCCGAAGTATCCGTCGCGCCTGAATACTGTACCTTTAGCTTCTTGTTGCAACCCGCACGCTAGCCGGATCGGTGTTTTCGTCAAACGAACTTGAACTTATTCGGTTTTGTGCGCGTCTCGGCGAAGACGCTGACAGTGAGGAACGTCTACGGCGCCTCTGGAAGGCGGTTGACACCGAGCAGCTTGCGCATCTGTCAGTTCGGCACGGTCTGGTAGGCCTGGTCTACCGTCGCGTTTCGCAAGCGCTTGGGGCTTCGGTTTCCCCTGAGGATCTGGCGCCGATCCGCTCAGCGTTTTACGCCGGTGCGCGGGCGTTCAGCCAGGTTACGGGCGAACTGGGCGACCTCCTTCAGGCACTCGAATCTGCGGGCGTTGTGGTCGTGCCCCTCAAAGGCGTCAGCATTGCGGAGGCTGCGTACGACGACCCGACCCTACGCGCCCACGGCGACATCGATGTGCTTCTCAAGCGTCGCGACATCCCGATCGCTCGCGAGTACCTGGTTGAGCAGGGCTACGAGACCGAGATCCAGCTCGAGGAAGAAGCAGGATACCTCGATTCCCAGCTTGGATACGAGTTCGTCAAAGGCAGTCTCACCGTAGAGTTGCACTGGTCCTTTATTCCGCGCACACTGGGTATTGCCCTTGACGTGGACGCGTCGTTCGCATCGCTTGAGCGCGTGACCGTCGCCGGCCACCCGACCTTTGCGCTGGCCTTTCCAGACCGGATCCTGTTCCTGGCTGCTCACGGCGGCAAACACTGCTGGGACACGTTGAAATGGATTCGAGATGTTGCCGGTCTGATCGAAATGACGCCACACCCCGATTGGGAAGCGGTTCTTGTTCGGGCACGAGAAAGCCACAGCGAACGGATTCTGCTACTCGGACTTCATCTCGCCGCCAGCGTATTCGATGCCCAACTTCCCGCCGAGGTCGTCAATCGAATCCAGGCTGACCCGAAGGTCGAGAAGCTGGCGCAGGACGTAGTCAACAAGTTCGTATTGGAAGATCTCGACTGCGAGGACGAGAATGCGCGTGCGCTATTCCGTCTCGCGCTTCGTACGCGCATGGCTGACAAGCTGCCGTACTTCGTGCATCTGATCCAACTGGCCACCAAGCCTACCGAACGTGACGAACAGGCGCTATCTCTGCCCCGCGGCCTACGGTTTCTGTACCCGGCCGTTCGAACAGTTCGCATATCGCGTGAGTTTGGTGCGGAGGCCATCCGGCACTTCGGACGCATCCTGCGAAGCACGCTGAGCTCGCGATGAATCGGCTGACGTTTTCCTGCTATAGCGCCATCGTCACGATCGAATGGACAAACGGCGACGCGCTACACGAAATCCGCCGCCGGTTGCCGCCACACTCGCGTATCATTGATGCACACCCCGGCAATGCACATGTGCACGTTCTGGTCAGGCCGCAATCTGAAACGGACACCTGGTGCGTATCCGGAGGTGCATTTCCGAATGTGCGGGGCTGTAGTGTATCACAGGCCGTGGACGAAGTTGTGGATCGGCTCGACATCGCCGTCTCAGAAGCCGCAAGCGAATACGTATTTGTGCATGCTGGCGCGGTGGCCTGGCGCGGACGAGGAGTAGTTATTCCGGGACCATCGCACGCCGGCAAGACGTCCCTGGTCCGTGCGCTCGTTGAGGCTGGCGCCACGTACTACTCAGACGAATTTGCCGTGTTCGACTTCAACGGGAGGTTGCATCCGTACGCGCGACCACTTGCAATACGAGACGCGGAGGGCACCGTTTCGCGCGTCACTGCGCAGGAGCTGGCCGGCGTCACGGGTGCGTTAGCCGTGGAACCAGGTTTGATCGTCGCCGCGCGGTTCGTGTCCGGATCAACCTGGGATCCGAAAAAGTTGACGCCCGGACAGACGACACTGAAGCTATTCGAAAACGCAATCCGGGCGCGCGACCTGGCTGAGCCAGTTCTGGCCGCCCTCGCGAAGGTCGCCCGAATGGCGGACGGGGTCGAAAGCGAGCGAGGTGACGCAGCGGAGACGGCCCGTCTCCTGCTGCTTTCGGTATCGACTTGACTGCGGCGCACCCCTGTACGCGCTCGCGACGTATCGAAAATGACGCCCGAAGGGCTCAAAAAGGCACTTGCCAATTGGCAAAACGGCCTCTATCGCACTCAGGAGGGCTTTTCTCCGCGCAGAGATGGCCGATTACTCGTTGGTGGCCGCAAGTGAAGTTTTTTTCCGCGTTTATAGTAAATTAAGGGAGTACTGAAGAGTAGAGGGGGTGGTCTTTCCGGCTCGCCCGAAGTGTGGCAGTCTCACGCAATTCTCCTCTGTTAACCGTCGTACAAAACGTTCAAACCAATCTGCCATGTCAGCTAGCCAAAACCCGAAAGCTCGGAGTGAGGGCATTCTCAAGCAGCGCACATTCGAAGATCTCGTCGTAGTCGACGAGAAACTGGATCAGGCGCACACGCTAAATGAAACCGCCGCCGTCGTGTTCGAAAGCGCCGATGGTTCGCGCTCGGTCGAGGAGATTGTCGATGTACTTCGCGAGAAGGTTAACGGAGAAGCCGACGCCGACCTCGTAGAGCTTACGCTTGATCATTTGGCTGGAGCCGATCTGCTCGTTGACCGTGGCCCACGGTCTTCCGACGCGCAGCGTCAGAGCAGACGTCGGTTTGTTCGCAAGATCGGTGTTATGGGTGCGCTCTCAATGATGCTTCCGGTCGTGGAGTCGATTGCGTCGCCAACGAAGGACTCGCACCGCTCGCCTACCAAGAAGAAGCACCCCAAGAAGAAGGCTCCAAAGAAGAAGGCGCCTAAGAAGAAGGCTCCGAAGAAGAAGGCGCCTAAGAAGAAAAATCCGAAGAAGAAGACGACGAAGAAGAAGTCGACTAAGAAAAAGTCGAACAAGAAGAAGTAAAACACTTCGTGTGCTTCCAGTTTTCGAACGCCCCGATCATTAATATGGTCGGGGCGTTTTCTTTCCCGTCAAGTCTGCAATTCTATGTTTGTAGTACACCCAATTTCACCCTACTACAGGAAGCCATCCGCTAAGGTTAAGCGGAAGAAGATATACGTGCTGTCGAGGTTTGCGATACTTCGTCGGGACAGTGACGGATTGGTACTCGAGAGTCCACTCTCGCATGTTGCAATTGAACTGACTAAACCTGTCGCCGCGGAAGTTGTCGCCGCCTTCGCCAGAGGAGCCAGCGTCAAGCGCCTGGCATCCCGCAAGGGCGCACCTAAGGAGAAGGCGCTCGTGGCGTTTGCCAAGGCCCTACTTGCAAACGACTTCCTGACGCTCCTCGACGATGATGGCGCAACGGCAGAGGACGCGGACCCACGACTGCTCACGTGGGAGTACCACGATCTGCTCTACCATAGCCGGAGCAGGGCAGGCCGACATCGCGAGGTTGTCGGTCAGGCCATGCGATTCGAGGACATCTACGAAGTTGCGCCGGCACTCAAACAAATCGAGTACACCGAAGAGGTCGAACTCGAAAAACCGGACTTCAACGCAATCCAGACTGATAGCCCGCCGTTCGAAACGGTAATGGAGCAACGGCAGTCAATTCGTGAATACGGCGACCCGCCAATATCGAACAAGCAGCTCGGTGAATTCCTCTATCGATCCGCGCGCATCGTAGACTACGGAGAGGGATCAGCTGAGAATGAGCGCATCATCGAACCGGTGCAGTATGCGCACCGACCTTATCCGGCTGGTGGCGGACTCTATGAGCTCGAGACGTACGTGGCTGTGAACAGAAGTTTGGACGTGCCCGCCGGGTTGTACCACTATGATCCTGAGAAACACGTGCTCGGAAAGTGTGACGCGGACCGGAAGGACATCGCGAAGCTACTCGAAGACGCCGCTGCGGCAACCGACACCGATCTCAAGACCCGGCAGGTACTCGTAATCTTGGCGGCACGGTTCCCGAGGATAACGTGGACCTACTCCGCCATCGCGTACTCCCTCATCTTGAAACACGTAGGCGTTGTGCAGCAGACGATGTATCTGGTCGCGACAGCGATGGGTCTCGCGCCATGTGCGGTGGAGTCCGGGGACTCAGATCTTTTCTCCCGAGCCGCCGGCGTCGACTACCTGATGGAATCGTCAGTTGGCGAGTTCATGCTTGGGACGCGCGCAACGTCACCGATCGAAACGCTGTCGTAGTGGCTTCGGCGGAATTGGGCCGTATGTATACGACTACAGCGTGTTTGGGCGGGGACGATCCGAATCAGTCGTGGGAATCCAGGCGGGGGCGGGCGCGCACTACCGATTCGGCGGATAGGCGCTAGCGATACACCACTACGCGGTGGGATCCGATCTTCTCTCCAGAGCGCGCTACAATCAAGTAGACTCCAGACGCAAGCCGCGACGTGTCGAGTTGCACCTCCACCGACGCTCTTCCGGCTCGTCGACGCAACTGCGGTACCCATACGCGCCGCCCGGTAACATCGTGAATCGTTAGCGTCAGTCCTGGCAGCTCGGCCGCGTCGATGGTAAAGTAGACGGGGCCATATGCCGGATTGGGATAAGGCGACGACATGGTCAATTCGTCGTGCGGCCCGGAGACGACTACCGGACTCTCATTGCTCACGATGAACGTCGCCGGATATCGCGCGATGTAACCGTCCGTCTGCCCGTTGCCGGTCCTGACGTCGCTTCCGTCAGTCGGATCAAAGTCAATCGACCCGGTGAAAGCCCCCGTAATCACGTGGCCCTCATCAGCGTTCAGGTCCACTCCGAGCGCATCGCTGCTCCCGGCGCCCTGCAGGGCGTACCCCAGGATGTAGTTTCCGTACAGAGAGTAGCGAGCGGCAAAGGCGTCGGAACCGGCGACGGACGTGAAGAGCGCCTCGTCGTCACCTGGATCCAGATCTATTTCTCCCCCAAACGATCCAACGATGATGCTCTTTCCCTCCGCAGTCGTGGATACGTCTCGTCCCGTTGAACTCCCGCCTTCAAGCACCACGGCGTAGCGGAAGACTCCCGTGTTGAGGTAGCTGGCCAGAAACGCACTGCCATTTGGTGACCCCGCGCGGAGGCGTTCGATCGGGCCCGGATCGAAGTCAACCTCCGCTGCAACCTTGCCGGTGATGTACACGAGTCCGGCCTCATCTACGTCGACGCCCTCCCCTACATCGTCGAACTCTCCACCCAGCGCAAATGCGAATCGGAAAACCGCGAGAGAGTCGTAGCTGGCAAGGAACAAGTCGCTACTCCCAGCGCTAGTTCGGCGTTCGGTATCGCCGTTCAGGTCTGTGTCGTCGCGATCAAAATGAAGTTCGTCTCCAAAGTCCCCGGTGAGGAAGATGTTCGCCGTCGAGTCCACGGCAATCCCTAGACCGCGGTCGCTCCCCTCTCCGTCGATCGAAAAGGCAAAGCGAAAGTCGCCATCTGCAGTGTAGCTGACGACGAAGATGTCGCTACCGTCCACGCTCGTCAATACGCCCGGACCTGTGAAGGTCGAACCGGCGAAATCCAGTGTGCCAACAAATGCACCGGTCGCGTAGACATTCCCGCGTCGATCAAACGCTACGCTCTCTCCCCTACCCGTGCTCGCGGCGTCCAGTGCCGCTGCGGCGCTTGCGAAAATGAAATGCCCGGCACTGTCGTAGGACGCCACGAAAACTCGACCCGACAACTCAACTGTCGCCGTAGTGTCAGGGTCGTAGTCGATTGTCCCAAAAGGCTGCGCCCCGGTGACCGCAATCGTACCGTTGGGGCGGACCGCCAGGTCGCCCGCGTATTCTGACGTGGCAAAGCGGTTGCCGATGTCAAAGGCGAAACGAAGCCCGCCCGTTGAGGTGTACGAGGCGACGTAAACATCGGCACGCGAGCCCGTCAGGATATGAGTGGACGCCGTGTCTGGGTCGAAGTCAACGTCGGACTGGAAGTAGCCCAGGTAGTATCCGTTTCCGGAGGCATCGATTCCGGCGGCGACGCCCTCCTCAAAGGAGTTGGCCCCAAACGTGATTACGTACTGTGAGTCGATCTGTGCGGATGCCGCCGACGCCAGGACAATCGAACAGCAAATCACGGTTCCGGTCCACAGAACGATTCTGAAGCTGAGGTAGCGCAAAGCTTTCTTCGTGCGGTCTAAAGAGAAGTATGCGACGAAGCTGGTCGGAAGTGGACATCTGCCACTTCGGCACTATGGCTGCGGTTCCGCAGCAGCCGGATTGGGAGACGGAAGTTTTGCACCGACATCTTCAATCCACGCATCAAGAAGGTTACCCAGCGTCGCCACGCGTTCGGGCTCCGACGAAGCGAGGTCGTTGCGCTCCGAGAGATCGTCCGCGAGGTTATACAGCTCGTCCCGGCCTTTCTCATAGTGCCTCACGAGCTTCCAGTCGCCCGAGCGAACAGCAGATGCCGGGCTGCCACCCTGGTTTCCGTAGTGCGGATAGTGCCAGAACAGGGCCTCGCGTTCTGCAATCGCGGATGCAGACGCACTGTCTTCATCACGATCGAAGAGCAGCCCAACGAGGCTGTTCCCGTCCGCGTGCTGCGCCGGGTCGGCTTCGAGGCCCGCGAGATCGATAATCGTCGGGTAGAAGTCGGTACTGATTACCGGCGTTTCGACGACCGTGCCACGCTTCGCGCCCGGCGCACGGATGATCATCGGCTCACGGATCCCGCCTTCGTAGATCCAGCCCTTTCCGGCGCGCAACGGCACGTTGGCCGTCGGGTGTCCCTCCGACGTCGAAAGCCCCCCGTTGTCCGACATGAATATCACCACCGTATTCTCCGCAGCGCCTGACGTTTCCAGGGCTTCCAGCACGACACCCACGGCCGAATCCATCGCTTCCACCATGGCGGCATATACGGCGTGGTTCTGGACGAGGCGTACCTTCCGGGCACCCTCAACACCCCAGGCGTCGGATGCCGCCGGCTTGGCCTCGTATTTCTCCACCAGGTCGGGGCGTCCGATCAGCGGCGTGTGCACGGAATAGAAAGACAGAAACGCAAAGAACGGGGCCTCGCCGGATGATGCCGCTTCCACAAACGCGGCGGTTTCGCGAGCGAGTCTGTCAGGAAGGTGCTCGCCCGCAGGTCCGTCGGCCAGTCTGGGGTTGCCGTAAGGTGAGAAGTACTTGTCACCGCCGTACGGTCCGCCGCGCTCCCATCCACCCCTGTTGATCTCAAAACCGTGGTCCTCTGGGTAGGAACCTTCTTTGCCGAGGTGCCACTTGCCGGCAAAGAACGTGCGGTACCCGGCAAGCGACAACGCCTCCGCGATCGTCGTCTCCTCGTGAGGAAGTGAGTCGATATAAGGAGCGGGCAGGAGCGCACGGTCACGCGTCCAGTGTTTGGCAGCAGTCTCCGGCTGCGGAGCGCCAAACCAATCGGTTGTGCCCAGTCTGCCAGGGTTCTTCCCGGTCATGATACTCGCCCGCGTCGGGCTGCACACCGGGGACGCCGCATACGCTGACGTGAAACGCACGCCCGATTGCGCGAGTCGGTCGATGTTTGGTGTCTCGTAAAAGGACCCCAGATTGAAGACGCCCACATCCATGTACCCGAGGTCGTCGACGAGGATGAAGACGAAGTTCCGCTGGTCGCCGTGGTCGGGTGGACCGGAGCAGCCGCAAGCAAGTACAACAAGCGACAGTGCCGCTCCAACTAACTTGAGGGACATTCCAGACATGGCAGTAACGTACGGATTTCTGCCTTTGATGACAGTCGCCGCCGCGAGTATCCTCGTGTACGTGACAGCCGGCTGGCTGCTCAGCTTGCGCCTGCGCGACTCAGGTATCATGGACGTCTTGTGGGGTCCGGGATTTATGCTCGCGGCCGGCGTAACGGCGGCGACAGCCGCGGCGACTGCGCCACCCGCGGCGCCGGGCCTGCCCGTTGGTGGCTTTCCTGACCGCTGGATGCTCGTACTCGCGATGCTGGCAATCTGGGCGCTTCGATTGGCCATACATATCGGCCGACGCAACATGGGTGAGCCCGAAGACTACAGGTACGCCGCGTGGAGAAGAGAAGCGGGCAAACAGTGGTGGTGGCGCAGCTACTTCAAGGTATTCTTGCTGCAGGGCCTCGTCATGCTGATTGTACTCTCGCCGGCAACCCTGGTATTCAGCACCTTCGAAGCGGACCAGTTCGCCCCCGGATGGCTGGCCCTGATCGGCGTGTCGGTATGGCTCACTGGTTTCCTGTTCGAGGCAATCGGCGATGAACAATTGCGTCGGTTCAAAGCCGACCCGGCAAATGCAGGAAAGGTGATGGACGGCGGGCTCTGGCGATACACCCGTCATCCGAACTACTTCGGCGAGTCTCTGATCTGGTTTGGCGTCTGGATTGTTGCCTGCGAAGTCCCGTGGGGCTGGGCTACGATTGTGTCGCCCCTGCTGATGTTATTCCTGTTACTTCGCGTCTCGGGTGTCGCGATGCTCGAACGCGGTTTGGCCGAGACCAAACCCGGGTACGCCGAGTATGTGCGGCACACAAGTGCATTCTTCCCGCGGCCGCCGAAGAACCGAAGAAAATGAGCGCTTCCACGAGTCTTCTGCGTTGGGCCACTGGTATTTGTGTCGCGACCCTGCTGGTGATGTCGGGCTCTGCACAGTCTCGCACGGCCGTCGCGCAAGCAGTGTCCGGCTCAGATTCCAAGACACTCGAGGCGGCGATGCCCGCGCCGGGCGAAACAGTGGTGCGAAGGTCACGCTCCGATCAGTCGCAACGATACGCGGTCTTCCTGCCCGATTCGTACGATGTGAATGAGAAATGGCCCGTGGCATTCCTGATGGACCCGCGCCGACGAGCTCACGTTCCGCTCGAACTGTTCAGGGATGCAGCCAACGAGCTCGGCTTCGCCTTGATCAGTTCTTTCGGCACGGTCAGCGACGAACCAACGGCGTTCGAGCAGACCGAAGCGGCTTTCCGCGCAATGCTCGTCGATGCGCAAACGATGCTCAGCATTGATGTATCCAGAATGTATCTCGTCGGGTTCTCGGGTACCGCGCACTACGCGCTGGCCGTGGCACCCGATCTGGACGGACATGTAGCCGGCGTTGTGGCTGTCGGTGGCGCCATGCCGCCCGGGTCTGACCAATTCCTGGCCGCGGCTTCGATGGAGAGGTCTTACGCGGTCGCGTCCGTTGCCGGGCGACTGGATTTCAACTACGATCATGCCCGGGAGATGTCGCGCGCGCTCGACGATACCGAAATCAACCATCGGTTCTTCACCTTTGACGGTACCCACAGTTGGCCACCGGCAACTACCGCGACGGAAGTACTGGAATGGCTTCAGCTGATCGCCGTGAAGCAGCGGCTCGCCGACGCGGATCCGACGTGGGTCCGACAACAGCTGTCCGTCTACCGGCGCCGGGCAAATAGCGCTCTCGCGACAGGCGACCGGGTCGCGGCACACGAATCATACACACGAATCGTCGACGACCTCGCCGGGCTCCCGTCGGTAGGCGATCTGAAAGGCGCGGCTGACACCCTGCGAACGCTAACACGATCGCGAGACGTCAAGCGTGCCAGGAAACGCGAGCGGCAGACGGGAGAGCGGGTCGTAGCGTACAAACTCAAGATGGTTGAGTTTGTCGAACGATACCGCGAACGACAAATAGCACACGAGCGCGGCGTTAAGGATCTGCGGCTTGACCAACTGCGCCAGCAGGCTGCGGACGCGCGCGACCCCGAACAAGCGCAGGCAGCGCAGCGAATGCTCGCATCAGCCTACGCGCACGTCGCCTTCTACGAGCCCCGGTCATACGTCCAACGCCAGGATTTTGTGCGTGCCTATGGCGTCCTGCGGCTTGCGCGTGAAATCCGTCCGCTTTCTGGTCGCGCGTGCTACTGGCTCGCGCAATCCGCCGCGCAGGTCGGTACAGCCGACGACGCGATAGCCGGGCTAAAATGTGCGCTCAGTTCAGGCGGAACTTCTGCCACCGAAGCAACCGCCGACAGTCTGCTGGAGTCCATTCGCAGCGACCCAAGATACCGGGGGCTATTGCCGGGCCAGGGCGAGCTAGAACGCTGACAAGTCGAGCTGTCGAATTGTCGTTGTCGCCGGCCGTAGGCTTGCACCAGACGACGCGGAATTGTAGATCGCATCGCGAACCTGTTGCGGACTCGCCTTCGGATTCGCCGACAAGTACAGCGCTGCGGCCCCTGCAACCAGCGGCGCCGACATCGACGTCCCTGACATCTGGACCGCCCGGTTTGCTCCCGGGGCTAGGGACATCACGTCTACACCCGGGGCGTGTATGTCGATATACGGACCATAGTTCGTGAACGGTGCGTTGCCTGCACCAACCGTAATTGCACTGGATACGTGAGCGGGAGTAACCGTTCGCGCATCGATCGCATCGTTGCCGGCCGCGACAACCACGACGACACCGGCTTCGACACACGCCGCAACGGCCTCGTCGAGAGCATTGTACTCGGTGGTGCCTATGTCGGCTCCGAGGCTGAGATTCACGACGATCGGGTGCGGCTTGTACTGCATCCGGGCCTTGATGACATCCAGTGCCGCGATTACGGCGGACATGTCTGCCCGACCTTCAGCGTCGAACACTCTGAAATCGTGGATACGTGCGCCCGGAGCGGCACCGACAAGACCGTCTTTGTCGTCGATAGCGGCAGCTATACCGGCAACGTGCGTACCATGACCCAGCAGGTCTGAAGCTTTGTCGAAGCTGGTCGTCAACCGCTCAAGAACTCTGGTTCTGTCGAGGACAAGCCCTTTATCCTGTTCAACACTTGTGGTGAAGTCAACCCGTTCGACGACATTCAGGTCGGAGTTGTTGATACCCGAATCGATAATGTAAATGTCGACGTTCACGCTGCCTGAACCGTTGCCGGGAAGGGTCGAGCTCTTTTCAGCCTTTACGGCGTAAAGGCTCGAGACGAGTTCCTGCCCGCCGCTGAGATCCTTCGACTTGGCGAATGGCCTGGTCGTGAAACGAGGATCCGGTTCGATCCACTTGATGTCGCTGTCCTTTTCGACAATCTCCAGAAACTTGGGCACTGTCATCTTGCCGTTCTCGTCGACGTGTACCGCAAACCCGACGAACGCTCTGCTAAACGCTCCTTTGACGGTGACGCCATCGAGATTCTGGTAGCGCTCCAGAACCTTCGCCATTTCGAGTTCGACGCCCGACGTGCTGAGCACGAAGTCGTTGGAGGCGACGAGCTGCGCAAAGCGCTCGAGGACTTTACCGCTGCGGATATCTTCAGCGGTCGAGTACAGGTGTGACTGCCGCATCTTGGACGGAGCATTTGCCGAGACGTCAGTCTCTAAGCTGGCAAAAGGAGAATCGCCGCATCCGGCAAAGACAATCACAGAAATGAATAGTAGTGCATACGACCTTGCACGAAGGCGCAACGGGGCTTTCATCGAGAAACGACTGGAACTGTAGTTACGGCCCTGCCCGCGCAGATAGGGACGTTTTCAGCATGCTAGACGGCAAAAGAAGTGCGCCGCCTGTACGCGGGACGGTGTCTAACAGAATTGCACCGACCGAGCATGTCAGTAGTATATCGGACGGCGCGACAGTCGATTTAAACGCAGATCGAGGTTTTTTGGACGACCACCGCTCTCTTGGCAGACCACCACATTCTGTTGCAGAGCGCCGGACACTTAAACTTCAGTCGCCTCCAGTCGATACGCCGAAATCCAGGATGGCGTGGGCACATCTGCCACCCTGGACACTCGCAAGGACGGCAGTAGCACATCGCTTCCCTTGCTGGTACGGCAGGCACCGACTAAATCGACTTACCAATGCTACGTCTCGCCACAGGTCAGTGGCGCCAGGGACAGTACGTCCTCGCGTTCAACGCTCCGGAACACGTCGCCCGTTCACTGCACCCCTCTACGGGTTCGGAGGCGACGTAATGCATAACGCACTCGCGAAACAACTCGACAACGCGGGGCTGTCGCCCGATGAGCCGCCGGAAGGCGACCTCTGGGCTGCCTTTCTGGAGCGCGTCGATGAACGCTATGCTCGCGCCGATCGGACGCGGCAACGGCTCGAGCGCGCACTGGAGTACTCATTGCGGGAGATGCAGGAGCAGTACGAACAACGGCGGGAACGACTCGCAGCCGAGCTTGACCAGGCTCGCGCCATACTAAGTTCTCTCGGTGCAGCACTGTGCATTATCGACGAGGCCGGCACAATCCTGGAGGCAAACCCAAGTGCGGAACGACTGCTCGGAGCAGCACCAGGCGGGCTAGTCGGCTCGGCAATAGAGCATCATGTGGAAGCTCTGGGCGGCATGGACTCGGGAATCAGCCGGATCCCCGACAATGGTGAATTCGGCTCACCGCACAGCGCAACTATGGTGCGTGTCGACGGCACGACATTTCCCGCCACGTACACGGTGAATCCGATCGAGGTACACGGAAGACGCGACTCCGCAGTGGTTGCGTTCTTCGACAATTCGTAGTCCTGCACTAACGTACTTCTCGGAATTCCAGCCACAGGCCAAAAGTGAGGTTCGGAGGTAGGAAAACGCTCCGCCTACCGTCGATTGCAACTGGGCGAATCGGGCGGCCGTCCGCGGCGGTGAGCTTGTTGCGTTTGAGGATTTCAACGACGGCATCCACGTCAACCGTGGTGAGGGTAGCGCCGACAATCGGTCGAGCGGGATGCACCCTAGAGTCTTCCGGAACGAACACAATGTCACCAAACCGATACGCGGCGACCGCGAATCCAGCATGCATCGACAATTCCATTGGCGAAAGCGTGGACGTTGACCTCTCCCGCACTGCAGCATTCTCAGCGCCATCCGCAGCGCCATCCGCTGCGCCATCCGCAGACCGATCTTCCACGCGCCGCAACTCAGCGCCGCTTGACTCAAGCAATTCACGGTTCGATAGAAGCTCGTCGTCACTAAGCCAAACGTGGGTAAGCGATCGGGCCTGGTTTGCGTGATCGAAGTGTTCCGGCTTGTCGGTCGGCGAGGCGTTGCGTCGCCCAAAGAACACGTACGACGGCCACGGCCGGGTGTCCACGTTCTTGTTGCCGCGATACAGTGCAAGAAACGCCGGGCCATCACCCTCGGCCAGGAAGCGCGTATACCTGGCGGTGAGCGTGTCCCGGACCCCAGAGACCGTGATCAACTCCAGCTCGGTGCCGTCCGGAAACTTGGCGTGCAGATTCCGGATTCCGTTTCGATGTGGTCGCCCAGGCTTCAGCGTAAACCCGAGTTGCCGGTACCGCTCAGCCGCCGCGTCCAGGTCGGATACCGCGATGGGAACGTGGTCGAGGCCGAGGACTTGCGGTGCGCTGGCGGACCTTCCCATGTCCTGCGCCGACGAAACGTCAGCTCCGGCGGCCGACAGGGCCACTATCAGCACAACCACGCCCCTGCCAAAGCAGCTTTGGCGCCGGGTGACCATTCGAAGGGAATCGGCCATAACAATTGACGTCTCGCTACCGACTCCGTCTTGTGCCCACGAGAGGACTCGAACCTCCACGATCTTGCGATCACTGCGTCCTGAACGCAGCGCGTCTACCAGTTCCGCCACGTGGGCTCACCGCCGCGACGGCTGTCTCGGCGAAGCAGGCCGGCAATTTACGGCGTCCTGCGCCCTGCGACAAGCGCGAGCAACCCCTCCTCTCAGCCGTACCTTGCAGTGAAGAACGGATTCGCTTGTCCAAGGGAGTGTTTTGGCCGAGACAAGTGACGGCACCTGAACCAATAGTCCGACCACCACACCAATGATCCGCAAATCCTCACTGCGACCGTTCCCCGCCGTGGCGCTGCCTACCGTGGCATTTCGTGCTGTGTCGTTGCGCGTTTTAGCGTTCACCCTGCTGATGCTGCCAGCCGGAGTCCTCGCCCAGGACGTTGAGGACGCCCCGGCCGATTCAAACCAGGTACGCGTCACGCTGATAGATGGGACAACTCACGTCGGCCAGATCGTATCGGACGATGATGCAGAGATCGTCATACTGACGCGGGGTGGTATTCGGATCACGATCCCACGCTCACAGATTCGGAGCATCGAATCGGTCACGATACGCACCCACCGCGGCCGAGAAATGCGACTTGACCCGAATCGATCCCGACTCCTTTTCGCCTCGACCGCTCGTCCCGTTGGCGCAGGCCAGGGATACGTCGCGTTGTATGAGATTTTCTTTCCGTTCGTTGCGATCGGCGTGGGAGATATTGGAACCCTGGCCGGTGGCGTGTCCCTTCTCCCCGGCGTCAGCCAACAGCTTCTGTACCTCGCGCCAAAAGTCACGCTCGTAGAAGTCGGAGAGACTTCGCTGGCACTTGGAGGATTTGCTGCGACCCTCACAGGCTCGGGCGGATACGGCGGCATCGTCTACGGTGTCGGCACACACGGCACGCCGTATGCGGCGTTGACCGGAGGCGTCGGGTTCCTGTTTGGCGAAGGCGAGTTCATCAACACGCCGATTATCCTCATCGGCGGCGAGTACCAGCTGTCAAACAATATCAAGCTGCTGTCAGAGAACTACGTGATACCCGAAGCTGACAACGCTCTCGTCATTTCCGCCGGAGTTCGTTTTATCGGGGACGCAATTGCCGCAGACTTCGGGCTATTCACGTCGCCCGAGGCATTTGGGGAAATAGGGTTTCCGTTTGTGCCGTGGCTTGGCTTCAGCTACAAGTGGCGTTAGCACCCGACGGTTGATGTCCAAACAGCCGAGACTCCACACTTCCGCAGGACAGCCGCGACTCCACACTACCGCAAGACTACCACCTTCCGGAACTCCAGGGCACCGTTGTCGCCATTAACAACCAGCAGGTACGTGCCAACCGAGAGAGAGCTGGTGTCGAAGGACGCTGTGCCGTTTGCTCCCGAGAGTTCCAGAGAGCCCACCGACCTGCCGACAACATCGTACAGTGTCGCCACAGCGCGAACCGGGCTGACAAACGAATAGTCGACCCGTAGCGACGTGGCGACCGGGTTTGGGTAGGCAGCAAGAGATACCAACTGCGCACTCTCCTCTTCGACACCAACGTTGCCCGGGCAATTGGCGCCCGTGTAGTCGGTGGCGTCATCGGTATTCCGGGGCAGGAGCTTCATTGACGAACTGCCGTAGTAGACAATCCCGGTCAAACTGGACAGAAAATCGCCGGCGGTCACGACGCAGACGTCGATCTGGCCTGTGTCAATTGTGCCGCTGTTGGTGATCCACATCTCGTCGTTGATGTACGGGAAACTCAACGAACTTGTAACACTCGACGTCTGCCTCCCGGCGAGAACACGCATTCCTACCCCTGGCGCGGACGTACTTGTCCCCACGCGATACTCGGCGAAATTGTTTGGAGCGTCCGGATTCACGTCTACAACGAATAGCGGCTCGCTTCCGGGATTCTCGAGCCGCACCAGCATCCCTTCGTACTGTTCGTTCTGACCAAAGTCGTAGTCGGTGAACACTACGGGATCGACGACAACTGGAGCGGGAACGGGGTTACCACTACTGACAACGTTGACGGTACTGACATCTGTCAGGCGTGTGAAACCGAAGTTCTCCTGAACCCTGCCGGTCAACTCCACCAGATCGCCGACCCTCAAGGCATCAAGCCCAAGGGCCGGTGCGACGCCAAGACCCGCCCACGCGGTTCCTTCAGGGTGCTGGACGTAGACGGCTCCAAGGTTTCCGGGCTCCGCTGACCCCGTCACGACCCCCGTTAGCTCCACTACGAAATCCTCATAACCAGAGCGACCGTCAGAATATGGAGTGAACTGCACGTCGGGAATTGTCAGGCCGTCATCGCGCACGCGAAGAAAAACGGGATTGACCCCACCCGGAACGTTCGGATTACACGCAGACAGCGCGCTATCGTCCGTCGCGCAGACATAGAACTTTACGAGGTCGCCGTCGGTGTAAGCTGAGGCTGGGATCGCAGCCTCAAACGTATTTGCCACCGAGTTACTCATCGGCAGCTCGATAAAAGAAGCGTTCGCGGCCCCGACTGCATAGTAGACCGACGCTGACGTAACCGTACCATCGGCGTCAGTTATCTGCGCACTGATGGCCAGGTCATCCGCGCTTGTTGGCGTGACCGATGATCGCTGAGGCGTTGCAATCTGAGGTGCCTGTCCCCCGGAACCGAGCACAAA
This sequence comes from Rhodothermales bacterium, assembly GCA_028284545.1. Classification (GTDB taxonomy): domain Bacteria; phylum Bacteroidota; class Rhodothermia; order Rhodothermales; family JABDKH01; genus JANQRN01. The sequence goes on along the minus strand of JANQRN010000073.1, from coordinate 1,887 downwards.
ATCGTTGGCGTCGAAAACGAATAGCTCGTACCCGTTTCCCGAGCCTCCCGTGCATCCGTTACCGGCATGGGCGATGACGCCGCGGAGGTTGGCGTAAACCGTTCCGATAGACGGGGCGAAGAAGTTTCCGCCGGCGCCTGGCAAACGTTGCGCAAGAAATCTGTCAGCTACGGTCACGAGGTTGCCAGCCGCATCGCGCACCGTGAAGTGCACGCGATCAACTCCGGTATCGCTGAAGCTATTGACTGAGACAACGGTCACGTTGTCAAGCTCGACGTAAACCCCCTCCCACTGCTCGCCTGACACGAGATTGTTGATCGAGGTGGCGTCGTTGAGGTCAGCCAATTGGATCGCCTGCAGGGCAATCGGCCGGCCGGCATCAATCAGGTCGATAGAGATGGGAAGGATGGCTGTTTCGGAGTTGAATGCGCTCACGATTCCCGTAACCGCTACCGAGTCACCGGCCAAGAGGTCAAGTACGTCAATGCCCGGGAGGGGCACGGAAACGCCGGTCGTAATCAGCTCGATACCGGAGTAGGGACCCGACCCACTTTGCAGCCAAACGTTGCGGCCATTCTCGACCTGGGCTAGTCCGGCGTCCATCACGATCGTGCCTCGCGTGATCAGCGTGTCGCCGAGGAACTGCGGATCGTCAACGCAGGCGGCAAGGTCCTGGGCAGTAACGGTCTGAATATCCTGGATCGTGACGGTTTGAAACTGCGCCTGGGAGGTCGAGGTCACACAGGAAAAGAGGGCAAGTGCCCAGAGTCCAGTTCTCACGGAGATGTAGCGTCTTGTGGTAGTGAGTGGGCCGCGGCCGTCGCAACTTCACCCTTCAACCTACCAACCGCAAAACTCAAGCAGATCGGGTCGCAAGAGTGACGCTTGGCGTGTTCAATCATCGATGCTAGTCTGCCGCATCGCTGCGGCCCGGTCGAATATTTCTTCCCTGGATACCCCTGCAGCCCTGTACATGGCGAAGATGTTATCAAGGGGTGTTTCCGGCGGCACCGAGTGCGACGCAGCCAGAATGTAGCCGCCACCGTCTGCAGTCATCCCCTCCACAAGCCGCCTTGTCGCCGCGAAGACCGGGCGTCGACTGATTGGACCGAGCGCTCACAAGCGAGAGGCTTGCCCAAACCGCAAGCAAGGGTTACCATGTACGTGCAGCGAGCCCTATCGACAAACCGACCGGTGAACCACGATGAACGTGATGATTACCCACGAGGTGAACGACGTAACCCATTGGCTTAATTCGCCAAAACGAGACGAGTTCTTCAACCCGCACGGGATGAAGGTGCAGACGTTTACGAGCGCTAACGGGTCGAACCTGGTTGGGGTCATCGTCGAGACGCCAGACATGGAGACACTTGAGGCGGCGCTGAAGACCGACGAGGCTGCTGCCGCCATGAAGCATGACGGTGTGCGGCCCGAGACGATTATGATGTACCTCGCGTCGTAGCGACGCGAGGTTAGCGCTGGAGTCGGGGACCGCCTCGAACTAACCGCCCGCGTTGGCCCACGTTCTTGCCGGTATTACCGCGCGACCACAACGCGTTGTGTCTGCGCCTCACTCCCGACCTGGACACGAACAAAATACACGCCCGATGGCAACGAGGCGGCGTCCAGCGGGATCGTATGCGTTCCAGCACCGAGTTCGTCGGACTGCATCCTCCGGACGGCACGACCCATGATGTCAAACGCCGCGACGTCCACCGTTGCGGCGACTGGTAGTTTGATTGAGATCGTCGCGACGGCATTCGCGGGGTTCGGAAACACTGCAACGTCCAATTCGCGGGGAATGTCCTGTCCTGGTCCGGGATCGATGGGCACCGGATTCGCCGCCGAATCTGCGGCAAAACCGATCTCGCCGAGAGATGTCAGGCC
>JANQRN010000070.1 GCA_028284545.1 Rhodothermales bacterium | reverse complement strand
CCGCTGAGCCGCGGCAACCCGCTGCACCAGTCGCCAAGAAACTTTCGGCAGCAGAGCGTGCCCGGATGATGGCCGAGAAGGCCTTGAAGCCGACGTCGGTCACACCTGCGTCAGCCGGGCCGGCCAGGACAACGAAAGCGGCAGAATCGCCACGACAAGCGGCGGTCGAGGCATTTGAGCCCGCTCCAGAGCCAAACCTCCAGCTGCTGGGAGAGGACGATCCCGCGTTTCTGAAAGAGATCATCGAGTCCTACCTCGAGTTGACGCCTCCGATGATCAAGGAGATGGCACAGCACCTTCACGCGGGCGACTTGACCGCTGTCGGGCGCGCTGCCCACAAGATCAAATCGAGTAGCGCCCAGGTAGGGCTGTCCGATTTCGCGAAGCTATGTTCTTCGCTTCAGGACGCCGCCGCCGGCAAAGGCCCGCAGGGCGAGTCGACGCAGGCCGACTTGACCACCCATGTCGAGGGAATTGTCCGTGCTTTTGCCGCACTGCACCCAGTACTCGTGAAGAAAGCGGAGTCGCTCGGCTAACCTCTCGGGTCCCGATTCGGGAGCGACACGTGCAGATGGTCAGCGGTGCCTACGTGCCTGAGCGTGCGAAACCCCAGAAGCCTGAAATACGCAGCAACCGCTGCGTTCCTGAGCTCTGACCTACCTGTGGTCCGCATGTCCACCGCGTGGACGTAGCCGTCTTCCTGCTCGTAGTGTAGCGAGCTTTCCCGCGGCGGCAGTCCCATACGCGCGTAGTCTTCTGGCGTCCTTGCCAGATCGGTGATCACTGCGTCGCCATCGAACACGACAAGTGTCGCCACGGCCAGTCTCAGCAGCGGATGTGCGGATCGGTAGGTGTCTCGGACTTCCGGCGACTTGACATTGGCAGCGGAGACGTAGACAAGCGACCAGACCAGGTAGGCGACCACAAGCAGGCCGGCAGTCCGCGCCCGACTGACTGTAACCAGTCGACGGAATCCCAGCCGGACGGCCAGATAGTGGGCGTAGAACGCAACAACCAGCGACGCTGCGATAACCCCTACAGCGATGGCGATGCCATGGTGCCAGCCGAAGTCCGTGTACAATGTTGTCGCGATTCCCAGTAGCGCAACGAACGGAAGCGCAAGCGCCAGGAGAACTGTTGAGACCAACAACGCGAATCGCAGCAAAACACCCCGGAGTGTCAGCCGTGACCGCATTCGCTTCGAAGCGGGGCGTCTGCGGGGACGGGCAGCGGATGACATCCTCTCGAGGGCGTCGTCTACTCGGCCTCGGATGTCACGATCGGCGGGTCGACTGGACACAACTGTGATGCTGACGGGAAAAGATTGCGTACGTCTCGCCCGCTGCCCGGTTGCGATCAGTCCAGCACGACGGCCAGCTGGACGCGCAGAGCGCGATCGAACGTCGCGCCAATGGGGTGGTAACCCACCCGATCATTCAAGATGTTCTCGAAGACAAACGTTAGCTGCAGTTTGTCATCGGCCAGCCCCTTGTAGAACGCAACGTCCCAGCGCAGGAAACCGGGCACGCGCGCGGAATACCCGCTTGCCTCTCCTATCTCTTCGAATTCTGACCAGCGGGATTTTGAGAAGTGATAGAGGGTATTTGTGACAGAGAATCGCTCTGCGATTCTGTGCACTGCAGTTAGCCGTGCCTGCCGCCTGCTTATCGTCGCAAACGTATCGTAGAAAAGGGCATTCCCGTCCAGCGCAGTCTGGTACGAGTACGACAGTGCGTATTCGGCGTTTCGTCTATGCAGTTCGGCGCGTAGGCGAACGCCGATCGTCGCACCCCACCCCGCATCGTATGAAACCGAGTCTACCGCAAACCCCTCACCATCTGGAACTAGTGACCGATTCGCCAGCCGCAGACCAGCGAATCGCCTGCCAACACCAGCAACCTGCAACAGGTGCCTGTCGGTAGGCGACCAACTCCACTGGAAGTCCGCCGACGCCAGTCGGGACTCCTCCTCCGCTCCCGGATACACAACATTGCCAGACGGCGCCAGCGTCAGCCCGCGATACGCCCAGAAAGCCAGCGGATTTGCATCAATCGGTAGCGTCTGGGCTACCGAGACGTTTCCGGTGAGGCTCTGGCCACTTGGCAGCGACCACGCAGCGGCAACTGTGGCGCCACCCGACCGACCTGTCTCGTCGAATGCGGCGAAGACAGATCCGCTCGCCTTAACCGCGCCGAGCTGCCGCCCAAAGCCGAAGTGGGCCCTCGGTATCACAAACGACTCTCTTGTCGCCAGGCCGTTGTCCGACTGCACCCCAACATAGTCGAGCGCGAGGCCACCAGATAGCGAACCCTTGCCGAGCATTCGCCCACCGTCGATCGACACGGCTGCTGATCGCTCGTCCCAGTGAAACGGGATGCGGGTTGCGCTGTCGAAGTTGCGCACGACCCGCTGGGAGACGCCGGTGTTGACCCGCCAGTCAATCCCAAGCGCCTTCGTGTTTGCCACACCCGTCAGACCGGCGCGCCGATGCTCGGCCGGAATCTCCCTACCAATCGATTGCGTGTACAGCATGTCGTCAAACAGGCTGGCAGAAGCACGGAACGCTATATCCCCGCCGGGGAGCGCGGACTTGAGTGACACGAAGGGCGCGATCACTCGCATTACCGGCGTCTCAGGATCGTCGAATACGGACGTGTTTCGACCAAATACCGCCGGATCAGAAGGTATTATCTGATTCATGGTGGCGCCCATGTGGACCGCCACGTCTGACCTGCTGAAGCCACCCTCGATCGCTACGTCTGGGCCCTCCTTGTCGACGTTGTCCAGATCTGGATCTGAATACCTGTACGGCCCGGGATCACCCGTCTCGTTCCCCACCGCCACGACGCTCCTAAGGAATCCGTCCTCTCTACCGCCACGCGTCCAGATTTCAATAACCCCTCCACGCTCCAATCGGCCGCGCCGTACGTGCGGAACGTCGTAAACGACAATCCGGTCTATGGACGTGATCGGAAGTCCAAGCGTGTTCAGTGACTGGGCCTCGAGTACACCGTCATCAACGGGTTGGCCGTCGACCTCAACTCGCCATACCCGTTCTTGCATAGCGGCGAGTCCATTGAACGACGGCATCATGGTGAACCCGTCAACCGTTGTGAAGCGAACACCGTCGAACAAAACGAAGACGTTGTTGAGCCGAGTGATACCGGCTTCGCGGATGTCACCGGCCGTAATCACCTGGCGACTCATCGGGACCCCTACCACTCGCTCCTGCGCCGTAGCCGGTGAGGCAATCCCCAGAACTGCTATGATGACGAGTAATCTCAATCGAGAAACCGACGCAGCCAGTCGGGAGCAACGAGATCGTACTTAAAGCCGGCAGACACGAACACGAAGTCAACCGGGATGCTTGTGTATGCGTGCTGCCACTCGGTGAAAACCTCAGCATGAATTGGCCCCCACAGTCGCGTCGAGAAACTGGCTCGAAGGGCAACCGCCAACTCGCTTTCACTCTTTCTGAAAGCGACAGTCTCGTCGGTAAACGACATGTACATCGTACCCGCGGAAGCGGAGAGTTGGAGACTGGAGTGATTGCCGAGTTCTATTGACGGCCCCCACCCGACGCTGACGTACGCCGAGTTGATATCCGTGAGGTCCTGTGAATGTGCGCGTATCAGGCGTACGGCCGCGCGGATGTCGCCGTAGTAGAACGGCATCCCGGCAGCGACATCAATGGCCGGAGACGTATCCCACGAATTCTGAAACTCAGCCTGGTTGAGATCCTGCGAGACATTCAGTGAAAGCGACAAACGGCTAAACGGCGCATCCTGCCCGACGACTTCGGGAGCGTAAAGCGCAACGATCATCGCGAGAACAACTCGCATGTGCTCTTGTGGGTGGTGGCCTGCTCTGCGTTTCATCTCAGCGTACGTCCAGATCACCGTAGGAAATCAACTCGCCAAACACATCCATCACGAAGAGCCGATGCAACTCGGCGGTTCCGAGCTGTGCCGGATTGATGGTTATTGTGTACTGGCCTGGGCCTGTAGTTTCGACCATCTCGCCAAGCGGTATAAGTCGCCCGTTAACGTCGAACGCGCGCACAAATACCCCGCCAGTCAGTTCGTCAAACTGTAGGATTCGAAATGGGACCGTGACAAGACCGGCCGACACAGGATTGGGGTAGACCGGGTCTACGATAGCGCGACCGACAAAAACAGGAGCCGTCCGCCAGTCATCTTCATCGGCGTTGATAACACCGCCGTTTGGGTCGGTCTGCGTGAAGCCAGAAGGAGGCGACTGCGCCGCCTCCAGGAATTCGCGCTGCAGGTCCGCCGTGTCGCAGGCCCCTAAGAGACCGACCGCAACTGCACCCAGCACAACGCGTATATCGTTTCTCGTCAATGGTTTAATCCTGCTATTGAACGGAAACGGCCGCCGCCGAACTTCGGCTCGGCACTAGGAAATAAACGGCCGCTCGTGAGCAACTTGTTCCGCCGCCGGGGTTTGTACAACTTCTATTGCGCGTCCCGGCAGTAAGTGCAATCGCCGTGCCTGCCAGCCGACCGCGTTACCGTCAACAAATACAATTACTTGCGACCCGATGCACCTACTTGCACGAGACTTGTCCATACAACTCGGCGGACGCCAGGTCATCGATCGGGTTTCCTGGACTGTCGCGACGGGCAAGTGGGTTGGGCTCCTCGGGCCAAACGGAAGTGGGAAAACAACTCTGCTGCGAACCGTCGCCGGGCTACTTCCCTATTCCGGACAATTAGAACTGGACGGTAACGCGACCGCGTCGTGGGATCTACGAGAACTCGCCCGGGCGCTGGCGTTTGTGCGGCAGTCGACCAACGTTGCGTTCGATTTTCGCGTCGCTGATTTTGTACTCCTCGGACGAGTGCCATACGGGAGCGCCCTGACGGGATACACGAATGAAGACGTAGAGAGACTTGAGGCGATACTCGTCGAGACCGACCTGACGCACCTCAGACATCGCTCAATCCTGCATCTCTCAGGCGGAGAACTCCAACGCGTAGTTCTCGCGCAGGCACTGCTACAGGAACCCTCGGTTCTTCTACTCGACGAACCAACCACGCACCTGGACGTGGAACACCAATTCACGCTTCTGCAAACCGTTGCGAACCGCGTCAAGAACACGGGTCTGACAGTCGTGTCCTCGTTCCATGATCTCGAACTGGCGTCCCGGTTTGCCGACGAGCTTCTCGTACTCAAGGATGGTCGGGTGGCAGGCGCGGGCCGACCAACCGATGTCGTAACACCCGAGATGATCAGGAGCGTTTTCCGAATGAAGTCGGAAACCGAGACGATTGACAACGGCAGCCTTCGCATAAACTATCTCGAGCTCGAAGACCGCGGACAGCAATGAAGATCTACACACGTACAGGCGACAGCGGCTCTACTGGGCTCTTTGGAGGTGACCGGGTCTCCAAGAACCACCCGCGTCTGGAGGCCTACGGATCGGTCGACGAGACCAACTCGGTCATCGGAGCCGCGATAGCGCACCTTCCATCCGATTGCCAGCCGCTCAAGGAACTACTGGGCGGCGTGCAGGACGACCTGTTCATTGTTGGTGCCGATCTGGCTACACCGGTTGACGCCAAGCCGACTGTCCCGCGTGTTACGCAGGCGCACGTTGACCGACTTGAGCAGGCGATAGACCGCCTTGAAGAGGACCTCGCACCACTCGCGTCGTTTATCCTTCCAGGGGGCTCACCGGGCGGAGCAATGCTGCATGTCGCCCGAACCGTGTGCCGACGATCGGAACGGTGTGTAGTCACTTTGGCATCTCTGGAATCAGTCGATACTACTGTAATCGTGTACCTTAATCGCTTGTCAGACCTGCTATTCGTCGCAGCTCGGTGGGCGAACGCCACGTTGAATGTGCCTGAGGTAGCCTGGAACGCCACCTAGGCCTATCTTGCCAGCCCGTTTTCAGTTTTCACCCGAACCCGAAAGCTACAGTGCGGACTCTCCTACCGCTGCCCAATGCGACGCTGACGCGCCCGGTTATCTTTGCCGTGGTGCTGGCAATGAGCGCAGGCTGTGCCGCTGAAGGCGATCAGAACCTCAGCCTGGATTCGCGCCTCCCGGACGACGCACCTGAGGCAAGCGTCATACAATTGGCCTCTCTCGATGAGTATGGCCTCGACGTGTCGGATAGCCGCGTCACAGAGGGGGCGGTGAAGTGGAACCAGACGTTTTCAGACCTGCTCTCGGCGCTCGATGTCCCGTATCCGAACATCCACGCGCTGGTCCAGAACGCCGACTCCATATTCGACTTGCGAGACCTTCGCGCGGGTAAGCGCTATCGCGTTTATCGCAAACAAGATTCGACGTCGACCCCCGTCGCCCTCGTCTACGAGCACAGCTCCGTCGACTATGTCGTGTTCGACCTTGTCGAGCCGTTCTCGGTGGAGCATGCGTCGAGACCAGTGACGGTACGGACGCGACGCGTCACCGGGCAGATCGAGAGCTCGCTCTATGAGACACTTGTCGGTTCCGACGTCGACCCCACGCTCGCGGTTGCGTTGTCTGAGGTATTTGCGTGGCAGATCGACTTCTTTCGAATCCAGAAAGGCGACTCTTTCAACGTCGTGTTTGACGAGCGCGCCGTCGGAGAGCGAAAAATCGGTGTCGGCGACATCCACGCGGCGTACTTCAAGCATGCCGGTCGAGACTACTACGCGTTTCACTACGCTCCGGAGGGTGATCTTGCGTACTTCGACGAGGACGGGCGCAGTCTTCGAAAAGCGTTTCTTCGAGCCCCTGTACGGTACAGCCGTATCAGCTCCCGCTACTCGCCGCGGCGCTTTCATCCTGTGTTGAAGAGAAACCGGGCACACCTCGGAACGGACTACGCTGCCCCGCGCGGTACGCCGATCAGAGCGACCGGTGATGGCGTTGTTGAAGCGGCGTCATACACCCGTGGCAACGGCCGCTACGTGAAGATCCGTCACAATGGCACCTATTCCACCGGCTATCTGCACATGTCCCGGATCGCGAATGGCATGCGACCTGGTGTCAGCGTTCGCCAGGGGGATATAATCGGATACGTCGGCAGCACCGGCCTGGCAACCGGGAACCATGTCTGCTATCGATTCTGGAAGAACGGTAGACAGGTCGATCCCCTGAAAGAAGACTTCCCCTCTGTCGAACCGCTGGGCGGCGAGGCGCTCGCCAACTACATGTCAGTGAGGGATTCCTTCATGCAGCGACTGCACGGCTACGACTACGCCCTGGCGCCCTAGCAGACTCACCGTTGCTCACGGGTACGTAGCTCGAGACTCGCGGCCCCCTCCCCGTCTCCGATTCGTATAGTGGTCGTGTAGGTTCCGGCGGCGAGATACGTCTGGCCGTTGTCAGCTTCCTCGGGCCGAACAAAACCGCGAGCGCGTCGGCCGGTCGGGAGCAGATCGACATCGATCGCCAGATCGTAATCGAAGTAGTTCAGTCCACGCTCCGCGTCGAACGACCGACGCGCAAGCACACGACCGTCAGCGTCGGACACTTCGAACGTAGCCGACCCGGGCACGTCCGAAAAGAACACGATCGCAACCTCGGGTTCGAAGTAGTCCCGCCAGATCGTGGTGCGCGTTCCCCAGCGATCAGACCAGGTGACCGCCTCTGGCTCGTAGACCTCGACACCTTCGACTGACCGGCTTTTGACGAGCGCGTGCAAGTGATCGAGTGACGCGATGTAGATCGATCTTCCGTGCGTACCGACAACCAGTTCATTCGCCGTCGACTGGATCTTGAGGTCGTGAACCGGAGCGTCAGGGAGCCCCCCCTGCATCGCGTGGAAGCTTGACCCGCTGTCAAGACTAACGTAGACGCCGTGGTCGGTACCGACGTACACAATTTCTTCGTGATTCGGATCTTCGAGCACGACATTCACCGGCTCATTCGGTAGAGACGCATCCCCTCCATAACCGAGTCGAGTCCAGGATGCCCCGAGGTCATCACTCATGTAAACGTGCGCTTCGAAATTGTCCCAGCGATAGCCGTTCAGCCCGACGTACAGTCGAGACTCTTCATGGGCCGAGGCCTCCACGCGGCTTACCCACAGGTCCTGGGGCAGGGAATCTGAGATTCTCTGCCACGAAACACCACCGTCTGGGGAGACATGCACGAGACCGTCGTCGGAGCCCACATACAGGAGGCCGAACTTGAGCGGAGACTCATCGATGGTCGTAAGCGTGCCGTAGGGCACGTCGCCCTTTTGCCCGCCGTTCGTCAGATCGCCAGAGATTGGTTCCAGGTCACTCCCCTTGTTGAGCGAACGGTACAGTCGGTTGGCACCGATGTAGAAAATGTCCTGGTTGTGACGTGACAGGTGAATCGGCGTCTGCCAGTTAAATCGAAGTGGGCGCTCACCTAGCTCATGCCGCGGACGAGTTGAGGCGCGGTCGCCATCCCGCAGGTGCTGCCGGGAGTAAAAGCCAAACTGCGAACCGCTATAAACCGTCGCATTGTCGCGCGTATCGACCTCCACCTGCATGCCATCCCCTCCACCAATGCCGCGGTACGGATACCGCCCACTGCTGTGCCAGCGCGGTCCCGCTGAGTACGTGCTTGGTCCAAACCACGTACCGTTGTCCTGAAGCCCACCGTATACATTGTACGGGTCGGCATCGTCAACCTGAATGGCGTAGAACTGGCCTACCGATGGAGAGTTGGCCTTGATCCAACTCTCTCCCGCATCGTACGAGATATTCAGTCCGCCATCGTTGCCGTCGATGATGTGGCCATCGCGAAGCGGACTCAACCACATGGCCTGATGGTCGGCGTGTACGTTGGCCCCGCCGACGCTCTCGAAAGTCACTCCTCCGTCAGACGAAGCGATGAGAGGAACGCCCAGTACATAGATGCGGTCAGGATCGAATGGCGAGACTCGCACCTCACCGAAATAGTATCCGTAGCTGTTGTAGACCTGATCCAGGTATCCCTCATGTGTGCGGCTCCAGGTTGCGCCGGCGTCATCAGAGCGGTACACCTCCGCACCAATTACCGGGGTGTCAAACAACAGTTGGTTGGCGTCCTCGACATACTCAACCAGTGCGACCGGCTCGATGGTCGCGTCTTCGACCATGCCTCGAACCGTATCGACGTCATAGCGCTGCGGGAATCGGTTGTCACTCAGATACGTCGAGATGACACTATCGGGCAAAGCGAGAAACGCCTGGGACGTCATCGCCCGAAGGGCATCCCTTGTCAAGACTGGCTCGTCATCCTCGGGATCGTCGTCAGGTCTCCGATCCTGATTATCCACGAGTGCGTACAGGATCGACGGATTGTCGGGGAACATGGCGAGACCGATCCGACCAACGCCACTGCCTTGGGGGAAGCCGCTGTCTTCGGTGCTAATCAGATCCCAGGTACTTCCGCCGTCGGTCGAACGATACACTCCTGACCCGCTTCCCGATTCGACGAAGTTCCAGGCTCTGCGTTCACGGTGCCAGGTTGCGGCAAGCAACGTCTGCGGATCAACAGGATGGCGCACCAGGTCGATAGCTCCTGTATTCTCGTCCACGAACAGCGTCTTCTCCCAGGTCTCACCGCCGTTACTCGTCTTGTAGACTCCACGTGATGCCGACGGGGAGTAGAGGCTGCCGATCGCCGCCACCCAGACCGTGTTGGGATTAGACGGATGCAGGATGATGCGACCGATGCGTTGCGTGTCAGGCAGGCCCCGATGCTCCCAGGTCTGCCCGCCGTCGGTACTGCGGTATACGCCGGTGCCGGCGTAAGATGAGCGCGAGGAATTGTTCTCGCCGGTACCAACCCAGATCGTCCCAGCCTCCCAGTCGACGGCTATGTCGCCAATGGTCATGCTTGCCTGATTGTCGAACACGGGCTCGAACGTCGTTCCGTTGTTGTCAGTGAACCACAGCCCACCAGACGCATACGCCACGTAGAAATGGCTTGGGTCGTCGGGTCGGGCATCGATGTCAACGACGCGCCCACTCATCACGGTCGGCCCCACGTTCCGGAACGGCACGTTCTTCACAAGGGAGCTTCCAATCAGCGCCTTTCGCTGGTCGAAGGATTGCATCCGATCTTCGGAGGTCGTCCGCTCGACGGGATTGGGTTCTGACGATTGCGCTGCTGCGGAGGTGGCCAGCAGCAGGAGAACGAGAGCGGTGGTGGTCAGAAAACGCATGGCTGGACTGGGACGGTGCGACACGAAAGTAATTCCACATGGGCGCCGTCACGATACAACGCCGCCACACGTTAGACAAGCCCTAGCGGACAGCGACCCGACGCGGGATCACTCGTCACGACACATCCTCAAGATGCGTCACGAAGAACTCCGGCCAGTACGAGCGCCGCCTCTGCGGGATCAGCAAACTGCGGTGTCACGACGTGCCAACCTCGGGGCAGCGCCTCGCTGACGAGCAGCTCGCGGAAAAATGCGTGACGCGACAGGCCACCCAACAGACAGGTCGGCATCGCGTCGACGGAATCCTGACGCGCTCGATCAAGACCCGCGAGCGTTGATCCCAGAGCGCGCAACTCCTCAACGATGATCCCTCGTGCGGATTCGTCACCTTGACCTGCCCGTTCGATGACGACCTTTGCGAGCTGTTGTATCGGGAATCGCTCTACGTACACGAGATCAACAAGTGAATCGCGGTCTGAGGCCCCGATCCGTTTCAGGACAGCAGCGCCAAGTGGGGAGGTCGCACCCAGGTCCAGTTCAGCGGCTGCCAGGCGCGCCGCCCGCCGACCGAGGGCGTAACCGCTGGCGTCGTCTCCGAGTATGTAGCCCAACCCACCCCGTGAAACCACGGAGCCATCCTCGATCCGGATGGCCGCGTTGGAGCCGGTCCCCACGATGACCACAGCTCCCCTCATACCACCATGTGCGGCGTACAACGCCAGGTCAAGGTCTGACATGACACGACAAGTGCCTGGCAGCGCCCCAGCGACGCCGTCGAGCGCAGTGGCGGATCGATATCCGGCCAACCCTGCCGCGACGAACACGTCTGTTCGGTTGGCGTCGGATACACCAAAATGTCCGCGCATTTGCGCGATCGCGTCTCGTAGGACTTCGACCGCCCTTTCTCGGCCGTCACGCCTCGCGTTTACACCTTGCAGAACCATGCGGTGCTGCTCCCCTGATACTGCACCGACGACGTCGGTGGTCGTGCCACCAGCGTCGATTCCGATGAGCAACGTTTGATTAGGGGTCATGCGGGTTTCAGCTGTTGTTACGCACCGGAAGGACGCTAATCCGACAAGATACCGCGTGCGCGCGTTCGCGACGAACGATAGGGCAGGTTCGCCGTATCACCCCTCCCGCCAACTCTGCAACAGCCCGACAGCCGTGAGTCCGGACCCACGCATGCTTCTATCCTTCGCCCCATTGTGCTACCTCATACTGAGCACAATTGCCTGTGGCCCTGCCGCGTCCAGCACCGCGCTGCCTGGGGCTGCGCTGCCTGAGGCCGCGCAGCCTGGGACCAGCCAATCCGAGACCATCACGGAAGCGACTCCCAACCCCGCTTCGCCTGTGGCACCGGCGGTAGATCCCGGGCGCGCCGGAAGAGTCGATCCGGCTGACAATTACATATCCGAACTGAACGCCATTCTGGAGCAGGTCTTATTGGAGGGCGGCCTCATCCGCTACGACCTACTTCGGGGTGAACTGAACACTCGCTTTCGCGGCGTACTGAAGGCAGTCGAGGTTTTTGAGGGACCACTCACAACCGATCAGGCAAAACTGGCATTTTGGATCAACGCGTACAACGTACAGATGCTACAGACGATCGTCGAAAACCCCGAGGTAGCCAACATAATCGCCGACGGCAAGGTCGATGCGTTCTTCAAGACCAGGTTTCTTACCGCCGGCAAGATGCTCACGTTGGACGAGATCGAACATGTGATCTTACGAGCATCACAGCCGGAACACGAGTACGCCCGACTTGCCGTAGAGCAATTAGATCCGAGAATCCACGTCGGACTCAATTGCGCTGCGGTCTCCTGCCCGGAGCTTTCGCCTCTTGCATTTACGGCTGAAGCGGTAGACGGACAGCTCGACACGGCCATGAAACGATTTGCTAACGACGATCACCACTTTCTTGCGAAAGACGGCTCCTTCGTGCTCTCTTCGCTGATCGACTGGTTTGCTGCCGACTGGGAATCTGACGGGCCGGCCGGAGACTACCTGCTAAGCTACATGTCGGAGTCGCGAAACAACCACAACGCACTTGCGGCCCTCCTAGATGGCGCTTCGGTGCAAGATCTGCGGAACAACCCGAGTGTCGAGTTCGATTACAACTGGGATGTCAACGCGGCCCCGTAGGTGCCACGGCTTGCCTTTCTGACTGCCGCAACGGATGTTGCGTCGTGTCATTCAGCAATCACGAAGGCAAATGGCTGTGCTCAGTCGGCGAGAGGCGCTCGCCCGGATTTCATTGCTGGTCGGCGGCAGCCTGAGTGCCCCAGCGCTCGCCGGACTTGCCGGCGGATGTCGTGCCCCAGACGCCAGGTCGACCTACACGTGGATAACCCTCGACAAATCTGAGCAAGAGCTTGTCGCGGCAATTTGCGAGGCGATCATTCCTGAGACCGACACTCCCGGTGCCGCAGCGGCGGGGGTCCCCCAGTTCGTCGACCTGATGCTCTCCCGCTGGCACACAGACGAGGAACGCGAGTCTTTGATGACGGCGCTAGACCGCTTCGACGCACAGTGCGTCTCAGCCTATGGTGTTTCGTTCGCTGCGTGTGAACCGGGTCAACAGAACGAAGCGCTTCGCGACGCCGCCAGCGGTACTGAGGGTCGGGATATGTTCAGGCGAATGAAGGAGTTGACGGTGGTGGGGTACTACACCTCCGAATTTGGCGCCACGGTTGAACTTCAGCATCTCGAGGTACCCGGAGTCTTCGACGGCTGTGTACCCTTCAGCGAAATTGGCAAATCATGGGCCTGATGAACGCCGCACCTCACATTCAGCGTCGAACGGAATACGACGCCATTGTTGTTGGATCTGGGATCACCGGAGGATGGGCCGCAAAGGAGCTAACTGAAAAAGGACTGAGCGTCCTGCTGTTGGAACGCGGTCCTGAAATCGTCCACGGTAAGGACTACGTGGGTGAACACAAGTCGGCGTGGGAGCTACCGTATCGAGGGCGCGGGGACAGAGCGCTGTACGAGCAAGAGTACCAAATCCAGGGTCAGTGTTACGCGTTCGGAGAGGCCACGCGCCACTTCTTTGTCAATGACAAGCAGTATCCGTACGCGAATGACGACGACAAGCCGTTCTCATGGATTCGCGGGTACCACCTCGGCGGACGGTCGCTGACGTGGGGCCGGCAGTGTTACCGTTGGAGTGACCTTGATTTCGAGGCCAACGCCCGTGACGGATTTGGGGTTGACTGGCCAATAAGATACAGCGACATCGCACCCTGGTACGACTACGTCGAGTCATTTGCCGGCATTTCGGGAGAGGCAGCCGGGATCCCGCACCTACCCGATGGCAAGTTTCTTCCGCCGATGGACATGTTCTGTGCCGAGAAACACGTAAAAGACGGCATAGAGAAAAACTTCCCGGGGCGGCACCTGATTATCGGGCGGACGGCTGTCCTCACCCAGTCGCACATGGGTCGCGCGGCTTGCCACTACTGCGGCCCCTGCCACCGGGGGTGCAGCGTTGGGGCGTACTTCAGCACGCTGAGCTCGACGCTTCCCGCGGCAGTGGCGACCGGCAACCTCACGCTCCGATGCGACAGCATTGTCGAATCACTTCTCTACGACAAC
>JANQRN010000060.1 GCA_028284545.1 Rhodothermales bacterium | reverse complement strand
GCAAGTGGAAGCGTCCAGTCCTGGACGGCCAAGCCGACGATCTCACAACTTCCACAGTCACGACAACAGACAGCTTGATGTCAACACAGACGCTTACTTATCTCATTCCGGCGGCCGGGCTTCTTGCGCTCCTGTACGCCTTTGTCAAAGCGCGCTGGGTCTCTGGGCAGGATGCCGGATCCGACGTGATGGTCGAAATATCGAACAACATCGCTGAGGGCGCACGCGCGTTCCTGCGCCGCGAATACCGCGTGCTGATCGTTTTTGTCATCGCCGTCGCGGCGCTTCTCGCGTTCGCAAACTCGGCTCAGGAGAACTCGTCCTGGCTGATCGCGGTCTCGTTTATCACGGGCGCCCTTTGCTCGGGTCTTGCAGGCTTCATCGGCATGACCGTCGCCACCCGCGCAAACGTGCGCACAACGCAAGCCGCAATTACCGGATTGGGGCCCGCGCTTAACGTCGCCTTTTCTGGCGGACTCGTGATGGGACTCGCAGTAGTTGGCCTCGGTCTGCTCGGGCTCGGCACGCTGTTCATTGTCTACTCTGGCGCCGGATGGGACATCGTGAAGGTCATCAACGTGATCTCCGGCTTCTCCCTCGGTGCCTCTTCGATCGCGCTCTTTGCGCGTGTCGGTGGTGGTATCTACACGAAGGCCGCAGACGTCGGCGCTGACCTTGCCGGAAAGGTCTACGAAGGTATTCCGGAAGACGACCCGCGGAACCCCGCGACCATTGCAGACAACGTCGGTGACAACGTAGGCGACGTCGCAGGCATGGGCGCTGACCTCTTTGAAAGCTATGTCGGTTCAATCATCGGTACGATGGTGCTGGGTGCGGCCTTCATCCCGGGTCTCGTCGCTGAAGGGGCGACAGACATTTCCGCGGTCCTTCTCCCACTCGTACTTGCCGGCGTCGGCATCGTCGTCTCAATCCTCGGCTCCTTCTTCGTGAAGGTGAAAGAGGGCGGCAACCCACAGGCGGGCCTGAACCTCGGCGAGTTTGGCGCCGCGGGCGTGATGGCGGTCCTTGCGTATTTCGTGATCGGCTACATGCTGCCTGACACGTGGCAGGTGGGCGCTAAAGAATACTCCTCGATGGGCGTCTTCTGGGCCGTAATTGTGGGCCTGGGTGCCGGAACGGCAATCGGACTCATAACCGAGTACTACACGTCGACGCACAGAAAACCCGTCAACAACATCGCCGCGCAGAGCGTGACGGGTGCGGCCACAAACATCATCGCCGGCCTTGGAGTCGGGATGGCTTCGACGGGTATCCCGGCGCTGATTCTTGCCGCCGCGATTGTGCTCGCGCACCAGTTTGCGGATCTCTACGGCATCGCAATCGCTGCCCTGGGTATGCTCTCAGTCACCGGTATCCAGCTCGCCGTTGACGCCTACGGTCCGATTTCGGACAATGCTGGCGGGATCGCCGAAATGGCCGAGCTGGACCCGCAGGTTCGGGAGCGCACCGACAAGCTTGACGCCGTAGGCAACACGACCGCGGCGATCGGCAAAGGCTTTGCGATTGGTTCAGCCGCACTTACCGCGTTGGCCCTCTTCGCCGCCTTCATGCAGCAGGCTGGTGTCGAGACGATCAACGTCGCCGACCCGGTCATCATGGCCGGATTGCTTATCGGCGCCATGTTGCCGTACGTATTCAGCTCCATGGCGATGGGCGCCGTCGGACGTGCAGCGGGCGACATGATCAAAGAGGTTGGTCGCCAGTTTGCCGAAATTCCCGGGTTGCGCGAGGGCACGGCAAAAGCCGAGTACGCGAAGTGCGTCGACATCTCGACAGCAGCTGCCATCCGCGAAATGGTAATGCCCGGACTCCTGGCAATCTCGGTTCCAGTGATCGTCGGTTTCGTTTCCAAGGACATGCTCGGCGGATTGCTTGCCGGCGTGACCGTCTCCGGGGTGCTGTTCGCGATCTTCCAGTCCAATGCCGGTGGCGCCTGGGACAACGCGAAGAAGCGCATCGAGGGCACCATCTCAATTGACGGCGAGTCCTACGGAAAGGGTAGCGACACCCACAAAGCCTCAGTTGTTGGCGACACGGTTGGTGATCCGTTGAAAGACACCAGCGGCCCGAGCCTCAACATCCTGATCAAGCTGATCGCGGTGGTGGCACTGGTTATCGCCCCGCTCATAGCCTGATCTCTTGACTGCTGATGAGATCCGCGGGCCCGACGATACCTCTATCGTCGGGCCCGTTTTGGTTTGCCGACTGCCTGACGGCGTCGGCCCTTTTCGATGTGCCGATCTGGATCTGTTACCCGGCGCGGGAGTACCAGCCGGATGACCCGACGGCTGTATATTGAGTCCCGCAGTTTTACGATTTGCTGAGTCGAAGCGCACCACCACCTGAACCATGGCCCGTGTTGACGTTGTAATGCCCAAGATGGGCGAGAGTATCACCGAGGGAACCGTTATCGCCTGGCACAAGCAGGTAGGCGACGCCATCGAACAGGATGAGACGATTCTGGAGATCGGCACCGACAAGGTGGACACCGATGTCCCGAGCCCATCCGCCGGTAAGCTCGCTGAGATCCTGGTCGCTGAGGGCGACACCGTAGATGTAGGCACAGTGATCGCCGTGATTGAGAGCGACGTGGACGCCACTGTCGACGCGACGCCCGCCGCGCCTACACCAGCGCCCGAACAGCCTGCCGCAGCTCCCGTTCCTCAGCCCGAACAGCCGGCCGCCGCGCCTGCACCCTCGCCGTCGTCTAGCCCGGGGGTTGCAACCGGTGTAATGACGGATGTCGTGATGCCGAAGATGGGCGAGTCGATCATGGAGGGCACGATCATCGGCTGGGCTAAGCAGATAGGTGACGCGGTCGACCTCGACGAGACGCTTCTGGAGATCGCCACCGACAAAGTCGACACTGAGGTACCGTCGCCGGCAGCTGGTACGCTGGCTGAAATTCTCGCCGGCGAAGGTGAGACAGTTGATGTCGGTACAGTGATCGCGCGTATCAGTTCGGGCTCCGGTGGCGGACAGCCAGCTTCCACGAATGGCACTCCAGCACCGGCGCCCGAGGCGCCGCCTGCAGCGCAACCGGTGCAGCAACCGGCGCAACAAGTACCGACCGCTGCGCCGCAGCATGGAGGCGGTGACGGAGCCGCCCGTGCGGGCGAACCTGTCCCACGACTGGACGACGACGGAAGGTTCTACTCACCGTTGGTGCGTTCCATCGCTCAGAAGGAAGGTGTCAGCGTCTCGGAGCTACGCAGCATTCAGGGCTCAGGACGCGAGGGACGCGTCACGAAGAAAGACCTGATGTCCTACATGGACGCGCGTGGCGCTGGAGGCGTGCAGGTGGCAGCGCCGCAAGCTGCACCTGCACCGGCCACTGCCGCCGCTCCCGCCGGGGCGCTCACCTCGACCCTGTCTGACGACGGGCGCGTAGAAATTGTGGAGATGGACCGGATGCGGAAGATCATCGCCGGCCACATGGTCGCGTCGAAGCAAACTTCCGCTCACGTGACGTCTTTTGCCGAGGTCGATGTGACGAACCTCGTCCGACTCCGGCAAGAGCAGAAGCAGGCGTTCCAGGAGCGCGAAGGCGTGAAGTTGACCTACACACCGTTCTTCGTGAAGGCGGCCGTTGACGCGTTGCGTGAGCATCCGCTACTCAACTCGTCGATCGACGGCGACAAGATCCTGATGAAGAAGGACTTCCACGTCGGGATTGCGGTGGCGATCGGGAAGACCGGGCTGGTTGTACCGGTTATCCGAAGTGCGGGTCACAAGAACATTGCCGGCCTTGCGCGGGACGCGTCGATTCTTGCGGAACGCGCGCGGGCGAAGCAGCTTCAGCCAGACGACCTGCAGGGTGGCACGTTTACCGTCACCAACATCGGCTCGCTGGGCTCGATCATGGGCACGCCAATCATCCTGCAACCGCAGGTGGCGATTCTGGCGACCGGGGCGATCAAGAAAAGGGCAGTCGTCGTCGAAGATCCCGACCTGGGCGACATCATCGCCGTACGCAGCATGATGTACGTGTCGCTGTCGTATGACCACCGGCTGATCGACGGGGCCATGGCCGCGTCGTACCTCCACCACTTCACGCAGAACGTTCAGGGGTTCACGGAGGGCATAGAGCTGTAGCCTAATGTCCGTTATTGACATTCCGGTACCTGATTGGTTGATTGGGACCGCGTCAATTTCCATGGGCAGTCATGCAGGCATCAGTCATGCTTTCGCCGGCCGAGGTGCGCCAGCGGGTTGAAGACTTCACTCGCGAGTACCTCCGGGACAAGAGTCCGGCCACCGTTGGCACGTATCGAAGGTCGCTGAGCGAGTTCCAGCGCTGGGTGGGACGGAACCATCCGCGGTTCGCGTTCACCGTCGAGAACGTCCGCGACTACAAGACCTACCTGACCAAGGTGCGCGGACTGCATGAGGTCTCGGTGTCGACATATCTCACGGCGCTGAGGCGCCTCTGCCAGTACCTCGTCGACATCGGGCAGCTCGCCGAGAACCCGGCCAAAGAAGTGAAGGGTAACCGGCGTCCGGCCGCTCACTCTCGCGAAGTCCTGACCCTGGCCGAAACGCAACGGCTCATCGCAAGCCTGGACCCGGAGTCGCAGATCGAAAAGCGCGACGCCGCGATGTTGTTTGCAATGCTGTTCGCTGGATTGTCGGAGATCGAACTCATCCGCGCCGATGTTGGCGACCTCGAACAGACCTTGCTCGGCTGGTATCTGAGAGTCCAGGGCAAGGGCAGATCCGCGAAAGACCAGCAGGTTCCGATTGACCCGCCGGTGATGGAGCGCATTCGTGTGTACCTCGACTCACGTGGTCGGATCAAGCCTGAGGACCCACTGTTCGTCTCGCACGGTCATCGCTCCGACGGGTCGCGGCTGAACACGCGGTCTGTTCGTAGTCGCATCAACGGCTACCTTACGAACGCCGGAATCAAGCGTCCCGGCGTGACGCCGCACTCGCTGACGCACACCGCGGCATTGTTGTGGTTGCACGACGGACTCGACGTGTCGGAGGTCAAGAAGCGCATGCGGCACGGGACACTAGACACGACGATGATCTACTTCCGGCAGCAAGGATTGCTGACGGGGGGCGCCGACGGATCCGGCAATCCGGTCAGTCAATCACAAAGCCCGCAGCGGCGAGAACCGCGTCGTCGGGTGTGAACTCGAACGTCAACGGGTAACCGGCGCCGACAAATCCGAAGCCGTTCTCTACGTTCGAGAACGTGCCGGGCTCGACGAGAACTTCGCGGTCGAAGAAGCCCCCCGGCGGGGTCCACTCAGGGTTCGTGACGACGACACGAAGTCGAATGAAACTGAACTTGACGTCGGCTTGCCCCAGCAGAAGCGCGTCGAGCAGAATCTGCCGCGTATCTCGTCGAAACTGGAGCTCCACTATGCGCCCGTCTGGGTCGTCCATTTGTTCGACCCCATATTTGATGATCTGCGAACCGGCATCGGTGACGTATGTCGCTGTGATGTCAATCAGGTTCGGAGCGTTCCGGAATCGAACTGGAACCGGCAGCAGGAAATCGGAGGCGCCGGTAGGAAGCACCTCGGCGGTTGAGATCGGCGGTGTGCGCACAGTCGCCGTAACCGAAGCCCCGTCAGAACGCGAGGCTGTCACGCGGTAGGTCTCTTCGTGGTCTGGGCGAAAACTTGACCAGAAAACAAACCCGTAGTTGGCCGACGCATACTGAACGATCGAATCGCGCAGAACCCACGAGTTGCCGGTAGTGAGCTCGTCAATCTGCATGTCGGCATCAACTGGCTCCGGCCGCGTGCGCTCCAATCGTCCGTCGATGGTGTACAGTCGAACGGCCTGCGTATCGGCAAGCGGATTCAGGTAGCCGTACAGGGTGAACGGACGATCCGTTTGGATGACCGGCTGGACAGATTCGTCGCAGGCTCCGACAACCAGCGCGGCCATCACGAGGACCAGTATTTCGATGCGCCTGCTCATTGATTGATAGAGGCTTTGATGCCGAGAGAGGGCACCAGCGGAAACTGGTTTGCGCGGCGCAACGTGAACACGTCGAGGTAGAAGATGTTTGCTCGGTCGTAAGTGTTGATCACGCTCGCCAGGAACGTCAACTCAGAGGCGCCAAAGCTAATGGACTTCTCAACGGAAACGTCGAGTCGATGGAACGTAGGGAGTACGCCGTTGAACGGTCGCTCGTAAATGACTCTGCGGTCCCCCTCCTGTTCAAACACGTCGACGTCGGAGTCGAGCAGGACAAAGCCGTCGAACCCAAGGGCGCGATTGAAGGGAAGGCCAGATCCAAACTGCCATCTGACGCTCAGGTTGAAGTCTTTTACAGACGTGCTCACAACGGCGTTGATCTGGTGCCGCCGGTCATGCGCCGGGCGAAACTCGAATGTCTCGGTGCCGAACCAAAGCGGCAGAGAGGCCTGCTTTGCGCGATAGCGAACGGACGACAATCCGTAGTTCACATACGCATACAGCCGCGGATGTCTGTATTCAGCGCGGAGGTCGGCGCCGATCACGGTACCGTCCGCTGACTGCAGCCGCGTAGTAAGGCGTGGGAAGGCCGTCCACTCAGCGATGAACAGGTTCGAAAGGTCTTTGTAGTACGATTCGATCGAGAAGTCCCACCTCGGTGCGGGTTGGAACCGATAGCCTCCGATCAGATGAACCGCGCGCGGTACTGCTGCCGCGGCCGGCGTCGCGGTCCACGCGGTGAAGACGCTCGTCGCATCGCGACGGTCGTTGACACCAACAACCTCCTGGTGGTATACGCCAAATGCCGCCGAAATCTGGCTGTTCTCCCGGTCCCACGAAAACCGAAACCTCGGCTCCACGAATACCTCCGAACGCGAGGGGAAAGCGTGAATGCGCAATCCGGGTTCGATGCTCATTCCGTCCTGCTGCCGCAGGAGGGGCTCGAGGTAGATACCGGACTCGGTCACAAATTCCCGCTCCAGTGCGAGCTCCTGAAACGTGCCACCCAACTGGCTATCGAAGCCGAGCGTTCGCGCGAAGACGCCCCACTTCACCTCGCCGATGGTCACGTAGTGGGAGATGTCAGCAGAGATGTTGATTCGTTCCACACGGCTCGTCCGTATCGCCGCGCTGTCGGGCCCGAGTTCCGTATCCAGTCGCGAGGCGTTGATGGCGAACTCCCCGAGCACCGGGATCGACCCCGGCAGGTAGAGGTACGTCGCGCCAACGCCTTCGTTGGTATATCGGATTTCAGAGAGCGGCGTCTCGCCAATGTCCTCGCCGACCGTACCGCGGTCGTAGGTCCTGATACCGGTAACGGAGACACGGCCGTTCTGGCGCGCTACGCCATAGAGCTTGGCGAATATGTCGTTGAACCGGAAGGGTATGTCTCGCTGCAGATAGCTTGAGGCAAGCTCCTCGACCACCGAATGTCGGCCGACGACGAGCAGCGAGAGCTTGCCGGCGGTGTCGATGGGTCCCTCCACGAGGCCGCCGACCTGAAACGGCGATCCCGTGAACTGCGCACCGAGCTTCTTCAGGTTGCCGCTCCGCGTGGTGATATCGATGACGGACGACAGTCTGCCGCCATACCGCGAGCCGAATCCGCCGGCGTAGATGTCCGCCTGCGAGATGATGTCGCTGGAGAACGCCGAGTAGAAGCTAAGCAGGTGAAACGGCTGATAGAGCAGGATGCCGTCCAGCAGCACGAGGTTCTGCGACGGCTCGCCCCCGCGAATGAAGAGTTGTCCGCCCTGGTCACCGATCGTAACGACGCCTGGCAGCGCCTGCAGAAACAGCGCGAGGTCGCCCGACACATCCGGCGCCGGAATCAGTTCGATGTCGGCGGCTTTGACCGTCTGTAATCCGGCCGAGATCTCTGTTGACCTGGAAACGCGGTCGTGAATAACCTCGATGTTCTGTAGCGATCGTTCACGCGGTTGGAGCGCGATGTCGATTTCGTTCAGTCCACCCCTGGCAACGGAGATCGTATCGGTGTAGGCGAAGTAGGCGATGTGTGTCGCCTGGAGGACGTACCTACCGGGCAGCAGGCGCGAAATGATGTAGACGCCGTTCTCCTCGGTAACGGCACCGAACACGGCGCCCAACGTGTCCTGGACGACTACGTTGACATCAACGACGGGGGCGCCGTTCTCCGAATCGGTTACAAAACCGCGAACGGTCGCGCTGCCAGTCTGAGCGACAACCTCGCCCGGAACGGCCAGCAGCACCACCATCGCTGCTGTCGCCACGAACGTGGGGCAGAGGAGGGGTTGCATGGTCGTTAAGAGCGGGCGTATCAAGCTTGGGGGCGGTAAAAAGCGTGCTCGCGCGGATACTCGGGCAAACTACGGCTGCACTGGAGACGAATTCAGGCACGAACGGTTGCCCGTGGCACGCCGATCTGCCCGACTACAGCTGGGTCCCGACGGTGAGCTGATTGAGGCCACCAAGTTCGGACCAGGAGCTGTAGGCATAGTCGAACTTGAAGCCACGCACCATGATGCCCACGCCGAATCCGACGCCGGCGAAGTCGAGGCGCGTCTTCGATTTGAGTTCGTCGTGACGTCTGTGGTTGTAGCCGACCCTGAGGTTAAAGGCCGGGCTGAACTGGAATTCACCACCAAGGGCGAGGTGATAGAAAATGTTGTCGGCTACCGTCGCGTCGTCAGAGACAGAACCGAGGTCATGCAGGTTGTAGCCCGTAAGCGACAGCAGGAGCGGGATGTTGGCAAACCGTTTGGAGACGGCGACCCGCACGTCAACCGGCAAGTCATCTCTGACGGTACCGAGGGAGTTCAGCGTCACGCCAAGGTTGTTCACAGAGGCGCTCGCGACGAATCGCGAGGCCACGTCCTGATAGACCACCCCGAGATCGGTAGCTATCGCCGTTGCTCCGTAGGTCGATATGCTGGAGTGAATGAAGTGGACGTTCGCCCCCACGCGGATCTTGTCTGCCGCCGGTCGCGCTGCCCCGAGGGTCAGCGCGATGTCCCCGGCGTTGAAGCTCCCGGTGCGTTCGCCCGTTTCGGTTGCTCCTTCGAGGGTGCCCCAGTTCAGGTAGCGAATGCCGGCCGAGAACGTCGCAATGTCCCGATACTGATATCCGAAAGCCGCGAATCCGGCATTGATATCGGTGACGTGATTGAGGTACGAGAGCGAGAGTCGGTTGTTGACATCGCTTGTGACGAGCGCCGGATTGAAGAAGAAGGCGTTGACGTCACCGTCGGCAATCGCAGCGAACGATCCACCCAGGGCGGCGGCACGCGCCGACGGCTCAACCCGCAGGAAAGAGAAACCACTGGGATCCGCCGGCTGCGCCCATGCGGGGGTGGGCCCAATCAGCACGACACACCAAATCAGTGAGAGGCTGGCGGTGAGAGAGAAGGCTGTACTGCGATGAGCCAAGTGCGAAGAGAATCGGTACAGAGGGGCTACAAAGGCCATCTCTGGCCCTGGGTTGCAATCGAGTCGGTGGTACGGCGCGGAGCTTTCTTAGGTTCTCATCGTTTTTTTGCTGCAGCGGCCGAAGGCAGGGAAAATTCTGGCCGATCAGGCGTAAGAAGGGACTTGCCACGCGCTGCCCCTAAACCACCGCTATAGCGCTCAGGCGCTCGATAATCCGCCGATCCCCCCAATGCTGAAATTCATTCAACGCGTCTTTGGTGACAGCACCGAAAGGTCCCTGAAGAAGCTGTGGCCCGTAGTAGAGCAGATCAAGGAGCGCGAGGCCGCGGTCAGGGCGCTGTCAGACGACCAGCTCAGCGCCAAGACAGGCGAATTCAAGCAGCTTCTTCGCGAAGCGGTCGCCGAAATCGAGGAAGAGCAGGCGCAGATTAATCAACGCCTGAAGTCCTACGGAACGCAGGACGTCGGGGGCGATGGGGTCGCGGCTGACGAAGAGCCCCTCACGCTCGAGGAGCGCCACGCCCTTTACGAAGAACTCGACGACCTTGAGCGGGAATGGCTCGACACCGTCGAAGAAACGCTCAACGACATACTGCCGGAAGCCTTCGCGGTCGTCAAAGAGACCTGCCGGCGGATGGTGGGGACCAAGTGGACCGCCGGTGGTCAGGAGATTGAGTGGGACATGGTGCCCTACGATGTTCAGCTGCTTGGCGGCGTCGCGCTGCACCAGGGACGCATCGCCGAAATGAAAACGGGTGAGGGGAAAACGCTCGTAGCTGTTGCGCCTGTCTATTTGAACGCGCTCGTCGGCCGCGGTGTCCACCTCGTTACGGTGAACCCGTACCTCGCACAGCGTGACTCAGAATGGATGGGGCCGGTTTTCAATCGCCTCGGCCTCACCGTAGATGTCATCGACAAGTATGAACCGCACTCGCCGGAGCGACGCTCGGCCTACGCGGCAGACATTACGTACGGTACCAACAACGAGTTTGGCTTTGACTACTTGAGAGACAACTCCTTCGTGGTTGATCCGGAACAGTTGGTCCAGCGCGGGCACCACTATGCTATCGTGGATGAAGTTGACTCTGTGCTGATCGATGAGGCGCGCACCCCGCTCATCATATCGGGGCCGGTGCCGCAGTCCGATCAGTCGCAGTTCTCAGAGTTGAAGCCTCCTGTTGATCGCCTGGTGATGGCGCAAAAGAAGCTGGTTGCACAGTTCGTCTCTGATGCCGAGCGGCTGCTCAAGAAGCGCGATGAAGCACTCGATGCAGACGACAAGAAGGCTGCGGCTGACTACGAGTCTGATGCCGGCCTCGCCTTGCTCCGCGCCCAGCGTGGCTTCCAGAAGAACAAGAAACTGCGCAAGCTGCTGGGTGAACCGGGTGTAGCGCAGCTCATGCAGCGCACAGAGTTCTTCTATCTGCAGGACAACGCGAAGAACATGCCCATCGTGGACGATGAGTTGTACTTCGCACTCGATGAAAAGCAGCATGCCCTCGAAATGTCTGAGAAGGGTCGCCTTTTCACCGCCAAGAATGCTGGTGAGAGTCCGGACCTCTTTGTACTGCCGGATATTGGGGAGGAGATCGCCAAATTCGAGCGGGAGTATGCTGACGGTCTCGCTGCCCTCGAGAAGTCGCTTGAGGAAGACACGTCCCTGTCTACAGAAAAGCGCGAGCACAAGCTACAGAACGACAAGAGCCTGCTTCGCAAGGAGATGGAGGAGAAGCGGCGAAACCTGTACAACACGTACTCAGAGCGCGCCGAACGACTGCACGCTATCGAGCAGCTGCTGAAGGCCTACACGCTGTACGAAAAGGACATCGAGTACATCGTGCAGGACGGCCGCGTGATGATCGTCGATACGCACACAGGTCGAGTTTTGCCTGGTCGTCGTTACTCAGACGGTCTGCACCAGGCGATCGAGGCCAAAGAGAGCGTCAAGGTTCAGGCGGCTACGCAGACGTACGCGACGATCACGCTGCAGAACTACTTCCGGATGTACGAGAAGCTCGCTGGAATGACCGGTACCGCCGAGACGGAGTCGGAGGAGTTCTTCAAGACGTACGAAATGGACGTTGTAGTCGTACCCACCAACAAGCCGATCAAGCGCAACGACCTCGACGACCTCGTCTACAAGACGAAACGCGACAAGTACGCCGCGGTGATCGACAGGATCAGGGAGTACAACAAGAAGGGCCAGCCTGTGCTCGTGGGTACGACATCGGTTGATGTCTCTGAGACCCTCAGCCGCATGCTGAAGCGCGACGGAATCAAGCACAACGTGCTCAACGCCAAGCGCGACCGAGCCAAGGCTGAGGCACTTATCGTAGCTGAGGCTGGTCAGAAGGGCGCGGTGACGATCGCGACCAACATGGCCGGGCGAGGAACGGACATCAAGCTTGCTCCCGGAATCGTCGAACTCGGGGGCCTGGCGATCATCGGGACTGAACGGCACGAAAGCCGGCGGATTGACTTGCAGCTCCGCGGTCGGTCAGGTCGACAGGGCGACCACGGCGAAAGCCAGTTCTACGTTTCCCTGGATGACAATCTGATGCGTCTCTTCCAGTCAGACCGGGTCGCGCGCGTCATGGATCGCCTGAATCTGGAAGAGGGTGCTGTGATCAGCCACCCGTGGGTGAACAAGAGTATTGAGCGCGCCCAGAAGAAGGTCGAGCAGAACAACTTTGGCATCAGAAAGCGCCAGCTGGAATACGATGATGTGCTGAACGCGCAGCGCGAGGTCATCTACGATCGTCGTATTCACGCCCTCAAGGGGGAGCGTCTCCGCGGTGACCTGATGGACATGCTGCGACAGGTCGTCGAGTCAATTGTGACGCCGCGCTATGCGGAGGGTGAAATTGACGAGATGCGCGAGGAGTTGCTTCGCACGCTCGCCGTTGACTTCGATATCAGTAGGGAAGACGCGATCAAGCTGGGCGAGGACGGGATAGTGGACAAGGCGTACGAGACGTGCGTCGACTTCTACGTTCGTAAACGGGATGCGCTTTCGCGTCCCTTCTACGAGAGCATGAAGAAGCTCTCGGAGTCTAACCAGGAGAACAAGCCGGAGAAAGTCTACGTGGACTTCACAGACGGTCGTCGCGTGATGCGGGCCGTCACGTCTGTTGAAGAAGCGGTGTCGTCAGGTGGTCAGGAAGTCAATGACGCGGTGGAGCGGACGGCCCTGCTGTCGTTCATCGACAACCACTGGACCGAGCATCTCCGCAATCTTGACGAGTTGAAAGAGGGGATAGGCCTGCGCGCGTTTGGTCAGCGGGATCCGGTCATCGAGTACAAGATGGAAGCGTTCAAGCTCTTCACTGAGATGCTCGAGGCGGTAAACCACGACTTCGTCAGTTTCATTTTCCGCGCCGGGCCGCTCGTCGACGGTCGCCGTTCCGAAGTTCGCGTACCCGCCGAGCAGCCTAAGGCGCGTCTTGATCAGAAGAAGGCCCGGACGGTGCACGAGTCCGCTACGCCATCCTATGGCGTTGGTGGCGGCGGGAATGGATCTGCTGACCGCGACCCCACCGCAAAAGCGCAGCCGGTCAAAGTAGAAGAGCGCGTTGGTCGAAACGAACCCTGCCCCTGCGGCAGCGGCAAGAAGTACAAACACTGCCACGGGCGGTAGCAGCCGGTGCTTAGAAGCCTCTACATCCGGGACTACGCGCTCATAGAAGAGCTAAGTGTTGACTTTTCTGGTGGGCTCAACATTCTGACCGGAGAAACGGGAGCCGGCAAGTCAATCATCATCGGTGCCCTGAAGCTTCTCCTTGGCGGTCGAGCCTCGCCTGAAATGGTCCGCACGGGTGCTCGAAAGGCGGTCGTCGAAGCCCATTTTGAAATCGCCGCGAGCGCGGACACGCAGCGGCTAGTCGCAGCGCACGGTCTGTCGCACGAAGACGACCGTGAGGGTTCGCTGCCGGTAGAGGACATGATCGTGCGTCGTGAGATTACCGCCAGAGCGAGCCGCGCGTTCGTGAATGACACTCCCGTGCTGCTGGGTCTTCTGAAGTCAATCACCGAGACGTGCGTTGATCTACACGGGCAACACGATCAGCAGTCTCTCCTGCGTCCAGAAGTACATCGAGCTGTCGTGGACGCGTACGGACAGCTGGAGGATGAAGCCGCGGAAGTTGCGAGTCTACACGCGGATTGGCGTTCGGCTACCCGTCAGCTGGAAGAGATTGACTCGGTGGCGCTTGCGCGACAGCAGCAGGCAGATCTGCACGCGTTCCAGTTGCAGGAGATAGATGAGGTGAGCCCGAAGCCCGAAGAGGAAGAGGCGCTTCACCACGATCACAACGTGCTTGCCAATGCTGCTGAGTTACGGGCGTCGGCCGTCGGGCTTGAGGCGAGCCTGTACAGTAGCGGCGACTCCGTCTACGACGCGCTGTCGGCAGCTGCCGCGGCACTTGAACGGCTGTCATCCATGGACGACACGCTGGGTCCCCTGGTTGCGGAGCTAAGATCGGCGCGCCTCTCTGTTGAAGAAATCGCTTCGTCGCTCCGAGAGTACGGAGATCAGATCGAGGACGATCCAGAGCGGCTGGCGCAAGTCCAGGACCGGCTTGGCGCGTTTGAGATGCTCAAGCAGAAATACGGCGGGACGATCGCCGCGGTGCTCGATTACCGGAGCGAGATAGCCGAAACACCTACGCGTGAAGGCCTGTCTGCGCAGCGCGCTGAGTTGGCGAAGCGTGTTGAGCGTCTGGTGCGTGAAGTGCGCGAGGCAGCAGCCAAACTGAGTGGTCGCCGCAAGGAAACAGCCGCCGTCCTCGAGCCGCTCATAAAGGACACCCTGCAGCGCCTTGGGATGGAGAAGGCAGCTTTTGAGGTACGGGTCAGCACTGCCGAATTGACCTCGACCGGGTCAGACACCGTCGAGTTTCATTTTTCGCCCAACCCGGGTGAGCCGCCGAGGCCTTTGGCGCGATGTGCTTCCGGTGGCGAGATCAGTAGAATAATGCTCGCCCTCAAGGCGATAATTGCGAAACGCGTCTCCGTACCCGTACTCGTATTTGATGAGATAGACGTGGGGATCTCAGGCGCGGTCGCGCAGCGGGTAGGTGAGGAGATGCATGCTCTGGCGCGGTCGCACCAGGTTGTTTCGATCACGCACCTTCCGCAGATCGCGGCCCAGGGCGATGCGCATTTTGTGGTCGAGAAGACAGAAGTAGGCGGTCGAACCGTTTCAGACATCCGGCCGCTTAGCGACGAGGAGCGTGCGGCTCAGATCGCGCGGCTGATTAGCGGGGCGCGGGTGACAGACTCGGCGATTGCAAGCGCCCGTGAATTGATAAACTCAGCATTAACCCAATAACTATCAGGAACCAGGATCCACATGGGAGCACCGACAATCAAATTCGGAACCGACGGATGGCGCGCGGTCATCGCAGATCAGTATACCTTCGATAACCTCGAGCGGGTGACGCGGGCGACTGCGTCCTGGCTCCGGGATACCTATGGCGGCGACCCCAAAGTGGTGATTGGTCACGACACGCGCTTCCTGGGCCGAGCCTTCGTTGAACGAACGGCTGCAGTGTTTGCTGACGAAGGGATCGCGTCCATAGTCGCTCAGGACTTTGCGACGACGCCGGCAATCTCGTGGGCCACCGAAGCGTATGGTGCACAGGCGGGGATCGTCATAACCGCAAGTCATAATCCACCGCAGTACAACGGCTTCAAGATAAAGGCGCACTACGGCGGCCCGGCCAGCCCAGACATGATCGCCGAGGTCGAGAACCGAATCGGCGAACAGCAGGATCGGGCGCTCGAGCGATACGACAAGCTGCTGGCCGGCCCAATGGTTGAGGAGCGTGATGTCACCGCCGACTACAAACGGATTCTGTCAGAGCGTATTGACCTCGATGCGATAAAGGAGGCCGGCATTCGGATAGCTCACGACGCAATGTATGGCGCCGGTCAAGGCGTCATCGTTGATCTGCTTGGAAATGACCGCGTAGTGCAACTGCATGCCCATCGCAATCCTGGTTTCATGGGGCAGGCGCCAGAGCCGATCGAAAACAATCTCGGCGAACTGGCACGTGCCGTGGTTGATCAGAAATGCGGCGTCGGCATCGCAAACGACGGTGACGCGGATCGCGTCGGGATGTACGACGAGAAAGGAAATTTCGTCAGCTCACACCTGCTCCTCGCACTCTTGGTCAAGTATCTGCACGAACATCGTGGCCTGACCGGTTCGATCGTCAAGACCTTCTCGACGACCCACATGCTCGACCGAATGGGTGAAGCCTACGGCCTTCCCGTGGACACCACGAAGATTGGGTTCAAGTATATCGCTTCCAAAATCGTCGATGGTGACGTGCTCGTGGGCGGTGAGGAGTCAGGTGGAATGGCGGTCAAGGGACATATTCCCGAGCGTGATGGAATCTACATCGGCCTCCTCGTAACCGAGATGTTGGTCCAGCGAGGGAAGTCACTTTCCGAGTTGGTTGACGAACTCTATCAGCAGTTTGGTCCGCACTTCACGTACAGGTTCGATGCACACACCGACGAAGCCACAAAGCAGGCGGTACTCGAGCGACTAGGTGAGGGCGGCGGGCTGACGCGTATCTCGGGGATGGATGTCACCGACTTTCAAACCCTCGACGGGTACAAGCATCTTGGCGACGGCGGCTGGCTCCTTGTCCGGCCC
>JANQRN010000056.1 GCA_028284545.1 Rhodothermales bacterium | reverse complement strand
CGTCACCTCATCTACTGTGGTGAGTGGATCGAGAGTCACGCCCTGCACATCTTCATGCTGCACGCACCTGATACCCGAGGAAGTCAGGTGCGTGCAGCATGAAGATGTGCAGGGCGTGACTCTCGATCCACTCACCACAGTAGATGAGGTGACGAAGGTCGCGCAGTTGCCCATTGACGACGATGCCGAGCGCGTTCTCCATTGCGTGGGACGCTCCCATCTGGTATGCGATCGGACAGATTCCACAGATACGCGCAGTGATGTCGGGGGCCTCGGTAAACTTGCGGCCCTGCAGGAAAGCTTCAAAGAAGCGCGGAGGCTCAAAGATTTTGAGCTTGGCGTCTTTGACTTCGCCATCCTTGATTTTGATGTGAAGTGCGCCCTCGCCCTCAACGCGTGCGAGGTAGTCAACTTTGATCGTCCGGGACTTTGCCATTAGGCTATATCAGGGATTCGGCTTCAAACTTCTCGGCGGCCACGCTTTCGTCCTCGAACTCGCGGGCAGCGGCGGTAAACATCCGGAATTGTCGCATCACGTCTTCATTGTTGAGCCCAAGTTCGCGAAAACGCGTCGCGACAGCTGCAGTATTTGTGGCTTCCTTCGGGCCATAGCAGCCGAAGCACCCTCTGTTGTAGAAGGGGCAGATTGCGTTGCAGCCGGCATGCGTTACGGGGCCCATGCACGGAATGCCCTGGGAGACCATGATGCAGCTGGTACCCCGAAGTTTGCACTCCGCGCAAACTGAATTGGGATTGATGTTTGGCCGGCGGCCGTTCACCGTTGCATTAATGACTTCGAGCAGCTGGTACTTGTTTATCGGGCAGCCATTCAACTCGAAGTCCACCTTCACATGGTCGGCGATCGGCGTGGATGTCCGGAGTGTCTCGATGTATTCCGGGTGGGCGTAGACGGCAGAGACGTAGGCGTTCACGTTGCCGAAGTTGCGTAGCGCCTGTATGCCGCCCGCCGTCGCGCAGGCACCAATGGTGACAAGCATCTTTGACTGCCGCCGGATCTGGTGGATTCGCTCCGCGTCATGCGGGGTTGTGATCGAACCTTCGACGAGGGTCAGGTCCCAGGGGCCCTTCATAACGGCCCGAGTGGCCTCCGGGAAATAGGCGATGTCAACGGCGCCCGCGACATCAAGGAGTTCATCCTCGCAATCCAGGAGGCTGAGCTGGCAACCGTCGCAAGAGGCGAACTTGAAGACCGCCAGCTTCGGCTTTTTGTTTGACTGTGCTTTCTTTCGTGCGCTCATTTTGTGCCGCCAGTTGGATTACCGCAGGTTACAAATGTCACCTAGAGTGCCCGAACCCTGAAGCGGTCCGCTATCTCATCGAACGTGAAGACCGGTCCGTCTTTGCAGATGAAGTCACCACCGTACTGACAGTGGCCGCATCGACCGATTGCACACTTCATGTTACGCTCCATCGAAACATAGATCTGATCGTTCGGTAGCCCGAGTTTCGCGAGATGTATCTGCATGTAGTGCATCATGATTTCTGGACCGCAGACCATGGCGATCGTTTCGTCCGGGTCGACGCGCGATGCCGCCACGAGCTGGGTGATGACCCCAACATTGCCGAGCCACTTGCGCGAGGCCCGATCAACCGTGACAGACATTTTTGTGTCCAGTCGCCCGCGCCACTTCTGTATTTCCGGCAAATACAGCATGTCTTGCGGCGTTCGCGCACCGTACAGGATCACGACGCGACCGTATTCCTCGCGGTGGTCCAGCACGTGGCGAATGGCGGGCCGGAGGGGTGCCAGGCCGATTCCGCCGGCCGCAAGGATCACGTCTTTGCCGCGGGCGGCCTCCAGCGGCCAGCCGCGACCGTAGGGTCCGCGAACCCCGACGACGCCGTCTTTCCTCAGCAAGCTCAGCGCGTGCGTGACCGTCCCGACATCCCGGATTGTATGAACCAACTCACCTCCGTTCTTGCTGACCCCGCTAATCGAGATCGGGACTTCGCCAACCCCGAACGCGTACAGCATGTTGAACTGGCCGGCCTCAAGCACAAACGGTGGTTGCGGCACGTCGAGAACGATTGTGAATGTATCAGGCGTGTCGCGCATCCTGCGTTTGATACGCATGGGGGTTGGCAGCATCGCCGGAAGACCGATTGGAAGCGTTGCCGAACGAACCGCCGAACGAACCGCCGAGGGGTTTACCTCAGTCATGGGATTGGCCTAGCTGTACATGTCGAGCATCTGGACGCGCGTTGCCATCAATCGCTCGATGACAACCTCGAGGATCCGCTTATAGACGTGGTAGCCAAACCGGTTGTCCTCTTCGCACTTCCTCAACACGCAACGCGCGTCAAAGTCAATGGCGGAGACGCTGTCCATGACTCTGACGTCGTAGCGGCAAACCGACGGGGGCATCGTCCACGACCATCCAACAATGTCTCCCGGGCTTGGTGCGTAGATGACGCTGACCTGATTGCCGGATTCAACTTCGACGGCCGCCTTCCCCTCCCTGATGAGGTAGAAGTGGTCGCAGGGGTCGCCCGCAAGCATCATGAACTCGCCGCGCGAGAACCGCGCGAAGCTGGCGCAGCCCGAAAGGAACTCGATGTCATCGGCGGACATGCCACGCGCAAAGTCCGTCCGCCCAAGCAGGTCTTTTATGGATAAGGTTTTCATTGGGCTGCCTCCGGGACATCTGTTTTCTGGTCCGTTCTGATCGCAGCGAGCTCTTCGCGGATATCAATTCCGACCGGGCACCAGGTTATGCACCGGCCGCATCCTGTGCACCCAGACATTTCGAACTGGTCGTGCCACGACGATAGTTTGTGCGTCATCCACTGGCGGTATCTGGACGTCGTTTCTTTTCGCACTGCGCCGCCGTGCACGTAGGAGTGTCCCATCGTGAAACACGAGTCCCAGGTCTGCCATCGGTCGGCGTGTTCGCCGGTCAGGTCCGTCTCGTCCTCAATGTCGACGCAGAAGCATGTTGGGCACGACATCGTGCAGTTAGCGCAAGCCATACACCGCTGCGCGATGCTGTCCCAGCGGGTGCTGTTCCACGCGTTGGCAAGCACTTCGCGTGCGTCCTGCATCGGTGGATTTTGCGCAAGGGCTGCCTCAGCAGACTTTCGCTGAGCGGCTCCAGCCGCCAGGTCGTCTGACGTAGCGGTCGACAACCTGAGCGACGCCATGAGCTTTTCCCCTCTATCCGAACCTGCGGCGATCAAGAACCGGTGCGTCGCGCCGTCACCAAGCTCAGTGAGGTTCAGGTCATACCCCGACTCGACGCTGGGTCCACCACCCATCGAGGTGCAGAAGCACGTCTCAGATGGGTGGGCGCAGTCGACGCCGATCATCAGAGTTGCCTTCCGGCGAGCCGCGTAAACCGGGTCGGGATAAATGTCGTTCAGCAGGACGCGATCGAGAATTCGCACCGCGGCGAGATCGCACGACCGGAGTCCGACGATCGCCGTGGGCGGATAGTCGTCCGCCGGTTCAGTGATCTTCCACTGACCGCCCGAGCGCTCAGCTTCGAGGACCTTCCTTCGGGGTGGGTAGAGAAACCGCTTGACGCTGGTCGGCCCGACGACGTAGTCGAAGTACCGTCCCGCGTTGGTCTCGCCACTGCCGTTAGCGGATATTCGGTATTCGCCGGGACGTTGACTGTCCCGGTACCCGCGCGGCAGTTGCGCCGCGCCCGAAATCTCGTCAAGCACTGCCGTGCCGTTTCTTATCCGCGGCCCTACGAGCCGATAGCCCTCGGCCACGATCGCTTCCAGTAGCGCTGACAGATCAGCGGCCGCCAGGACGTGGATGGAGCCTGTATTGGTATTGCCGACACTGGAAGTCTCCACGATCTGCCCTCATTCGATCAAGATCGATTTCTCGATAGCATCCTACGAATGCCAGGGATTGGTCCGGGTAGTATCACCCTTACGGTGGTCGTGGTTTTGCACCCACAACTGGTGTGGGGCGCTCCCCTACATCGTAGATTCCTTTTCGCGGACGGAAGTGGCCTCGCGGCCCGGTCTGTCGTGATACCGAAAGCCTGCCTTACTCCAGACCGCAGGTGATTCCGAACGGTGCTTCGAACGATGATTCCGAACGATGATTCCGAACGGTGATTCCGAACGATGATTCCGAACGATTGTGAAAGGCGGATTCTGCACGTCGATATGGATGCCTTCTACGCATCTGTCGAGCAGCGCGATAATCCAGCACTGCGCGGTCGGCCCGTTGCTGTCGGGGGTGGGAGCCTGCGCGGAGTTGTGGCTGCGGCCAGCTACGAGGCACGCAAGTTCGGAGTCCATTCGGCGATGCCGTCTGTTACAGCGCGAAAACGGTGCCCGGATTTGACTTTCGTCAAGCCGCGATTTGATGTCTATGGAGAGATATCAAAACACATTCGCGGCATATTCCGATCGTACACAGATCTTGTCCAACCGCTCTCACTTGATGAGGCTTATCTGGACGTCACTGAAGCGGTACCCGAATACGGTTCGGCGACGGCGATCGCGCGCGAGATCAAGTCGCGCATTCTTGATGAGACCGATCTGACGGCTTCTGCCGGCGTGTCGATCAACAAGTTCATTGCCAAGGTTGCCTCCGGGATGAACAAGCCGGACGGTTTGACGGTAGTCCGGCCGGAACAGGTCGCTGTCTTTGTCGCGAAGCTCCCAATCGAGAAGTTCTTTGGTGTAGGCCAGGTAACCGCCGCGAAGTTTCACAAGCTCGGCATCCGTACAGGCGCTGACCTGCGCGAGTGGGAGGAGGCAGATCTCGCCAAGCGATTTGGGCGGTCTGGACACTACTTCTATCGCGTCGCCCGTGGGCTGGACAACCGGCCTGTGCAGCCGCATCGTCGGCGAAAGAGCGTTGGCGCCGAACGCACGTTCTTTGAGAACATCACCGACCGCGAAGCGCTTGCGGAGCGTGTCACGCAGATCAGCGAACGAGTGTGGGAGCGCATGGAGCGCGCCGAGATGTTCGGTCGAACGGTCACGGTGAAGATCAAGTATCACGACTTTCAGATCCGCACGCGATCGCACACGTCCGCGCGTCCCGTCGAGACGGCAGATGTCTTGCTGGAGGCGGCGCTCCGGCTGTTGCGGACGCCCGATTGGCCGTCGGCACCGGTCCGCCTCCTGGGCGTCTCAGTTTCCAATTTGCAACTCGCAGACGAAGTGCTGCCGGAACAGCTTCAGCTCGGCCTCGAATAGACCGTCGGTTTGGCGATTGTCCTTATACTCGCGGGTGCCCACCGCAAATCCGCGAATTCATGTCCGACCCCGTATTGAACCCGCCCGTTGATCGCCCGGGCCGGTTGTTCTTCGGGGCGTGTGTGGCGCTCGTCGCAACCTCAGTAGCGTTCGCGACTGTCGGCGCCGTGATGTTCTCACTGAAAGAAACCTTCGGATTGAGCAACGCCCAGGTCGGCTGGATCGGTGGCGCCGCGTTGTGGGGCTTCGCGGTCACGCAACTGGTGTTCTCTCCGTTGTGTGACACGCTTGGAATGCGGTTCCTGCTGCGCCTGGCCTTTCTGTGTCATCTCGCGGGAACGTTGATCATGATCGTGGCGATCGGTTTCTGGTCTCTATTTGTAGGCGCGCTGGTCATAGCGATGGGGAACGGGCTGGTAGAAGCGGCCTGCAACCCGCTCGTAGCAACGCTGTATCCCAACAACAAGACCGTGAAGCTGAATCAGTTTCACGTCTGGTTTCCTGGCGGGATCGTCATCGGCGGACTTGCGGCGTACTTCCTGGACCAGCTCGGTATCACCAGCTGGCAGGTGAAACTTGCGCTGATCCTGATACCGACGGCTTTGTACGGACTGCTCTTGCTCGGCAGGCAATTCCCAGCCACAGAGGGCGTCCAGTCAGGTGTGTCGATGGGCCAGATGTTCAGGGCGACGCTCCTGACGCCGCTCATAATCGTGATGCTCATCGCCAGGGCGATGACGGCCTCGGTCGAGCTCGGTCCCAATCGATGGGTCCCGGCCGTTTTGCAGGCTGGGGGCATGGCCGGCATACTTGTCCTCGTGTGGATCAACGGCCTCATGGCAGTGATGCGCTACTTCGCAGGCCCGCTCGTGCAGCGAATCTCGC
The DNA here is from genome assembly GCA_028284545.1 of Rhodothermales bacterium. GTDB lineage: Bacteria > Bacteroidota > Rhodothermia > Rhodothermales > JABDKH01 > JANQRN01. Next base: position 10,145 of record JANQRN010000056.1, on the reverse strand, counting down.
CCACCGGCATCCTCGTGATGTCCACGATTCTGTCGGGCTTGGGATTGTATTGGCTGAGTTACGCGCAGTCCGGGCTCGCTGCGATCGCGGCTTCCGCGGTTTTCGCAATCGGAATTTGCTACTTCTGGCCGACGATGCTCGGGTTTGTGTCTGAGCGAATCCCACGAAGCGGAGCGCTGGGCCTCGGCCTCATGGGCGCCGTCGGCATGGCTACCGTTGGGCTTGTCACGTCACCGTGGATGGGAAGCGTGGCAGACCGATACGCGCACGACCAGCTTCCAGTTACCGAGACGGTGACGGTAATGGAGCGCGCGGCGGGCTTTGCGCCTCCGGGCACAATTCGAGAGGATGCGGTAGCGGCTGCCGAGGCAGCGCAGGTGGTGCTGGAAGCTTATGGCGCCTCGGGTGAACTGCCAGAGGTCACAACAGCTAACGCGCTGCGGGCCATAATTACCAGCGGAGTGAAGTCTGACGCTGTCCGACGAGCTGACGAAATACTGCAGCCGGCGGACAACTATGGTGGACGCATCTCATTTCGGCGTATCGTACCGTTGTGCGGCGCGCTCTTTCTGATCTTTTCAGCGCTTTACATTGACGATCGCCGTAAGGGCGGCTACAGAGCAAAGGGGATTACTGAAGACACAGGAGTGACATGAAACGACGCGAATTTCTAAAGACTACCGGCGCAGCCGCAGCCTTCCTGGCCACCGGGTGCGAGCGGACGGAATCGATGACAGAAGAGGAAACCTTGGACTCTTTCGGGATACAGTTGTACACGATCCGTGACCTGATGTCGGAGAGCGTGCGGGACACGCTGACATTGGTCGCCGACGCCGGCTACCGCGAGGTCGAGTTTGCCGGATACTTTGGTCACGAACCAACAGAGGTTCGTGCGATGCTTGATGAACTCGGGCTCACTTCGCCCTCGGTTCATGTCTCCCTTGAAGCACTCAACGACGATGCGGAAGCGCATTTTGCGATGGCACGCGAAGTGGGCCAGAAGCATATCGTGGTGCCGTGGATCGGCGAGCAGTTTCGAACGCTCGACGGATACCGGGAGGTTTGTGCGCAACTCAACGCCGCGGGCACGCGGGCCCGTGACGCGGGGTTTACGCTTGCGTACCACAATCACGATTTTGAGTTCTTCGAGACCGACGGGACGGTTCCGTACGATCTGATGCTGAGCGAGCTCGACCCGGATCTCGTGAAGATGCAGCTTGATTTGTACTGGGTGTTCGTTGGCGGATACTCTGCCGTCGACTACCTCGCAGCCGACCCCGCGAGATATGTCTCATGTCACGTGAAAGATGGGGATGGGACGGAACAGAGTATCGTCGGCGCTGGTGACGTTGACCTGGCCGCTGCCTTCAGGGCCGGGAGCTTCGAGCACTACTTCGTGGAAAACGACAACCCGGAAGACGCCGAGACGTTTGTTCGCGAGAGCGCTGCTTATCTGAAACAACTAACCTTCTGAGTGGCAACTCGAAGAGCGAACGGAGCGAGACACCAGGAAATCCGGGACAACACGATGGGCAATCACCAGGGATAACACAGTCAAATCGACAGCTTGATGAGACGAAAGATCAGATACGGGATGGTAGGTGGCGGGCCGGGTGCGTTTATCGGGGCCGTCCACCGCCACGCGGCCGCCCTCGACGGTGAAATTGAACTTGTTGGCGGTGCCTTCTCTTCAGTCGCCGAAAGGTCGCGGGCCCAGGGTGTCGACCTGATGCTCGACGGTAATCGTGTCTACGGTTCCTACGCCGAGATGGCAGAGAGAGAAGCTGCACGCGCCGAAGGGGACAGAATCGACTTTGTGTCCATCGTCACTCCCAACGACAGCCACTTCGACATCGCGCGAACCTTCATCGAGGCCGGTTTCAACGTGGTTTGCGACAAACCGATGACGACGACGCTCGACAATGCTGAGGCACTAGTCGAACTGGTGGGACGGCATGACGTCGTCTTTGCGTTGACGCACAATTACACGGGTTACCCGATGGTCAAGGAGGCTCGGGAACGGGTGCGCTCCGGTGAGCTGGGGGAGATCCGAAAGGTTGTAGTTGAGTACCCACAGGGTTGGCTCGCGACCCTCCTGGAGGACACGGGGCTTCGACAGGCTGTCTGGCGCACCGACCCTTCGCGTGCCGGTGTGTCTTCGTGCATGGGTGATATCGGTTCACATGCCCACAACCTCGCGCACTATATCACCGGCCTTGAGATCGAAGAGATGTGTGCGGACCTGACCGCGTTTGTGCCCGGGCGAGAACTCGATGATGACGGAAACGTGCTCCTGCGATATCGAGGTGGCGCCCGCGGAGTCCTATATGCCTCGCAGGTTTCGGTTGGTGAAGAGAACAACCTCAGGATCCGTGTCTATGGAACGAAGGCCGCGCTCGAGTGGCACCAGGAGGATCCGAACGACCTCTATATGAAATACCCTGACCGACCGGGTACGCGGCTTCGCCGAGGGAATGATTATCTGGGAGAGGCTGCGAAATACTACTCGCGACTCCCGGCCGGGCACCCCGAGGCGTTTATAGAGGCCTTTGCAAATATCTACCGGGGCGCGGCGCGAACGATCGCCGCCCGGTTGCAGGGCGATGACGCAAATCCGCTTGACACTGATTTCCCCACGGCTGTCGATGGTGCAGCCGGCGTTCACTTCATTCACAAGACCGTGGAAAGCAGCGCGGCGGGCGGTTGGATCAACGCGCACTATAACCGCGGCTGAGCAAATTCAGCAGAAAAGAAATGGCAAGACCTGTAACACTGTTCACCGGCCAGTGGGCGGATCTTCCGCTCGAAGTCCTGGCAGAGAAGGCGGCATCATTTGGGTACGACGGACTCGAGCTGGCGTGCTGGGGTGACCACTTCGATGTTCAACGTGCTTTGGCTGAGCCCGACTATTGCGCTCACCAACGCGACATTCTGGAGCGGCACGGGCTGGGGCTGTGGTCGATCAGCAATCACCTCGTTGGTCAAGCGGTCTGCGACCTGATCGACGCGCGTCACGAGACCATATTGCCGGCGCATGTTTGGGGCGACGGTGACCCCGAGGCCGTCCGTGCGCGGGCTGCCAGCGAGATGATGGATACCGCGCGTGCCGCGGCGAAGCTCGGGGTGAGCGTTGTGAACGGGTTTACCGGTTCGTCGATATGGCATCTGCTGTATTCTTTTCCTCCCGTCCCCGACCAGGCGATTGCGGATGGTTTTGAGGATTTCGCCAGGCGCTGGAACCCCATACTCGATGTCTTTGACGAGGTGGGCGTTCGGTTTGCGCTGGAGGTACACCCGACAGAGATCGCTTTTGATATCTCGTCTGCCCAGCGCGCCCTGGACGCGTTGGACGGGCGCGATGCATTTGGCTTCAACTACGACCCGAGTCACCTTGGGTACCAGGGTGTCGACTACGTGGCCTTCATCCGCGCATTCGCCAAACGGATCTACCACGTGCACATGAAGGATGTCTGGTGGTCAAGCGGCGCGACTCGTAGCGGTGTTTTTGGCGGTCACCTTCCGTTTGGCCATCCCGATCGCCACTGGGATTTCCGGTCACTGGGCCGTGGCACGATTGACTTCGAAGAGATTATCCGCGCACTCAACGACATCGAGTATGACGGTCCGCTGTCCGTTGAATGGGAGGACTCAGGCATGGATCGCGAGCATGGCGCTGAGGAAGCGTGCGGGTTTGTCAAGGCTGTGGACTTCAAGCCGGCGAAGGTCGCTTTTGACGCGGCGTTTTCGGAGTAGACAAACGAAAAGCAATGAGTAGCTGGTCACGGCTGTTGGTTGTTGCCTTGGTCGCTGGTGTGATCAGCTCTTGCGGCCCCGAGGAGGATCCGGCAGTGGGCGGTGAATCGCTACGCGTCGCGACCTGGAATATCCGCTACGACAATCCGGACGACGGACCAAACGCCTGGCCGCTGCGCCGGGAACGCGTTGGGGCGCTGGTCCGGTTCCTCCAGCCAGACGTAATCGGATTCCAGGAGGCGCTGCACGGTCAGGTCTTGGATCTCGCGGATATGCTGCCCGGCTATCGGTGGGTTGGTGTCGGTAGGGACGATGGGAAACAGACGGGCGAGTATTCCCCGGTGTTCTATCGCGCCGACCGGGTCACACTATCTGATAGCGGGACGGTCTGGTTGTCGCAGCAACCAGACAGCGTGGGCTCGGTGGGGTGGGACGCTGCACTGCCGCGCGTCGCGACCTGGGTGTCGGCCGAAATGGCTGGAGGGCAGTACGTCATCCTGAACGCACACTTCGATCACGTCGGCACCGAGGCGCGACGGAATAGCGCCGCGCTCCTTGTCGGACTCGCAAACGACAAGTCGCGCGCCGCTGACGGTGCGCTCGTGATTGGTGACTTCAATGCCGCCCCCGGCTCGGAGCCTTATGCGGTGCTTGCCGCGGGCCTGCGCGACGCGCGAACGCTCGGAGCCGATCATAGCGGGCCGGACGAAACGTATTTTGGCTTCAGTGTCGCGGCAGCGGGCGACAGTACGGCATTTAGCGGACGGTCAATTGATCATATTTTTGTCAGCGAAGGAACCGAGGTGGTGCGTACGGCTGTTCTAACTAGTCACCGCCGCGGCCGCTTCTTGTCTGATCACTTGCCTGTAGTTGCTGATGTTCGCCTTTTTGCAGAGAAATGAGTTCGGGTCTTCGCGACGCGCAACAACTCTCGCTTTCCTTTTCCCGGCGCTTGTATTCCTGCTCGCCGGTTGCGGTGGGTCGCGCGAAGTGGCGCCGCCCGCTGACGATACGGCGGTCGCGTCTGTCGACGAATCCGAGACAAACGCCCGCGCAGCGGCCGAGCGCGCTGCCGCGTCAGTCGCGGACGTTGCGCCGCTGCCACTCGACCCCAACGTGCGATACGGCACGCTCGAGAATGGCCTGACGTGGTACGTGCGCTACAATCAACGCCCTGAAGATCACGCAGAACTACGCCTTGCAATCAATGCAGGGTCGATTCTTGAAGACGACGACCAACTCGGGCTCGCTCACGTCGTGGAGCACATGGCATTCAACGGCACTGAGCGGTTCGAAAAGCAAGAGCTTGTAGACTACCTCGAGACCACGGGCGTCCGATTTGGTGCGGATCTGAACGCGTACACATCGTTTGACGAAACTGTGTACCAACTGCAGGTTCGAACCGACAGTATGGATCTGTTCGACACCGGCGTCGACGTGCTTCGGGAGTGGGCGTCGCGCGTCGCCTTCGATCCGGACGAGATCGACGCTGAGCGCGGCGTGGTAATGGAGGAGTGGCGACTCGGTCGCGGGGCGGCTGCGCGGATCCGGGATGAGCAACTGCCCGTCTTATTGTACGGGTCGCGCTACCCCGATCGACTTCCGATCGGTACGCCAGAGTCACTCGCGGACTTTGAGCACGACGCGCTGATCAGGTACTACCGTGACTGGTACCGACCAGACCTTGCGGCCATCATGATCGTCGGCGACGTTGATCCCGATTACGCGGAGCGGCGAATCCGTGAGGCGTTTTCGGATTGGCAGCCCGCCGGCGACGCCCGGGAACGCACCGAATTTGAGGTGCCTGATCATGACGAGACGCTCGTAAAGGCTATTACAGACGACGAGGCGCCGTACAGCTCCGCCATGGTTGTGTACAAACATCCGGGTTCGCCGCTGAACACCAGGGCACGCTTTCGAGAATGGCTTGTTGAGCAGATCGTGCATCAGATGCTGAACGCGCGATTCGAAGAGATGACGCAGTCGGCATCACCACCTTTCTTCGGTGCCGGGTCAGGAAAAGGTGCATTCGCGCGATCTGCGGAGTTCTACACGATCTCGGCGATCGCAGTTGGTGGCGGTGTGCTCGAGGCGCTGGACGCCATGCTCACCGAGGCTGAGCGAGTTGCGCGATTCGGCTTCCAGCCGACAGAGGTTGATAGGGCAAAGGCAGAGCTGCTGCGAGCATACGAAGTGGCTTTCAACGAACGCGGTAAGCTCGAGTCGTCTTCGCTTATCAGCGAATACGTCTCCCACTTCTTGGAAGACACAGCAACACCGGGAATCGAGAAAGAGTACGAACTGGTGCAGGAGTTTGTGCCGGGCGTCTCGCTGGAAGAGATCAACGCACTCGCGGGCGGCCTCGTCGCAAGCCGCAGTCGGGTCGTGTTGCTTGATGGTCCGACGGGCACGGAGATGCCCGCAGATGCTGAGGTCCTGTCACTCTTCGACAAGGTCGCCAATCTGCAGTTGGAACCCTACGAAGACGAAGTAGACGACGAGCCGCTGATGGCGGCGATTCCCACTGCCGGTACGATCGTGGCAGAGCAGACGGACAACGATGTTGGTGTCACAATATGGGAGTTGTCTAATGGCGCACGAGTTGTTGTCAAGCCAACCGACTTCAAGAACGATCAGATCCTGTTTAGTGCCTACAGCCCCGGCGGTACTTCACTGGTCGCTGATGAACTTGACGTCCACGCAGACTTCGCCTCTACGCTCATCGGTCAGGGTGGCGTAGCAGGCTTTGGACCATTGGAACTCCAGAAGAAACTGGCGGGAATAGCTGTACAGTTGCAGCCAACAGTCAGCGAGCGCTCCGAAGGGTTTCAAGGCTCGAGTAGCCCTCAAGACCTGGAGACTTTGCTCCAGTTGGTCCACCTCTACGCGACGGCCGCCCGCGCTGATTCTGTTGTCTTTCTCTCGCTGAAGGAGCGCTACGGGAGCGTGATCGAGTCGCTGAAGAGCGACCCAGCGCGAGCGTTTGCCGATACGCTATCGGTCACGCTGGCCAATCATCATCCGCGTCGGCAAGTGCTGGGCCGCTGGATGCTGGACGAACTCGATCTGCAAACGGCGCACGAGATCTTCGTGGATCGTTTTGCCGACGCCGGTGACTTCACTTTCTATTTCGTGGGTGCCATGGAGTCGGCCGAGTCAGTTCGACCTTTTGTTGAGCAATACCTTGCTTCTCTTCCGACCACGGGGCGGGAGGAGCGGCCTCGAGACCTCGGCGTGCGGCCGCCTGAAGGCGTCGTCGAAAAGGAGGTTCGGAAGGGTCAAGAGCAGCAGGCGCGCGTACAGATGGTACTGACGGGTGAAGCCGAATGGTCGCAGGAGAATCGCCGCCTCCTGAATGTCATTGAGGGGGTTCTGGATATTCGACTGCGCGAACTCTTGCGAGAAGATCTGGGCGGGACCTACGGAGTCAGTGTCGGCGGTTCGCTGTCGCGGGAGCCGGCCGAGCGATTCACTTTCTCGATTGGTTTTGGCTGCGATCCGGAACGGGTCGAGGAGCTAACCGAAACGGTGCTCACTGAGCTCGAGCGGTTCCGAAAAGAGGGAGCGCAACCGGAGAACATCGTCAAGGTCCGGGAGACGACGGCAAACGCGCACAGTGTGGGACTGAAACAGAATGGATATTGGTTGAGCTCGCTGATGTACTACGACCGCAATGGCCTCCAGCTCGACGCGATTCCCGTCGGCGCCGCTCCCTTCTTCGATACGCTGACTAACGAGGCAATTATTGAAGCCTCGAGAGTCTTTCTTGACGAAACGAACTACATAGAAGTCGTGCTCCTTCCAGAGGAGGGGTACGCCAACTAGCGAATGGGTGGCTGTCTGATGTGCGAAGATCGAAGGTATGTGTCGGGTACGATTTGGGCTTGCAGTACTGCTGGCTGGCTGGAATAAGCCGTTTTTGCTGGTTTGTCGGTTGGTGACCGTGTTGAGGTACGGTATGTGCAGAGGGGGGTAGATCGTGTCGTGAGGGCCGTTTTACGGGAAGACCCGTCTGAAGAGGGTCACGTTTGAGGCTGCGGGTGTAGATCTTTCCGCTGAAGCGTCAGCCCGCCGTAGCGCCTGGCTGTCATCCGGAGTGAGACGCGGAGCGGGGTGTCGCCAGATACATACTTAGGTATTAGGGCAAGGTGATTGTCAAGATGTGCAGAGTTGTCATTACGGTCCTGCTTGCTGCCGGGATCACGGGCGGATGCGCCTCGCAGCTGCAGGTCTACGACTGGCCGATAAACTTTTCGCAGGAGCGGATCGAGCTCTCGAAGCAGTACGCGGATGAACACTATGGCGTCGATTCAGACAACATCCGAATCGTCCCGCGGATGATTGTCCTTCACTGGACCGCTATTGGCGACCTGGCAGGTTCCTTTTCGGCGTTCGACCCGGTTCGCCTGCCGGCGAATCGCAGCGACATCGCCGGTGCGGGTCAGGTCAACGTGAGCGTCCACTTTCTGGTCGACCGCGATGGTACGATCTATCAGCTGATGCCGGAGACGTGGATGGCTCGACATGCCATCGGACTCAATTACGTCTCAATTGGTGTGGAAAACGTCGGCGGTGTGGGTGGGAACGATGACCTCACAGACGCCCAGGTTGCGGCAAACGCGAAGCTTGTGCGCGAACTGACAACGCGACACGAATCAATCGAGTACCTCATCGGGCACTACGAGAGTCAGTCGTTTGATGGTCATCCTTTGTGGATGGAAAAGGACCGGACCTATCGCACCGAAAAGACGGACCCCGGGCAGCGGTTCATGGATGCTGTTCGCACGGAGGTCGCCGACCTCGGACTACGTGGGGCCCCCAGCGCCCCAGGCACATCTAGCTAGGAAGTACGTCTCCCGGCAAGGTTTTCCGAATACCGGCCAGTGCGTTGTTTTGCAATACAAACTCCTGGACAGCGTCGGCCAAATTCCGGGCGCGCGTGCCGTCTCCACGGCAGGCACGCTACGTGCAGTAATTCCGCCAATGTGTTAGAGGGCTGCCAGCACGATTTGCGCCACGCTGCCGTGTGACGTACAGCTGTCAGCGAGAGGCGGTAGTCTGAGGTTGCAGTATGCCACTGCGAAACGAAACCGCGTAAGACATGAAGGTATATTTCAGGAATCCCGTTGCCCGTGAGCGCGTATCTGCTGGGCTGCGCGATGCAGACTTGGCCGAAATTCGTGAACGCGTTTGGGGCTTTCTACTCGAAAACCAGGATGCGCGCACGCCAGACGGGCATCTCGTGGTAAACAGTATCCGTCAGGAGCAGATCGCGGAGCGGGTCGGATTGCCGCTGCACGAAGTGATCCAGGCGATTGATGAGCTTGGCGGTGAGGGGCTGCTGGAGATCGAACCGCAGCCGGTCGGCCACCCGAACAAATACGTGCTGCGTGACCACCAACCCAGACTCGACAACATCGCAATCTGAGGCATCGGCCTGGCACACCACGCCCACCCTTGTTGGTAGGCACGCCACGTTACGGCCTCTTCTGGCCGACGATGTCGCCACGTTGTGGCACGTTGGCAACGATCCAGACGTCTGGGCGAAGGCGCCGCGTCGGATGGTCTCAATTGACGACATGCAGCGCTACGTGCAACAGGCATTGGCAGAACGGGATGCCGGTGACGCGCTTCCGTTTGTGATAGTTGACGCCCGCACGGCGGAGTTGGTTGGTTCGACGCGGTACGGCAACGTGTCGCAAGCCAACCGTCGGCTCGAGATCGGTTGGACGTGGCTCGCCTTGTCCGCCCAACGAACGGGCATTAACACTGAGGCCAAGTTGATGCTTTTGGCGCACGCCTTCGACGTGCTGGGTTGTCTCAGGGTGGAGTTGAAGACCGATGTGATCAACGCCCAATCCCGAGCTGCCATCTTGCGACTCGGCGCACAAGAGGAGGGGATCCTGCGTAGCCACTCGATCACTGAGGACGGTCGGCGGCGTGACACCGTCTACTACAGTATCCTCGACCACGAATGGCCCGCGGTTCGAGCAAATCTCAAGGCGCGACTGGCCGCTCGGGATCAGTAATCCAGTGGCTCCACGATCCCGCGTAGAGTTTGGGTTCGGGCAAACCCGCGTGGACCATCGCCAGCGTGTTGTATGCCGCCGTCACACCCGAGCCGCAGTAGTTCACTACTTCTGTATCGTCGGTGACGCCGACGCCGGCGAATCGGGCTCGCAGTTCGTCAGCGGTTTTCAGGCGCTCGCCCTTGGCAACGTTGCCGGCGAAGGGCACTGAGACGGCACCAGGAATGTGACCGGGCACCGCGTCAATCGGCTCATGTGCGCCGCTGTATCGGTCGGAGGCGCGTGCGTCGAGTAGGACGAAGTTATCGTTTGGGTCGGCGAGTTTTGCTGTGATCTCTGCAGCACAAATTACACGGTCTCGTC
>JANQRN010000048.1 GCA_028284545.1 Rhodothermales bacterium | reverse complement strand
TGACACCCGGCCACGACTGTGCGTTGAATCGGGTCCCGAGCACAACCACGTTGCCCTGCTGCATGTGTACGACGAACTGGCTGGCATCGTGCGCAACATCGAAAAAGGCTTCGCCTACCAGCGTCACCGAACGTTCGGTGAGAAAATCATCATGGGGTGTGACCATCGACCCCGGAGAAACGGTAACCCGCGAACCGTCAGGCAGCACCATCTCATTGGATGTCAGCAGCTCCGAGGCGAACGATGGCGGTTTGATCAGCACCTGCCAGACGGCTATCGCCAGCGCGCCGGCAAATACAGCCGCAGCTGCATACCGTACCACCAACGGTAGAACGCGAATCGGACCGATCGAAGCAGTTGAGGGCTCAGACTCGACCTTTGCAAGTGCTACCGTATCGTCCACGAAGTCCACGTCGAATCCCATCCGCGGGTCAAGCAGCCCGGCCTTTTGGAGCTCGTTGGTCGCGACGCTGTCACCGTCCTCGAGGGCGCGGAGCATCAGTTCGTATTCAGACTTTGAGATCATGGTCGGTCTCCGTCGTCGTCGACGTACGGCTGCAAAAGGTTGGCGAGCTTGACCCGCGCTCGCGAAAGCCGGGAGAGTACCGTCCCACTCGGTACGCCAAGCATTTCCGCCGTTTCCTTTACTGTGTGCCCCTGCATCATTCTCAAGTTGACTACTGCTTTGAAGCCGGGTTCGAGTTGGTCGATGGCCCGCTGCACAATGGCGACCTTTTCGCTCGCCTCTGGATCAGGCTGCGGCCCTCCCGGCAACTCGACATCGTCGTCCAGCGCGATGTAGCGGCTCCGTTCTCGCTTGCGCCTTTTGAGTTCATTGAGCGAAAGGTTGATGGCAATTCGTGTTAGGTAGGTTTTGAGGCTTGCATCGCCGCGAAAGTCGCCCGCTGAGCGGAAGAAGCGAATGAAGACCTGCTGACCAACGTCTCGGGCTTCGGGACACCGGCCAAGCATGCCGATGACCGTCGTGGCCACCACGGGCTCGTATCGCTCGACCAGCCTGCGAAAAGCATTCTCGCTTCCCGCACGCACTGCTTCGATGAGCTCGATATCCGACGATTGTGCGTTCGTTGGGTTATTCACCGCTTTCTTTCTGCCTCTTGGACAATCGTTGCGACGGCAATATTCCCGCGCACCGGAAAAACGGTTGCCTAGACGGTGGTCGCCGCACCAAGCGGCGTGGCGACGCCGTCAACCCCCACGACGACGCGCTCGATCTGGCCAATCAGCGATTCGTCTAATTCCGCGCGGCGCAATCGGATGAAGTTTTCGGTGTAACCAAGCAGCCCGCCGTCTCGGCCTTCCTCCCAGACTACTGTAGACCTGCGGCCACCGTTCAGTTGTAGAAAGCTCGCTGCCTTCTCTGCTGAAAGTGCGCGTAGCGCTTTGCACCTGGACTTACGCACTTCGGGGGCTACGCCGTCTCCCGCATTTGCCGCGACGGTTCCCCGGCGCTCGGAGAACGGGAACACGTGTAGATAGGATACCGGCAGACTGCGGATGAACTGCCGCGTAGCCTCGAAGTGCTTGTCTGATTCGCCTGGGTGCCCAACGATGACGTCCGCGCCAATGGCAGCGGTCGGTAGCCTCGATCGGATGTGCGCGACGCGATCGGCGTACAGGTCTCGGCGGTAGCGCCTGCGCATTCGGCCGAGTATCTCGTCATCACCGCTTTGTAGGGGGATGTGGAAGTGTCGCATAAAAGCGCGCGAGCCCGCCACAAAGTCCACTATCTCGTCCGTCAGCAGGTTTGGTTCGACGGATGAAATTCTGAATCGCTGCACGGAGGTCTCGCGATCAAGCCGGCGGAGTACGTCGATCAGCGTGTAGTCGCCGTGTTGGTACAGGCCGATGTTGACGCCGCTAAGGACGACCTCAGCAAACCCAGCCGCAGCGAGCTGCTTCGCCTGTTCTACGATTGCGGACGGATCGTGGGATCTGCTGGCACCACGTGCTTGCGGAATAGTACAGAATGCACACTGGTAGTCGCAGCCGTCCTGGATCTTCAGGAATGCCCGCGTCCGCTCCCTTCCAGAGGCAGCCGGACCGAACGGAATCGGCTCATCGATGCAAGAGACGGCGATCTGCGTCGTCGCGCCACGAGTGAAAGAGGGGAGCACCTCGAAGATTCGAAACTTCTCCGCGGTGCCAACAACAGCGTCGACTCCGTCAATCTCGGAGAGTTGGTCGGGCCGCAACTGCGCGTAGCAGCCGGTCACGATCACAAAACCGGCCGGGTTGGCGCGATGAGCGCGACGCGCAATCTGCCGACACTTTCGATCCGCCTCTTCAGTGACCGAGCAGGAGTTGATAACGGTCACGTCGCTGGCCTGACCGAACGGGACGATTGTGTAGCCGCGTTCTGAGAATTCGTCCTGGACAGCGCCGGTGTCAGCGAAGTTCAGGCGACAGCCAAGCGTATAGAAGGAGACTGTGGGCATAGCGAAAGGGGTGTCCAACGAAACCCCTATCTTTGAGGTTTCTGGACTCACTTGTCACACTCTCCTTTTGATCGCACCCGAGGGGTACTCTAGCATTGCGCTGGCAGCGGTTATTGCCGTTGTTCTCGTGGGTATCGTGGCCCTCGTTTCCACTGCGCTGGTCTGGCCCGGCGTCGCCGTTGGCGCCGGCCTGCTGATCTTCGTGGTCGCCTTCTTTCGTGATCCGAAGCGGACGCCGCCGGATGATAGCTCGGGCCTGACGGTGGTTGCGCCAGCCGACGGCAAAGTGATTGAAATAGTGGACGAGCGTGACGACATATATGTCGTTGGCCCGGTGCGCCGTGTTTCCGTTTTTCTGTCTCCGCTGAATGTGCACGTGAATCGGTCTCCGATACCCGGTGTCGTCGAAATGGCTGACTACGTGCCCGGCGAGTACCTGGTCGCGTGGCACCCGAAGTCGAGCGAGAAGAACGAGAGGTCGCTAATAGGTGTCAGGCACGACTCGGGCGCGAAGGTGCTATTCAAGCAGATCGCAGGGGCGGTGGCGCGGAGGGTGGTCTTCCATCTCAAGGTGGGCGATCGGGTCTCGCTCGGGGAGCGGTTCGGGATCGTCAAGTTCGGGTCGAGAATGGACGTGCTACTACCGGAGTCTGCCGAGGTGCACGTTGCCGCGGGACAACGCGTGGTGGCGGGCGAGACC
>JANQRN010000043.1 GCA_028284545.1 Rhodothermales bacterium | reverse complement strand
GCGCTGCATCCAAACCCCGTTCGGCGTGCATCTCTTCCGAGTAAAGGCCAAACACCGCCACTACCGGAGGACCCGTCATGCGAACCAACCTACTGCTGGTACTGCTTCTGAGCGCTCCGGCGCATGCCAACTGGTACAAACACGCCGAGACCCGGGAGTTCTCGCTGCCGAGCGGCGAACTCACCGAGTTGCGCATCAAATCCGGCCACGGCTTTGTGATCGTCAACGGCAGCGCCGACGCCACTGCCATCGACGTGAAGGCCGAAATCCTGCTGCCGGTCACGAACCGCAGCAAAGTCGAGCGAATACTCGAGGAGGAAATGCGGCTGGTGCTCGATTCCACGGGCAGCACAGCAAGACTCGAGGGCACGTTCACGTGGTCTAATCGCCTGTTCGGCCAGGATCCCCGCGTCAGCCTGACCGTCACGGTCCCTGCATCGATGAACGTCTTTGTCGACGACGGCAGCGGCTTCATCGAAATCAGCAACATCGACGGCAACGTCACGATCGAGGACGGCGCCGGCTCGATCGATCTCAGCGGGATACGCGGCAACGTCACGATCGAAGACGGCTCCGGCTGGATCGACATCGATAACGTAGCTGCCAGCGTCGAGATCAAGGACCGTTCCGGCGGCATCTCGGTGTCGCGGGTCAAAGGCGACGTCACGATCGACGACGGCGCCGGCAACATGGCCGTGCGCGACGTCAGCGGCGATCTCGTCATTGTCGACAACGGCAGCGGCCGCCTGAAGTACTCGGGGATCGGCGGGCAGATTACCGACCGGAGTTAGGCCCGGCTTTGTGACAAGCATTCTTGGGCACGACACCGTTCGGCTCTAGAATGCTCTGCTGTATCCGCGCTTGGAGAATGGCAGATGTCGACGATGCAAACGTTGTGGGACCGTCTCGAGGCCTGGGCGGCGAACAACGCGCCCGCAATGGCTGAAGACCTCGCCCCGGCCGCAACCAGCGCCGAGATTGAGGAACTCGAAGCGGCGGTGGGCATTGTGTTACCTGCCGAACTGCGGGAGAGCCTCGAAATTCATAACGGAGAAAACGACGGCTGGCCGTGCAAGATCTTCGCGGACCGGGGCGCCTACCTCTCAACGCAACGGATCGCCGAGCAGTGGAACACGTGCCGGGAAAATGCGTCGCAGATGGACGCTATGTACGACAACGATCCCGACGAACTCATGCGCGATGGTGTCATTGATGTGGAGGGACCCGTTCGCCCCGTCGTGTTCGACCCCGCCTGGCTGCCGATCATGGAATGTAACGGGGACGTATTCTGGGCGCTCGATTTCGCGCCCGGTGACGGTGGCACCAGGGGCCAGGTTATCGAAGTCGACTGGGAGGGATGCTCGTGGAAAGTGGTGGCCCCTTCCTTTCATGCATTGTTCGACGACTATGTGAATGAACTCGAGTCCGGTGCGTTCCGAATTGACGATGGTCGACCGACCAAAGAGAGGCTCGACAGCGATTACGTGCCGCGAACGCTTCAAAAGTTCGAAGAGCAACCTTCGCACGATCATTTAGCGCGCTACTATGACGTCGGCGATCCGATTGACCTCATTGTCTCGGCGGTGCCCGGTTTCGACGAACAAGACGGTCGCAGCGGACTTACCTTCAAGATTCACGGTGGGTTCGTGACCTTGAAAGGCGCCCTCGCCACTGGCGACGACTCGGAAGACAAGCCGCCGCACCATTTTTACAAGATCAAAGCCAAAACCGCCCAACGAAAACCCGATTTAGTCCTCGATGTGTACAAGTTTGAGATTCTCGAGAGCCACGATGAACTAAGTCGCTATACCACCTGAGCTCAAAATCGAAAGGTCCCGCGATCCCAGGTTGGACCGAGTCGGAAATTCCTTGCGCGGTTCTCTGTAGGACTATTGCGAGGCAGCCGGGAATCACGATCACGAATGGGTCCCAACCTCTATCGGATCACAGATCTACCCATGGTCCTCATCGGTACGGCTGAGGCCATCCAAAATCCCAATCTGGCCAGTTTTGAATAGGCAGCTCTCAAGCCTTTCCGAGATTCACTAGAGCGACACGTTGCCACTACTGCGATCATGAGACACTTCTACGGAAAACGGCTTGGTCGTATCGTACGTAGTCCGAATCGCGGCCGAGCAGCCCCCCGATACATCCCGGTTTGACCTCAATATTCACGCTGCTGAGCTGGTGGAATTCCCACCCGTCACTAGCCTGTTGATTGATCAGACTCTCAAGTTGAGCGGACACTTCGCGCGAGCTGCCGCCCGACTTCAACACACCCATAAACGGAAGTACTCGGTAGGTATATGCTGGCATCTTCTTTCCTCCTCTTATTGTTAGGGATAGTCCTTTCCGCAATTTGGGGGGCGGCACCGTGCGAGCCTGCCTATTGTCTTCGCGGAACCACGCAGAACGCCGTGCTTTTCGATCGCAATAATCGCGTACTGCGAGCACGTTGGTTCGAATCGACACGTGCCGCCCGTCGGCCTACGGCGCCTCGATTGATAGAGTCGAATCAGCTTGATGATTTGATGCCTAAGCACTACTCGAGCCATGACTTTTGTTGTTCTGACTCACTTGTTCGTACGCCGGCTGGACCATTGGGGATTGGGGGCGCGCATTGATAAAGACGCGATTCACGCGTTTTTCTAACAAGCCGTCTCGACTGGTCCAATCCGGAAATATTTATTGATAATGATTCTTATTTGCACTAGGATTCTTCTGATCTTCAAACGCAAATAATTATCGTTATCAATGAGCGGGCAAGTCCCCGCTGTCAGGGGAATACAGCCATGAATTCAGGGAAGTTCAGCAGCCTTCTGCTGCTGGGAACGACGCTTTTGCCAGCTTTGGCCGTCGCCCAAAGTCAGGAAAGCGATACCGAAGAAATTGACGAATTGATCGTCAGCGCCACACGTACGGGGCAGCCCGCCACCTCGATCGCCGGGACGGTCACTGTGCTCGACCGCGAAACCCTTCGCCAGCAGGCCGAAATCAGCGACGACCTCGCAAGCGTCCTGTCCAGCACGATCCCCGGGTTTGCGCCCAGTTCGCAGAAACTTGCGGGGCGCGGCGAAACGCTGCGAGGACGCAACCCGCTGTACCTGATCGACGGCGTACCCCAGCACAATGCGCTGCGCGACGGACAACGTGACGGTCACTCGCTCGACCTCGATTTTGTGGAGCGCATCGAAGTCATCAACGGCTCCAATGCCATCCAGGGCGTTGGCGCGACGGGTGGCGTCGTCAACACGGTCACGCGCTCTCCCGTTGCCGACGACACCTGGCGCACGACAACGCGAGCGCGGTTCACCACGGCGGACGACTTCGACTCGGACGCTTTCGGCTACAAGCTCAGCGTGCTCACCGGCCGAGGCAGCGAGAACTTCGATTTCATTGCCGGCGTTGCGCTGCACGAACGCGGCCTGTTCCTCGACAGCAACGGCGATCCCGTGGGTCTGTACCCGAC
>JANQRN010000026.1 GCA_028284545.1 Rhodothermales bacterium | reverse complement strand
TGTCACCGCTGCCACCGAACGCACAGCCGTCGAACGGGCTGAGAATGAGCACGGCGGTGAAGAGTGCCAGAGAGGGGCGGGAATGTCTGCGAACCATTTCTATGCTTTGTCGATATTGGTCTGTCATAAGTCACTGGTCCCAAATCGTTCCTCATGGTTTACTCTGCTCCAGCCAAGCGCTACGACGAGGTCCCCTACCGCCGGTGCGGTCGGAGCGGACTCCTGCTGCCGACCATCTCGCTCGGTTTCTGGCACAACTTCGGCGGCGTGGATGTCTTCGAAAACGGTCGCGCGATGGCCCGTCGCGCGTTCGACCTGGGCATCACGCATTTCGACCTGGCGAACAACTACGGTCCGCCACCGGGGTCAGCCGAAGAGTCCTTCGGCGTGATGATGCAAAAGGACTTCAAGCCCTACCGCGACGAGATGATCATCTCGACAAAGGCGGGATGGCGGATGTGGCCCGGGCCATACGGAGACTTCGGGTCGCGCAAATATCTCGTGGCCAGTATCGATCAGAGCCTCAAGCGGATGGGCCTCGACTACGTCGACGTTTTCTACTCGCACCGGCCCGATCCCCAAACGCCCATGGAAGAAACGATGGGTGCATTAGACTATATCGTGCGCTCGGGTAGAGCGCTCTACGTCGGCATCTCGTCATACTCACCCGAACAGACGGAGGTAGCGGCTGGTATCCTGCGCGACCTCGGGACTCCGTGCCTGGTTCACCAGCCGTCCTACAACATGTTCGACCGCTGGATCGAAGGTGGTTTGACGGACGTTCTTGACACAAACGGCATTGGGTGCATTGTCTTTTCTCCGCTCCACCAGGGTGTCCTGACAGACAAGTATCTCGACGGCATCCCGAGCGACTCGCGGGCGGCAAAGGAGTCCGGATGGTTGCGCGAAGACGAAGTGACCGACGCCAAGATCAGCAAGGTTCGGGCCTTGAAACAGGTTGCGGAGTCGCGCGGCCAAACGATTGCGCAGCTCGCCATTTCGTGGACGCTGCGGCGGACGCATATTACGTCCTCGCTGATCGGCGCCAGCAGGATCAGTCATATCGACGACGCGGTGGCCGCGGCACACAAGGCGGAGTTCTCGGACGACGAAAACGCGCGGATTGAGGACATCCTCGGGCGTTAGGAGTTTTAACCCCACGAAGAAACATCGACCTCGACTATCTTGGGGCGACCAGCCGACGGAGGCGCACGGAGAGCAATGGCAACCCAGATCGAATACACAGCCGACGCGAGTCGAATCGAAGAGCAGGCGCGCAAACGAGTCGGCGAGCTGAAGGACTTCTATATCCACACTATCACCTTCGTGGTGGTCAACATATTCCTCGTCCTGCTGAACCTGTTTGTGACGCCCGACTACCTGTGGGCCGTCTTTCCGATCCTTGGCTGGGGCATCGGACTTGTCGCGCACGCGGTCAGCGTGTTTGGACTATTCGGAATCGGCACCTCGGCGTGGGAAGACCGCAAGGTTCGGGAGTTCATGCTGGCGCAGCAGAAAGGACTCAGCGCGGGTCAGGTTCGCGACCTGCTCCGCGAAGAACTTGACGTCGCCGCGAGCGCCGACATGTCAGACCTGCGTCGAGTGGTGACTCGACTGGAGAACCTCGAGGCCATCGTAACGAGCGAAGCCTGGGACGAGCGGGAAGCGAGCACACCGCGAGTCTCACTCGATGAGCCCGGGTACAACAGCGGCGAACAGCCCGAGTTAACTGACGAGGAACGGGCAAGGCAACTTTCGCAGCGGGTGAAGTGACGTGGCCCCGCGGTCCGCTACGCAGCGATAAGTTGTTGACAGGCCTTCACGCCAGACGCGATGAACCGGCCGACCCTTTCATTGACTTCGCCTCGATCGAGCAATGTCCAGAAGGGAAGTACGGCGCCCAGCCATTCTTCTGACCAGACACCCTCTGCCAACGGAGGTAGCGAATCCGGTCGATCAATCCCGTACGCATTCACATAGAAGTATGGATAGGGGCAGTGCGCATCCCCAATTGTGAAGCCTCCGCCGATACTCCGTCCCTCGACCTGAGAAGGCGACAAGAAACCGAGATCGAAGTGATGTGGCCATACGCGCAGAGTGCCACAGTCCGCGAGCGCTTCCTGCGCAAGCGTGTACCAGGCCGCAATGTCGTCAAGGTGGGCCGGATTGGGGTCGAATGGCTGCCCCAACGCGACGGGGTGTGACGGCATGTCGTAGTCGCGAATCTTGATCCGGGCGTTGATCCGCTTGCCCAGCCAATCGGCGGCAGCCTGCAGCGAATGCTCCTGCAAGGGCAGCTCGTCGTCGCCGGCCGTCAGCGTAAAGTCCGCAACGGATATCGATGGACCGGCCCGACACACAAGGCGGGCCGGTTGGGCCCGCCATTCGAAGTTGGTGTGACTATCGTCGTCGAGCGCCTCCAGCGTTGCGTCAGCGCTCGCACTGAGGAGCTGCGCGGCCCAGTGAAGCTGGACGCGGGTGTCGACAAGCTGTCGCGGGTCTACGGTGAACATCGGTATCTTGAGGGCTTGGCGACCTGTGAATCTGGTGACTGGTCTACTGTGTCAGGTACCGCTCGATTGCGCCGAAGGCAGCGTCGATCTCATCGTGCGTGTTAAAGAAGTGAACGGCCAACCGAAAGTCGCGCGGGCTGCGCACGGGCGAACCGAGAATCCCTTCACGTTCGGCCAGCTGGTTGTAGACTTTGGTCGCGTCGGTACCGTCAGGGAGGGTCAATACGACGACGCCGGAGGCTCCTTCGCCAACGGGCGACGCGAGGCCATAGCCGAATCGTCGGGCGCTTTCGGCGGCGTATCCCGCCAACTCCTGGACCCGACTCACAACCCGGTCGAATCCGAGGTTCTCCATCCACGACAGCGCCGCATCAAAGCCAGCAAAATCAGCGAGGGCCCGGGTCCCGAATTCGTATCGGGCCGCGGCAGGAAGAAGTTCATAGGACCCATCGTAGTCCATACTGGCGTGGGAATGGGCGCCAGTCCAGGACATGAGCGTTTCGTCGAGCATCTCCCTACGGACCAGGAACGCTCCGGTACCCTTTGGTCCCAGTAGCCATTTGTGGCCGCAAGTCGAGTAGGCGTCACAGCCGAGCGCGTGAAAGTCAAAATCCACGCACCCGGGACCCTGGGCTCCGTCCAGATGATATCGGATCCCTCCTGGACGCAGCAGTTTGACAATTCGTCCGGATTCCTGCAGCGTCAGCGCGCGACCGTTGTTCCTGGAGACGTGTGGGATCGAGACCATTCGCGTCCGACCCGAAAGCTCCGACTGAATGCCTGCGACCACGTCCGCTCCGGCAGAGAAGTCCACAGCCCTAATCTGGACACCAAATCTGTCCCGCAGATTGTACCACGGGATCACGTTTGACGGATGCTCCTGATTCGTGATGATGACTTCGTCGCCATCAGTCCAGTTGAGAGACCAACTCGCAATGTTGATCCCTTCAGAGGTAGAGTGGGTCAGGGCGACCTCCTCCGGATGCGCCCCGAAGATGGAGGCCAGGTGAGCACGAAGGTTCGGTTCGATGGGGCTCATCTCGCCGAAGATGTCGCCGGCAGCGGGCCCCAGGTTTTGGTAGTGCAGGCGCTCGGCCACCACGTCAAGCACAGGTGTAGGCGACGGGGCAATTCCAGCTGTCTGGAAATAACCGTAGCGGGAGGCGGCCGGAATTTCGGCTCGCGCCTCGTCCACCCAGTCACCGGTGCGACTTTGCCTGCAGCCGACGAGGCTCGCGAGGGCGGAAACTCCCACCGCCGGCACCGCAGCGAGAGCCAGACTCTGCGTCAAAAACTGTCGTCGCGATCGTCCTTGCCGCGCCATACCAATATCACCGGATTAGGACATCAACCAGGGCGTCGATATCGTCCCTGTTGTTGTAGATACCGGGCGCCACACGCATTCGATTTCCCGAGAGGGTAACGACCACGTTCGAAGACTCAAGATACTAAGTCGCCGGCATCACAAATCGAAGCTGCCCGTCCGACCGCTCTCCCGCGTCGCTGCAAATTGCCGATTTTCAACGCCTGTCCGCGCTTGTTTACTTTCCGTACGTGTCAAACTACCAGGAGCGATGTACAAGACGCTAATCACCGCCACAGATCTCAAGGCCCTTCTCGAAGGAGCTTCACGCGACAGGGTCGTTGTCTTCGACTGCCGCCACCGGCTCGGCGACCCGGGATACGGCGACCGCGCTTTTGTTGAATCGCACATACCGGGCGCCCGGCGCGCGCATCTGGACAATGACCTGTCAGCACCGATAGTGCCCGGGAAGACGGGCAGACATCCGCTGCCGTCAGCTGTTCAGTTTGTCGACTTCTTGCGTAGCGCGGGCGTATCACAGTCGACCCAGGTCGTAGCATACGATGACATGAGCGGCGCTATTGCGGCGCGGTGCTGGTGGATGTGTCGCTGGGTTGGGCTGGACACCGTCGCCGTGCTCGACGGGGGCTTCCCTGCCTGGACCATCGCGGACTATCCGATTGAACTTGCCGCTCCAAACAGCACGCGACCTCCCGGCGACTTTGAGGCGAACATCAGACGAGACC
>JANQRN010000018.1 GCA_028284545.1 Rhodothermales bacterium | reverse complement strand
CCTGGACGAAGCGTCGCAGCGACCGGGGAAGCTTGGCGATGAAAACGCCGGTCGGCGAGAACTCGATGGTTGTGCGCCAAACGTTCGCCACCGCGACAGCCTGATCGGGAACGGCGAAGGCAACGCCGTCAACACCGACAACACCCGGCAGCGCCCGCGCCAGCGGGCAGCGATCAAACTCGCCACGAAGGCCGACCGGTAGTTCCTCAAGCACCGGAATTCCCAGCGCAGTTCGAGCATCGTTCACGGACTCAAGGACACGAGCACTGTTTGGGCGCAGACAGCGCACCACGAACCGAGCAATCGAGTCAGTCAAGCTCATGGACAGTTCTCCTCGCCGTAAACAATATTCAGAGACACAACCGCAAGGGTATCGGCGCAAACGCGCCGTTATTAAGCAGAAGGCTCCGGGTGGGGGTGGGCGAAACACTCGTTTTGGAGGCAACGGCGATTCGATTCTACAAAAAGACCCGAGAACACACAATTGACCAATTGAATGATCGAGGTACTTGTATCCGCGATTCGCGCTTTTTGACCACGCCAATGGCATGCCAGAGCGCGCGGAGGCTGCCTAACCCGCTGCAAGGCAGGAAATTGGGCGCCGGAGGCAGCTTCGACAAAAATTGACGAACTGTCTGTCCGGGTGGCCGGAAAAACGTACCCGCGATTGTCGTTAAGCGCGTTTTTGTCGAGCCGATACCAGCGGTGATCGCCGTCCCACTCTTCAGGCAGAGCGTTGAATCCGCGTTTTCGGGTATACCTTGCTGTCGTTGCCTGCGCAACAGTAGTCGCAATCGCCGCCGGCGCTTGGATGGAGTACCTCGGCCTGAACGCGGGAGTTGACGGCGACGTCAAGCGGGCCGCCGCACTCACAATCGCCGGCATGGCCACAACCGCCGCAGGTTTGTTGGCGATACTGTCCGCCTGGCGCTTTTGCCGACGTGAGTCAGACGTGCTCCATCGCTTCCAAACGCATCCCAACGTCCCGTGGAAGTGGCGGCCAGACTGGGAGTCGGGTCGGATAGTCGCCGGTCAGTCTTTTCCGCTTACCATAACTGCCGTCGCTGCGCTCTGGATCGCACTCACGATCGCGGTCGCGTTGCTCACCGGGGAGCAATGGGTCGATATGGATCCTGAGATCCGATGGATGCTGCCCGTCGCAACCGTTATCGGACTGGCGCTTGCCGGACTTGCCCTGCAGTCCCTGGTCACCTGGCGACGGTTTGGCGCAAGCGCCCTACAACTTGAGGCGTCGCCCGTGGTCCCTGGCTCAGGGATGGGAGCCGTAATTGAGACGGGCATCAGCAGCAAACACGCCAGCAGCACGTTCCGCGTCTCGGTAACCTGCCGGCGCGAGGTTCGACCCGACGTTCGCCACTCTCGCTCCCGCCGTGAGATAATCGTGTGGAGAGATGTTGCCGACTTCTCGGGCGTGGAGTCACGGACAAACCCCGGATTCCTCGCCGTACCATTTTCGTTTACGATGCCAGACGACGTTCCCGAGTCATCGGTGCGCAACACGGCTGATCGCATCGTGTGGGAGGTCTCAGTTACTGCGAAGGACAAGTCCGTTGCTGGCTACAAGGCTACCTTTTCCTTCCCGGTCTTTCACGCGGCCGAAGACGATGTCGATCAGACCTCACCGGTATCCGCTGTGTATCGGCCTGAACGAATTGCTGTTTCGAATCCGGGAACGGTGGTGGCGCCGGGGATCGAAGTGTCGTCGGGGGGCGGCAAACTTACACTGATCTTCCGCCGCGGCCGCGAGAAACGGCTCGCAGCGATCCTGATCCAGTTCGCAATCCTCTGGGCCGCCGCGACTGCGGTTGTTGGTAGACAGGAGATCCATTTCATCGTCCCGCTCGTGCTTGGCGCGTTCACGATCATCCCGCTGACCGAAGCACTTCGCCTTGTGGCAATCGAGCGCAGGCTCATCGCTGATCGCAACTGGATCACGCTCCGAAGAAATCTCGGCCGCATCCAGCGCACCCGTCAAATAACTTCTGCTTCGGTCGACGAGATCATCGTCACGGCCGTCGCTGATATCGGAATGCGGGAACGCTATCGGCTGGCCGCGCGCATGACATCAGGCGAGACTATCTCGCTGGCTGAGCGGATCCCCGATCAGGTCTCTGCAAGGTGGATCGGCATGGAGATTACACGCGCAATCGGCATAAGAGGGACGGTCTCGTTCCGCAGCGATGTGTACGCCGCCCCGGCGCGAGGGGCCATAAGGCGACAACCCGCACGTGCGCACAGCGCTGCGGGCGAAGCAGCTTAGCCCGCGACGTGCTCCTCCTTCCAGGAGTACATGTAGTCCTCATCTTCAACCTCGAGCGCGTCTGCGGTGAGTCGGAGTGGTCGAAATGTGTCGACCATGACCGCCAGCTCGGCAGTGGCATCCTTCCCGATCGAAGCCTCGACGGTACCCGGATGCGGGCCGTGCGGGATGCCACCAGGGTGGAGTGTGAATGAACCCCTTGATACGCCCTTGCGCGACATGAAATCACCCTCGGCGTAGTACAATACCTCGTCCGAATCGATGTTGGAGTGGTTGTAGGGGGCCGGTATCGCGTTCGGGTGGTAGTCGTACTTCCGGGGGACAAACGAGCAGATCACAAAATTGCGCCCCGCAAAATTCTGGTGCACGGGTGGCGGCTGGTGTACCCGACCCGTGATGGGTTCGAAGTCCTTGATGGAAAACGCGTACGGGTACATATATCCGTCCCAGCCGACGACATCAAATGGGTGGTGCCGAAGAAATATTGGGTGCAGGTATCCGTGCTTCGCTATTCGTACCTCGAACTCACCCGTCTCGTCAATTGTCACCAGATCACTCGGTGGCCGAATGTCTCGCTCGCAAAACGGCGAGTGTTCCAGCAGTTGACCGCTGGTGTTGGTGTATCGCTTTGGGTACCTGATCTCAGAGAAACTCTCGATTACGAGTACTCGTGACTTTACCCCTGCGTCAAAACGCCAGCGGTGCGTAACCGTCCTCGGGACGTGTACATAGTCACCCTGCTCGAACGCGACGGTGCCGAATGGGCTCTCAAGCGTACCCGACCCGTCGTGAATAAACACCATCTCGTCGGCAACGGCATTCCGGTAGAAGTACTCGGCATTCTCGGTGGGTTCTGCCAACGCAAGTGCGACATCAGCGTTTCCCATGACGTACCGCCGACTCTCCAGCCAGTCCCCGGCTGAGGTGATGTCGGAGCCCAGTATATGGCGGTGGCGCAAGAAGTCGAGGTCAGTGTAGGTCGGCCCGAACCTGGTGGGTTCCTCAAGTCGCTCAACGACGGTCGGGGGATACAGGTGGTAGGCTATTGACGAGATGCCGCTGAATCCCTCAGCACCGATGACCTCCTCTGCATACAGGCCGCCATCGTCTTTTCGAAACTGTGTGTGTCTCTTCGCAGGAACGCGTCCGAGCTTGTAGTAGTGCGGCATGGAGGTAGTCGTTCAAAGTGATGCGGATTACAGGTAATCAGAGTGTGCCGCGGCGGGCCTGTTCGCGCTCTATCGCCTCGAATAGCGCCTTGAAGTTTCCTTTCCCGAAGGAGCGCGCGCCACGGCGCTGGATCACCTCATAAAAGACCGTCGGGCGATCTTGCACTGGTTTGGTAAAGATCTGCAAGAGGTAGCCCTCGTCGTCGCGATCCACGAGAATCCCGAGTCGTTGCAGCTGGTCGATCGGTTCGTCGATCTTGCCGACGCGTTCCTCCAACTCCTCGTAGTACGTTGTCGGAACGGTCAAGAAATCGATGCCCCGCGACTGCATTTCCGACACGGTGTGCAGTATGTCGTCTGTCGCCAGTGCAACGTGCTGAACGCCCGCACCACCGTAGAACTCCAAATACTCGTCGATCTGACTACGTTTCCGTCCCTTCGCCGGCTCGTTGATAGGGAATTTGATTCTCTCATTACCGTTCGACATGACCTTGGACATCAGCGCGGTGTATTCCGTTGAGATATCCTTGTCGTCGAACGAGACCAGCTGTCGAAAACCGAGCACGTCGGCGTAGAAAGCGACGTACTTGTTCATGTCGCCGAGCGCGACATTACCGACGCAATGGTCGACGTACTTCAGCCCGATAGGCACGGTGGGTGGCCCGGAATCGCTGACCGCTTCGAATCCGGGCAGAAACACCCCTCGATAATCTGACCGTTCAACGAACGTGTGAATGGTGTCACCGTAGGTTGCGATTGAGGCCGTTACAACGGCACCATGCTCATCCTCGATCCGCCGCGGCTCTGCAACGGCGGTGGCACCCCGCGCCATCGTTTCATTGAAGCTCTTTTCGGCGTCATCAACCCAGAGGGCAATGTCGCGGATACCGTCCCCGTGGGCCATCACGTGCTTGCCCACGCGCTTTCCCTCCTCGCTGTCGGAGCGCAATGCACTCGTGAAGACAAAGCGGATCTTGTCCTGCGTAAGCAAGTAGCTGACTACGTCTGTGGCACCCGTCTCGAGTCCACGATACGCCGCGATTTCGAATCCCAGCGCCTGCTTGTAGAAGTATGCCGCCTGCTTGGCATTCCCGACAAAGAACTCAACATAGTCGGTCCCGTTGATCGGCAGGAAGTCCTGGTCGGTTTGTGTCTCAGCGGTGGCGGATTGCAGGTCGTTCATAGTGTGTTTGCGTTAGATTTTGGTTTCACTCGCTGGAGCCAGCCACGTTCCTCGGCCAGTAGATGTACCTTTGTGCCGCCGCGACTTGCAACGATCCGCGTTGAGTGCCTATGCCCGGACCCTGGTTGGTCAAGACCCAAGAATACCTACTCGAGCGATGGTGGATGAGACTTCGCCGGGATCATGTCGTGCTGCCCAACGGTGTCGAGCTCGAGGAGTATCACGTTCTCGAGATGCCAGATTGGGTTTGCATCATATGCCCCGTCAAGTCACACGTCGGTGAACCCGCGATAGTACTGGTACGTCAGTTTCGACATGCTGTCGATCGGGTGTCCCTGGAGCTACCAGCCGGGGCGATTGAGCCGGATGAGAGCGTGCTCGACGCGGCGCAACGGGAGTTGGTCGAGGAGACGGGCTATCGGGCCGAGAACTTCGTTCCAATGGGAAAGCTATACGCGGATCCTTCTCGCATCACAAACGCCGGTCACATAGTGGTCGCCCAGGGTGCGGTCCAAGTTGAAGACCCAAAACCCGACCCTAGCGAGGAGTTGGAGGTGGTAGTCGTACCCATACGCGAGCTCGATGGACTGATCGCGTCGGGTGAACTTGCGCACGCAACACACGTAGCAGCGATTCTAAAGGCCACCAGCGACGGACTTATCTCTGTTGACTGAACACGTTTTTCGGTTCGTCACTCGTTCTATCCGGATGAAGTACTGCTTAATAGTCCTGATCGTTGTCCTCTCCGGGTGTTCCAGGCCCGATTATGTGGCCTCTGACATCAAGTTGCAACGTACCAGCTGGGACTCCGTCCTCGTCAGCGTAGACTACAGGACAGACAAAGCGTTCTCCGACCCGTCTCCGGCCGTCCCAGATTCCGTTGCAGTCCGCCTGTTCAGCGCGGGATTCGACACGCTTTTCGTTGGGACTGACAGCGTTGTCGCTGTGCCTGATCGAGACCTTGGAGACCGGGAGCGGGCGCTCATCGAGGTCTGCGGTTTCTTTGGCCGTGAGGTGGTCTGCAGCCAGGGTGGTGTTGAGGCGTCGCCCAAACGCGTGGAGGTTACCAGCGACCTCGTGTACCCCGAAAAAGGAGACTATGACCTTGGCCGATATCGCTTCTCATACGAAGGTAGAAGGCTGGCGTTTGGCGCAACGGCTCCTGACTCCGCATGGGAGAAGATCGATATGCCGACTGACTCTGAACATCACCTCACCGTTCGCGTCCTTGGTGAACGCGGAGAGCCGATCACGGTCCCGCTGCCGAATCGGAGGGGACGCTTCAAGTTGACAAACCTCACGCACAATGCCGACTTCAGGCGCAACCTGCTGGCACAGCTGCTCGATGCCGACGAGGCCACGGTGCGATTTGAGGTGTACAGTTCCGCGTTCAACATTACATCTCCGATCTGGGTCAGTGATACGATTGTCGAGGCAAAGACTGAGCAAACACGAGAGCTGGAGGCAGGGTACTTTGTCGAGGAGGCCGGCTCGCGCTTGCTGGACCTGCTTCGCACCTTCCCGGTTGGTCCGAATATCTACCTGTTCATGAACAGCTGGTCGTATGATAGGGAGACGGGCATCTACGATATTGAGTTGTCGCTGTCGTGGCAAAGCTCGTTCATTCGCAGCAGGTGGTTCGAGTTGGAGGCGGGCGTGCGCGTCGCCGAAGACGGGACCGACCCTGTGGTTTCGTTGCTGCGCGGAAACGAGCGGGGCATCAGAAGATGGGAGCAGCGTTTCGACGGAAGAGAAATTGAGCTTGATCGGATTCTCCCACGCCCGGATCCACGCCCGGCCCGGCGCGACACAGTCTTTAGTACCGACGAGTAGTAGACATGGACTTCTCCGCTCTTGTGCTTCGTAACGACGGCGGACATGATCGTCCGACGGCAAAGATTGAGACGCTGTCAATTAGCGATCTGCCGGATCAGGGCGATACGCTCGTCCGAATTCGCTTCTCGAGCCTGAACTACAAAGACGGTCTCGCCGTAACGGGGAAAGGAAAGATCGTGCGGGCAGATTACCCCTTCGTTCCGGGCATCGATCTCGTCGGCGAGGTCGTCTCCAGCTCGACCGGCTCGTTGGCAGCCGGTACGTCAGTGATTGGCACGGGATGGGGTATCGGTGAAAACTGGTGGGGGGGCTATGGGCGATACCAGCTTCTTGATCATAAATGGCTCGTAGAATTGCCGCCGTCAATGGGGCCTCGAACTGCGATGCTCGCGGGTACTGCGGGCCTTACAGCGATGCTCTCGGTGATGCAAATCGAGGAGCTGGGTCCCGCCCCCGGTGACGGCAGAATCCTCGTCACCGGTGCAAGCGGTGGCGTTGGAAGCCTGTCAGTTTTCTTTCTTTCCCGGCTCGGATATGAAGTTGTCGCCAGTACAGGAAAACTTGATCAGCATGAGTACTTGAAGGGTCTTGGCGCCAAAGAGGTTGTCGATCGGAACGTCTTGTCGGCCGGTGCCGCCCGTCCGCTCGATTCGGCCCGATGGGCCGGGGCCGTGGACTCCGTTGGGGGGACCACGCTCGAAGCTGTCTTGTCACAGACCGGACGACACGGTGTTGTCGCTTCCTGCGGACTTGCCGGTGGTGCGTCACTCTCCACAACGGTTTTCCCCTTTATACTTAGAGGTGTCACCCTCGCCGGGATCGATTCGAATACGTGCCCGAACCCAACGCGCATGGTGGCCTGGCGTCGGATCAGTGAAATGCTTGCAGACGAGGCTGCAGCAAGTATGCTGCGGGTGGTTGGACTCGATCAAGTCACCGAGATGAGTGAACAAATCACGTCTGGCAAGGTGAAGGGTCGCATTGTAGTTGACGTTAACGAGGGCTCGTGACCCGGTCTTTCTGGCAGAAGCGCAATGTCGAGCGGCTCGACGATGTCGACGTCGTGGTTGTCGGAGGTGGAATGACCGGTCTGTCAGCCGCTCACTGGCTCACGCGCCTCGATCCGGATGCAAAGGTCATTCTGCTGGAACGCGGACTTGTGGCAAGTGGAGCCTCTGGCAGGAATGCCGGCTTTCTGATCCAGGGCCACGCCACGTCGTTTGCCGAGGACGTAGATCGGTTCGGTATGGACGATGCCGTTGCGCTCTGGGAATACACGCTTGAGAATCGCGACCTACTCCTGTCCACACTTGGAGACGAAGAGCTACGCGCACGTCGCTCGGGGAGTGCAACCGTTGCGGGCAGTGTACGCGAAGCCAAGCTGCTTGAAGAGTCGGCATCACTGCTGTCAGATGCCGGCCACACAGCAACGTACCTGGACGCAACTGAGACGAATACCCGGCTTCACAGCGAGGGCTTCTTTGGTGGGCTGTTCGTACCGACCGGCGCGACATTGGATCCAGTCGCTTGCGCTCACGCGATAGCAAACGGCGCCGCCTTCAGTATTCTTGAGGGTCGTAAGACGCACGAGATCACGTCAGGTCCACGTGGCTGTCGCGTTCACGCAGACGGTCTGCGAGTTGATACGCGTCGCGTAGTTGTCGCCGTCAACGCGGCCACGTCGCAATTGCTGCCTGAGGTGACAGGTACGGTCGTGCCCGTTCGCGCTCAAATGCTGTCTACCGAGCCCGTCCCGTACACGTTGAAGCTGCCGGTCTATTCACACGAAGGGTACTACTACGTACGTCAGGAGCCGAATGGATGTGTCCTGGTGGGAGGTGCTCGGAACCGTCACGAACTCGCCGAGAGAGGTTTCGAAGATGCTACGACGGCGCCACTGCAGCAAGACCTTGTCGAGTACGTCACAACGCATTTTCCCTGGGCTAACGGGCTCAACGTGTCGGGTCGATGGAGTGGCACGATGGGCTTCACGGAAACGAAACTTCCGCGCCTCGGAGTGTTGCCGGATCGAGGACCTGTGACGTGGATCGGAGGGTTCTCTGGCCACGGAATGAGTATGGCGTTCGTCGCTGGCCGAGCCGTCGCAGAAGTCGCGATGGGTCAGCGAACGCACCCGGTTGTCGAGCGCCTTTTCCGAGGCTGACTACGCGGCTTCGGAGACAGAGTCCAACTCGAACCCGTTGTCTGTAAGCGACGTCTCGATGTTCCGAATCCGCGTCTCCATCGCCTGTAGCTCACCGTAGGTCTGCTCCGAGGTTCTCGACAGGACACGGCCAAACTCCTTCAGCGCCGTCTTCTGGTTGGCCATATACTCGCGAGTCTTTTCGCGCTCCTCGGAATCTGACTCAATGCTATTCAGCGCGGATTCGACGCGTTCTTTGATAGTCTTCAGTTCTGCCACAAGTGCCGGGTCCATACCGCCACCTGCTTCGCCGCTGACGCGGGCTTCGAAATCCTGAACTGCTGAAGCGAGGGTAGTTCGCTCACGCTGCAATCCACGAAATAGGAATGCAGCGAAAAAAAGCAACGCGACAATTGGAAGCTGAAGGATCAACTGAAGAGCGATGGACTCCATGGCGGGAATACTTAAGCCGGTTGTGAAGGACCTGTTAACAGATTATCGACGTCTCAAATCGATAGTTAAGCCGGATCCCGGTGTAATCGCCGGCCTCCAGGGATCGCGGGTTGATTGGGAAAACCCCGTTTTCTGATCCTTTAGTGGCTGTTTGCGACGGTCGATACAGAGCGCGGGGCACCCTTGTCGCATTTCATTTCATGGCACGTCGATGGCAGTCAAGTCTTCAATTCAGAACATCAAGGCTCAGCTTGGCAAGATTGCGAACTTGCTCGAGGGCGAAGAAGAATTGGAGGGTTTCGAGCCGATCATCGAAGGCGAGGGCTTTGTCGAAGATCCAGAAGCCGAGGGCATGGACACCGAGGATGGCGGCTGGGTGCTGCCGTCTCTCGTGAACGACGAACTTGAGGGCGACGGTGCACTCGAGGGCGACGTTGAATTCGAACCGGTTGACGCACAGGTCGTCGACTCTCTTCCGGATCTTGAGACAGCGATCCCGGGGGACGAGAACATTCCCGCCGATGTTGAGGCCGAGCGTGAAATCGATGTGGATGGTACGATCGTTCGTGACCGCGTGGTCAACCGGCTCGTCTCTTTGCAACTCGTTACAGATGAACAGCTCCGAGAAGGTGTAGACGAATGGAAGCGTGTACGAGAGCAGGGATACCACGTCGCGCTGTGGCGAATGCTGACACTCCTGCCAGACATCAATCGCGAACAGATATTCGCGGAAGCGGCTTCGGTATACCGGTTCCCACACGGGCAGGTCTCGCGTCGCGCGGCGCTGATCTTCATCGAGAAGATCGTAAGCTTCTTCGCGGACGAAGACATCTCCCGAATGCTGGAGCTCTTTGTCATCCCGGTGGGCCAGGAGGTTGATCGTCGTACCGGCGAGACGAAGTGGATCATGGCAACCCACGACCCGACTCGCCCCGACGTGCACAAGCTTCTGCGCGAGTTGAATCTCAAGCGGTTCGAGCTCTACTACGCGTCAGAGTCGCTGATTGGCGGCCTGATTACGGAGGGTTTTCTCTCCAAGAACGAGTATCTCGAGCGCCTCAACGACAATCCGCTCGTCTACGATATTGGTGCGAACTACGAGACGAAGCAGGAGCAGCTTGTCGACGACGAAGAGCTTGAAGCGGAGATAAACCGTTCCTCGCTCATCAACCTGTTTGAAGCAACACTCGTTGAAGCCGTCAACCTTGGGGCGTCAGACATCCATATTTTTCCGAACCCCGGTGCCCAGATCGAAATACACTTTCGTGTCGACGGCCAGCTGGAGATGTGGCACAAAGAAGAGCGCATTCATCCTGAGTCGTTCCTCGCTGTCGTGAAGGACAAGTCGAAAAACGTTGATCGTTTCGAAAAAGACACCGCACAAGACGGGTTCATTCAGCGGCGCATCGGCGATACCGTAATCAGATACCGCGTTTCGATTCTACCGATCGCGAGTCACACGCCCGGGGTCAACGCAGAGAGTATTGTCATTCGAGTCCTGGATGATCGTAAGGTGCTCACCGACCTGCGCGGCGTCGGGATGTTAGAGTCAGCTTTGTCGCGATTCCAGCAGGCGATCAGGCAGCCGCATGGGATGGTGATCCTGACGGGGCCAACTGGGTCCGGAAAGAGCACGACGCTCGTGGCGGCGTTGCACCAGGTAATCACGCCGAAGGTCAACGTCTTGACGATCGAGGACCCAGTGGAGTACCTGATCAAAGGTGTCCGACAGGTCAAGCTGAGCCATCACCTGGATATGGAGAGTGCGCTTCGGGCGTTGCTGCGACATGACCCCGACATCGTCATGGTCGGCGAGATGCGCGATCGCCCAACAGCTGAACTTGCGATCAAACTCGCGAACACGGGACACCTCACTTTCTCGACCCTGCACACCAATGATGCCCCCAGTGCGGTGAGTCGGCTCTTCAAGATGGGGATCGAGCCGTTTCTGATCGCCTACGCGATCAATATTGTGGTCGCGCAGCGCCTGATCCGAAAACTGTGCCCGACCTGCAAGGTGGAGGAGACCCCGTCGGAAGATTTGCTCAAGGTCCTCGGGTTCTCGGAACAGGAGATGAACGAGACTTCGTTTATGGGCCCGGGTCATCGAGACGACTGCCCGACATGTAGCGGACAGGGGTTCAAGGGGCGTCGTGCGGTAGCTGAGACGCTCTATTTTTCAGACGAAGTCCGCAGCCAGATTTTGGCGTCAGGAGAGACGGTTGATGAAGCCGCCATTCGTGCACAGGCGGAAAGCGAAGGCATGCTCTCGCTCCTGGACTCTGCCAAGCAGATCGCGAAGCTCGGTGATACTTCCGTCCAGGAGATGCTTCGAATCACCGGTTCGTGATGCCCCGGTCTCCGGAAGACTGCTAGCCGGTGCTTTGCATTGCGGCTGCAATACCGTTGATGCTCTGAAAGAGGGCACTCCGCACGTCCTCGCCCTTGTCAGCCCGACGGAGCAGCTCCAGCTGAACCAGATTGATGATATCTGTGTGTGGGTTGCGCAACGCTATTGATCGCTGGATGACGCGGGAGTTATCCAGAAGCTCCTCCTGCGCCGTGACATCAAGGATTGCCCGTCGCGCGAGATCAAACTCGGCGAGGATCGCCTTGTGGCGCTTTTCACCATTCGGATGCCGGCGGGCGTATGCCTCTGCGACGCGAGGTCTCGCCCGCGACATCTCTCGCTGCGCCGAGTTGATTATCGCGCGGAAAAACGGCCACTCCTGATACCATCGGCGCATCGCGACAACCTGCTCCTCGGGCACCGCTCGAAGCGCAGCACCAACCCCAAACCACCCCGGCACGATATAGCGGCATTGTGTCCATGCGAATACCCAGGGGATCGCTCGGAGTCCGTCGAAGTCGACTTCGCTCGCTGAGGAACGGGAGACAGGCCGGGACGCGATTGGCAGTCGGCTGATGTAGGCAATCGGCGTGATTCCAATGTACCAGGACCAGAACGTCGTGTCGTCGATCAAGTCGCGGTAGGCGACCATGGACGCATCCGCCATTTGCTGAAGGTACTCCATCGTGTCGCCGTCGCCTTCGGCGAAGGGCACAGGCATCGCCTTGGTGTCGCCGCCGTCAGCCGCGGCCAGGATCACGGCTGATACCACCTGTTCCAGATGTCGATGGGCTATCGGTCCGCGAGCGTAGCGAAACGATATGACTTCTCCCTGCTCCGTGAACCGTATGGCGCCAGTATGCGGCGCCGGCGGCATCGCGACGATTGCCTCAAACGTGCGCCCCCCGCCACGGCCGACGGTCCCGCCGCGGCCGTGAAAGAGCCGAAAGTGTACGCCGTGTTTTCGGCAAACAACTCCGATCTCGTGCTGTGCGTGATACAGTGACCAGTTGGCCATGAAGAAACCGCCATCCTTGTTCGAATCGGAATAGCCGAGCATGATCTCCTGACGCATGCCGCGTCCGCGGAGGTAGGCCGACCATGTCGCGTTGGTGAACAACCGCTCAAGGAAGTCCGCCGCACCTGCGAGGTCTTCAATGGTCTCGAACAGGGGCACAACCTCGATCGGGCAGCGAGGTCCGTCTTCGGAGAGTTTCCAGAGACCCGCCTCTTTTGCCAGCAGCAGGACCTCGAGGAGATTCGAGACGCTGTGCGTCATCGATACGATGTAGGTGCCTGCTGCGCTTGGGTCCCTGCCGAGCACTGACTTCAGCACGCGAATGGTATCAACCGGTCCACGGGCCGCGGTTGGCAAATCCTCGTCCGGCGGCAGAAGCGGCCTGCGCTGGTTCAGCTCTCTCTCCAGCAATGCGATTCTGTCAGCTTCAGGCAGAGTTGCATAGTCGCTTTCGACTCCGCTTACCGCGAGTAGCGCAGCCACTGCGTCACCAATTCTTCCGGAGTGCTGACGGATATCCAGCCGCATCAGGTGCAGCCCGAAAGACTTAGCCTGTACCAACAAAGCACTGAGGCCGCCCGAATGCACCAGCTCCCCCTGACCACTTTGGTCAAGGCTGTCGGCGAGCAGCGTTAGATCAGAGACGAACATCTCGTCGGAGTAGATGACACGGTTTTCGTCACTGTCCCTGAGAATTCCTGAGTCACCAGACAATGCACGTAGGCGCGCCATCATGTAGCTGATCTTCAGCCTGAAGGGCTCGTGCTGGTAGACCTCGAGGACGCGAGCCGGGAGATTCACGGTCGCGGCGTCCTCCCGGATGGATGCAGATAGTGCCTCAGGAATCTCCAGCTGCCGATCTGAAATCGAGAGCTCTCTTCGGAGTGCCCGCAGGCGAGAGGTGAATAGCGTAATCGCTTCGCTGCGCTGCATCACCGCCGTTTGCTCGAGCACCTCGGGTGTCACATACGGATTTCCATCGGCGTCAGCGCCTATCCACGACCGATAGCGAAGCGGTCTCTCAACGTTTGGCGTCTGCCCGTAGTGTTTCAGCATCGCCCGCTTGATGTCGGCTGCGATCTCCGGAACGGCGTCGAAAATCGTCTCGCGAAAGAAGTAAAGCCCGTGCTCAACCTCGTTCTCTACACGAACGTCTGTTGATCGGATCTCGTCCGTCGTGAGCAGCAACCTGACCTGCGCCCGAATTCTGTCGAGTGCATCCTGTCGTTCCTGCGGAGTAATATCCGCGCTCCCGAGCGTGTACAGCGTGTCGGCGATCTGCTGCTGTTTGTACAGGATGCTGCGCCGCCGCGCTTCTGTCGGATGGGCCGTCAGCGTTGGTTGGATGTCAAGCGTCCCGATTATTGCTGCGACCCGCTCATACGAGAACCCCCTTCGCCTCAGTTCGCCGATTGTTTGCTCAATGGACTCTGGGCGGCCACTACGCGAACGCTGACGATTAATCCGGATTATCTCCTGCTTCTCGGCTTGATTGACGAGATGAAAAAGAGTGGTTAGGACCTTGAGTACATCGGTCAGTGTCTCGTTGCTTAGGCCGGACAATCGGGGCAGGTAGTCCTCCGCAACATCGCTGAACGAGCGTACGCTGAACGCTTCGTGCAGCTCATCGATCAGTCCGACCACATCGTCATCGTAGAACGTGGCGGCAATCTCGTGCAGGGCCTGCGTGAGTAGAGCAATTGCGGTCGAAAGCGCGTCTGTCAGCCCAAAGTCTGCCCCCGACAAGAAGTGGTTGCGGTCCGAGTCTCCACCGGCCTCGCGTACATCAGTCATTGCAATCAGTCGGTTAGTAGGTCGACGCGAATGTCATCCAGGTTGATCTCGGAAACGAGCGTCAGGCTGTCGGATTGGTAGAACGAGTCGAACTGATGGATGTCGGTATACAGTGAGTCCACAGGCGCCGAATAGTTCAGGTAGTCCGCAAACGCAATACCGGAGACGCGACGTCGATTGTAGGCCTTCCGGAAACGAGACCCGCCGCCGTCAGTGTAGTAGTAGTACGCCAAGTAGCCGATCACGGACGGTTCCGAGCTGATCCAGTAGACGAACCGATCTTCGTAGTCGAGACCGCCGCCTTCCTGGCGGAATGTGACTTCGATTTCGTGATAGTCGACCGAGTCAATGCGGGACATGCCTAGGTGCCGCGGCTGCACGGCCTGATCGGCGAGTTGGTAGGGCAGAAGCGCGAAATAGACAATGGAGTTCACGTCCACGTAAACAGATCGGTGTTTGATCGAGTCTAGCTCGACCCGGACTCCATCTATCTCACGAAAGACCTCGTCGTTGTTGACTACATCGCGGACGCTACCCGTGCTGTCCTCAAATAGTCGTTCGTACTGGAATACGCCATCGTCACGCAAAATCCGGTATTGGCGACCGCGAAAGTCGAACTCGATCTTCGCGCGATCCAGCAGGTTGCCACCCTGATGGGCAATTGCTGCGGCAATGATCTCTTCTGCCTGCCTTCTGTCGTCGAGAGGCGGCTCGCTGCAGCCGTACAATATTGCTGCGACGAGTATAGTCGCAGGCAAGTTGGCCATGTGGGGTTTTGCTCGTCGGATCATTGACAGTGGGCAAACGTTGGTTTGAGTATATTGCCCGTCAGGTCGTGACGGGAGGCTAAGCCGGATAACCCTCCGGCGCCCCATTGGTGTGCGACGCGAAGGATTTCCACGCGGGCCCGGCATGAAGGAGGGAAGCCGTAGCGGGCGAGAAGTTGTTGCGGCAAAGGTAGCGGGTGAAGAGGTAGGGGGATAGCGCGGGGAAAGAGCGAGGAAGGGGAATAGTACAGCGGTAAGCACAGAGGAAAACAGTGACCAAGGCAGACATTGTTGACCAGATCTCCTCTGCTACAGGACTCACGAAGCTGGAAACGGAAGCGGTAATCAACGGTTTCATCGCGAGTGTAAAGCAGGCAGTTGTTGCAGGAGAGACGATACACCTACGCGGTTTCGGATCATTCCAGGTCCAGCATCGCGCGCCGCGTACGGCGCGCAACCCTCGAACGAACGAGGCTGTCAAGATCGGAGAGCGGTACGTACCAATCTTCAAGGCCTCTCGCGAGTTTCGTGACTCCGTGGACGAAGGTGCCAGGGCCTCGCGGTAGCTGGTGCTGTTGTAGATGAAGGATGCTGGCGTTTGCATTGCGTGTGGAGCGAAGATGCCCGCAGACGCAGATGTATGTGATCTGTGTGGCTGGGAAGTTACGGCGACCGTCGATCCGGCAGAAGAGTCTTTCGATTCTGTATTGGAGTCGCCTGATCCGTCAGGAGCGTCCTCCTCCGCGCCAGCGCAATCTGCAGAGCAATCATCCGGGGAGGCGGCGGCCCGGAGCGCCGTGCTTGTAGCCGTCGGCGCTGCACTTCTCGTGGGCGGTTTGTACCTGATAACGGTCGTCAGCAAATCCTCGTCGAGCCCAGAAGCGGCGGTTGTGCCCCCAACCGAATTGCCCATAGCCGCGCCAATTACTGGTGAGGCGGCGGCTGAGGAGGCGGCAATTCGAGATCGGATTAGTACCGCCACCGGACTCGAGACGATTGACGTACGCCGCGAGCTTGTAGCGCTCTTTGTGCGAGAGAACAGGCTGGACCTCGCCGCTGAGGCCCAGGAAGAAATCGCCCGGATGGTCGACTCAGAGCTTGAATGGGTGCGAACTGGCAACCTGTACTATGATCACATGGAGCTGCAGGGTTCGGCGGTACGTACGGCGTTTGCCCGAAAGGCGATCACGGCTTACGAACGTGCTCTCGAGATTAACCCGGACAATCTGGACGCGCGAACTGACATGGCACTTGCCTTCTTCTATGATCCGTTACGTCCGATGGAGGCCATCCAGAATATCACGATGGTACTGGAGGCAGACTCCACGCACATCCAGGCGAACTACAACAGAGGTTACTTGTTATTCCAGATTGGCAGGTACGAGGCGGCCGAGGCGCAGTTTGAAAAGGTCAAGCGATTGATCGCAAATCCCGACGATCCCATATATCGCCGAGCCGAGTCTGCCGCTGAGACTGTTCGCCAGCGGATGTCTACGTCGTGAACGCCCGATCGTCGCGAGCCACCCTGCTAGTTCTGCTACTGCTATCGGGCGTGCTGTTTGGGTGTGGTGCCGGCGATCGTGTTCGTACGCTGAACGTCTTCGCGGCGGCGTCGCTAACCGACGTTACTCTTGCGCTTGCTGACTCCTTCGCCCACCATCATCCTAAGCACCGCGTTGTTTTGTCGACGGCCGCAACCTCGGTGCTTGCACGGCAGATCGAGAGCGGCGCGCCGGCGGATGTCATGCTGAGCGCTAATCCGGGATGGGTCGAAAGGCTCGACTCCCTGCAGTTACTTGATGGCGTTGTAGACTTGCCCGTGACTAATGAGCTGGCACTATACCGCCGGATTGGGGCTAGTCCCGGTGGCAGGGTTGCGATTGGCGATCCTGACCACGTACCGATCGGAACGTATGCAAGATCGTTCTTGGAATGCACCGGGGAATGGACGGAAGTCTACGGGCGGATCGTTCCGACCTCGGATGCGCGGGCGGCTTTGAGAATGCTGCGTACGGAGGCAGTTCCGGCTGCCGTCCTTTACGTGTCAGATGCTTCTGCTCTGGAAGATGGCTTTCGGATTACGCGATTCGAAGGCGGGTGCGCTCCAGTTGTTCGGTACGTCGGTGCGGCGATCATCAATAGCCAGATGCCAGAGGCCGCAGCCGCGTTCTTGAATTTCGTCGCCAGCGAAGCACAACACGGGACGTGGCGGGCGTTTGGTTTCACTATGCGGGCTGACTCGACGGTGCGTAGTGATGCTTAGCAGTGCAGAGTGGTCAGTTGTTTCGCTTTCGTTGCGGATCGCGTTGGTTGCAACGGCTGTTTCGTTGCCTGTCGCAATTTCGCTGGGCTACTTGCTGGCGAGAAAGAAGCTTCGGATGCCGTTTCTGTTCGAGGCGTTGGTCCAACTGCCGCTGGTGCTGCCACCCGTTGTGACCGGCTTGCTGCTGCTGTACTTGCTTGGCCCACAGACGTGGATAGGGGGTGCCTTCGCGAAGCTTGGTTTTCCGTTGGCGTTTGGTTGGGGGGGTGCAGCCCTTGCTGCTGCGGTAGTTTCGTTTCCCTTGATGCTACAGAACATCAGAACCGCCTTCGAACAGATTGACCCCGACATGGAATCTGCTGGGTTCGTCTATGGGGCGACGCGATTTGATGTGCTGCGATATGTCACCCTTCCGATTGCGGCCCGCGGTATCGCGGCGGGAGTGGTGCTTGCTTTCGCCAGAGCGGTCGGCGAATTTGGCGCCACGATCATGCTCGCCGGCAATATCCCGGGGGTGTCGCGGACGCTGCCGCTCGCGATATACAGTGCGTTTAATCAGGCTGGCGGGGAGATCACAGTTTGGCGACTCGCCGCTGCTTCTGTCGCGCTCTCCCTTATCAGTATTGCCGTACATTCAGTTCTTGTTCGACGGATGTACCGGGCTGATCAGCCGGGTACCTCGCTGTAAGCAGCCGAAATCGACATGTCCATCAAACTCAGCGATTCGGATAGAGACCGCGTTCAGGCGGCGGTTGGCCGCGCCGAAGGTCAGACCTCGGGTGAGATCGTTGCATGCCTGATGTCGCAGTCTGATACCTATGGCGTTGCTTACCTGCGCGCGGCGGTCATCGGTGCCCTGGTGGCCTTGCTGCTTGCCCTACTGGCCCTCCAGTCTTATGACGGCTGGGGGAGAGCGTGGCTACACGAGGTTGAGCTGGTGAGTGCGCTCGTGTTCACTGCGGGAATCGTCGCAGCCCTTCTTGTGCGCGTTTGGCCTGGCCTGCGCCGGCTGATGACCGGCAAGCGTCGACTCAAACGGATGGCGCGACTGCAGGCCTTTCGCACATTTGTTGAGGAGGAGGTGTTCCTTACGCGGGAGCGGACCGGCATTCTCATCTTCGTATCCGCCTTCGAGCATCGCGTCGAGGTCCTTGCCGACGAGGGAATCAACCGGGTCGTCGACAAACAGGAGTGGGTCGAGGTCGTGGACCTGTTCGTCGACAGGATTAAGCAAGGCGACATCGCGGCGGGGTTCGAAGACGCAATCGCGCAATGCGGGGAGATTCTGCGTCAGCACGGGGTCGAAGTGCGACCGGACGATGTTGATGAGCTCGCAAACGAGTTGCGCGTGCGCCGCAGGCCCGAAGATTGACAAACGCGAGCGGCGCTACATGAATCCGAGTTCCAGTTTGGCCGCTTCCGACATCCGGTCTGGCGTGTAGGGTGGGTCGAACGTCAATTCGACGCGTGCCTCGGAGACGCCGCTGACATTCGCGGCGCGCGTCTCGACCTGAGCCGGGAGAATGCCCGCTGCCGGACAGTTCGGGGTGGTCAGCGTCATGACAATCTTGACCGAGCGATCGGGAAATACCAACACATCATAGATCAGGCCGAGGTCAAAGACGTTAACCGGTATTTCCGGATCGTAAACGAGCTTCAGAGCCTCAATTACGTTGTCGCGCATCGTGTCAGCATCGAATCCGTCGGCTGCACTCGCGTCAGATTCACCGGCTTCCGTATCGTTCTCTCCGTCAGCCGGAGTGTCTGGCAGATGGCCCGTTGCTGCCGCCGCACTCGCAAACGTTCGAATGCGATCAATCATGGCACTGAGCCCGTTCTTGCGCGTCGGCGACAGGTGCTCGTTCATCCCGATATCGTCGAGGAACGCCAGGTCGGCATCTGCTACAGCCTCGGGCGACTGGCCATCCAGTACGCGAACGAGCAGCGCTATCAGACCCTTGGTTATCAGGGCGTCGCTGTCGGCTTTGAAAAACATCCGCCCGTCGGTCAGTTCTGGCTTCAGCCAGACCTGAGATTGACAACCCCTAATCCTGAAACTGTCGGTCTTGTGGGTATCGTCGATCAGGGGAAGAGACTTACCCAGTTCGATCAGATATTCATACCGACCAAGCCAGTCATCGAAGAGTGAAAACTCTTCGACGATTTCTGCGCCACGATCTGAGATTTCTGCTGTCATCGCCAGTGCTGCCGCCACAGCGGAATCGTCGGTCTAAGAGAAGAGAGATTCGACCTTGTGCATGCCCGCGAGGAGCGCCTCAATGTCTGCTCCGTTGTTGTACAGGGCAAAGGATGCGCGTACCGTTCCCGGCAAACTGTATCGCTCCATCAGCGGCATGGCACAGTGATGGCCCGTCCGTACCGCAACACCCATACGATCGAGGACGGTACCCACATCATATGGGTGCGCTTTGTGGTGCACAAAGCTCACGACAGAGGCTTTATTCGGCGCAGTACCAACAATGGTGATTCCGCTGAGCCGACGAAGCTGTTCCGTAGCCGTTTCGAGAAGCCAATTCTCGTGGCGCTGGATCAGTTCCCAATCAAGCCCCCGCAAGTACTCGATTGCTGCACCCAATCCCAGGACGCCCGCGATGTTAGGCGTACCCGCTTCATGCTTGTGCGGTACGTCAGCATACGAGGTGCCTTCAAACGACACCGTGTCGATCATGTCACCACCGCCCTGAAAAGGAGGAAGGGCCTCAAGCAGATCACGCCGCCCAAACAGGACGCCGGTGCCGGTGGGACCAAACATCTTGTGCCCCGAGAAGCACAGGAAATCGGCACCCAGCTCCTCGACGTCTACTGGTCCGTGTGCAAACGCCTGTGCGGCATCAACCAGGACGACAGCTCCTGCCTCATGCGCAAGCCTGCTAATCTCGGACACTGGATTGATCGTGCCGATTGCGTTGGAGGTGTGACCGACGGCTACGATCTTTGTCCGGTCGCTGAGTAACTCTCCGTAGGCGGTAAGGTCGAGGACCCCACCGTCGTCGACTGGAATGACCCTGAGCGTGGCTCCAGATCGCTCGCACGCAATTTGCCACGGGACGATGTTGGCGTGGTGCTCAAGGGCCGAGACAATAACGTCGTCGCCTGGTTGAAGCCGCTGGGCCATTCCCGAGGCGACCATGTTGACGCCGTGCGTTGTGCCCGACGTGAACACAATCTCACTTGGGCTGGCGCCGATGTAGTTCGCTACCGTAGCCCTGACTTGCTCGAATGCGTCGGTCGCCTGCTGCGACAAATAGTGAACACCCCTGTGCACGTTCGAATTCTCGGTAGCGTAGAACCGATGAATCCGGTCAATGACGATGTCCGGCTTCTGCGTGGTTGCTGCGTTGTCGAGGTATGCCAGCGGATGACCGTACACGCGTTGACGGAGGTTCGCGAAATCGCGCCTCAATACCGCAGCCGCGGTAGCCGTCGGAGCCTCTGGTATCTCGATGAGGTCGCTCACAGTTTCACGAGTTCCCTTTCGAGTAGTGCTTCGACGTGCTCTCGCACAGGTACAACGGAGATGAGATCAAGCGCTTCACCCGCGAACGCATTCAGCATCATGGTCCGGGCGCTTTTTGCGTCGATTCCCCTGGACCTGAGGTAGAACACTGCTTCCTCGTCCAGTTGGCCAGTTGTTGCTCCGTGACTGCATTTGACGTCGTCGGCGTAGATCTCCAGCTCCGGCTTGGCGAACATCTTTGCCGATTCTGAAAGGACTACCGAGTTGTTCGATTGATAAGCATTGGTCTTTTGCGCATCGCGGCGAACGAAGACCTTACCATTGAACACGCCGATCGACTTGTCGTCAAGGATTCCCTTGTACAACTCGTTGCTCTCGCAATTGGGCCAGGCGTGATCGACAAACGTATGATTATCTATGTGCCGATCGCCGGTGCCGACGAAAACGCCATTCAAGTGTGACGTGCAGTGTTCGCCGTCAGGCAGGAAACTGAGGTTGTTACGAATCAGGCGGCCGCCAAGTGTGGCCGTAAACGTCGATACGTCACTTTCGCCATCCTGCCGAATGCGTGTGGTTGAAACGTGATAAGCGTTCGGCCCTTCGTCCTGAAGACGGATGTGCGAGACGCGTGCATGACGCGCAGCATATATCTCGCAAAGAGAGTTGTTGAAGCAGGCGGCATTGCCAAGCGATCGCTGATGCTCTACGACCTGCACCCCGGCGTTCTCGCCGGCCTGGATTAGGATACGGGGTTGCAGAAAACGTGGCGCCTCGGCGGAAGTCAGCATCAAAATCTCCAGAGGTTCCGCAACGTCGGTTCGGTCCGCGACTGAAATGAACGCACCGTCCTGAATGAATGCCGTGTTGAGCGCTTCAAACGGTTGGGATTCAATGTCGTTGTATGACGCCAGATAGCTTTCGGCAATTTCTGGTTGCTCCGCGAGAGCAGACCTCAGGGATCCCGCTACGACGCCCTCCGGCAGTCCGTCGGTGCGCGACAGTTCACTTGAGAAGACTCCGTCGACAAGGACGAGAAGCGGACCATCCATGCCCGGAATGCGCAACGAATTAACGTCTACTACGTCGCTGTCAGCAGCACCTCTGCCGGCAAGATCGATGGCAAAGTCATCCCTGACGTATCGACTGATGGGCGTGTACTT
Organism: Rhodothermales bacterium; assembly: GCA_028284545.1. Taxonomy (GTDB): domain Bacteria; phylum Bacteroidota; class Rhodothermia; order Rhodothermales; family JABDKH01; genus JANQRN01. The sequence continues at coordinate 19,796 of JANQRN010000018.1, read as the reverse complement.
CCACGCCTCGCTCTTCCTGCCCGGCAGACCGAGCTTTCCAAACGACTCGATCGCAGAACGCCGAAGTTCACGCAGTCGCTCGTTGCTTCCGTTCAAGTGAGTGCCGTCGTGCAGCTTGAAAGCCGTGACAAAACGATCGGTGATCTGACTCATGTTCGTTCTAGGCGGGCGTGGCAAGTTCTTCTTTCAACCAGTCGTATCCTTGTTCTTCAAGCCGCAGCGCGAGCGAAGAGTCTCCGGTCCGAACGATGCGACCGTCGAGAAGGACGTGTACGACATCGGGAACGATGTGGTTAAGGAGGCGCTGGTAGTGGGTGATGACAAGGAAAGAACGATCCTCAGCCCTCATCCGATTGACGCCATCGGCGACGATGCGCAGCGCGTCGATGTCGAGTCCCGAGTCGGTCTCATCGAGGATTGCGAGCTTTGGCTCCAGCATGGCGAGCTGGAAGATCTCGTTGCGTTTCTTTTCTCCGCCCGAGAAGCCCTCGTTGACAGACCGCTTCTTGAGGTCCGGATTCAACTCCACCAGGGCGGCCTTCTCCTTCATGACGCGAAGGAAGTCAACGGCCGACAGTGATTCCTGGCCCCGATGCTCGCGTACGGAATTGACGGCCTCCCGCAAGAAGTTGGACATGCTCACTCCCGGGAGCTCGACCGGGTATTGAAAGGCGAGGAAGACGCCCTCTCGGGCTCGTTCGTCAACCTCCATTTCCAGCAGGTCCTCTCCCAGAAACATCACCTCACCAGCGGTGACCTCATATTCCTCGCGGCCTGCGAGAACGGAGGCCAACGTACTTTTTCCGGAACCGTTCGGGCCCATTATCGCGTGCACTTCGCCTGGTGCAATCGTCAGGTCGAGACCCTTGAGGATCGCTGTTCCCTCGATCTCGACGTGAAGGTTCTTTACTTGAAGCATGCTCATTTATTTTCGTGACTGCTGAGTGCTGATCAGCGACGTTCCGGTTATGTCTATACGACTAATGACTACCCAACGCTACCTTCGAGTTCGATGGCGAGGAGCTTCTGCGCCTCGACCGCGAACTCCATCGGAAGCTCCGCTAGAATCTCTTTGCAGAAGCCATTCACGATTAGCTTGATCGCTTCGGCCTCGCCGATTCCGCGCTGATTACAGTAGAAGATCTGGTCTTCTCCTACTTTTGACGTCGTAGCCTCATGCTCTACCTGGGAGCTTGAGTTCTGGACTTCGATGTAGGGAAACGTGTGTGCTCCGCAGCGATCGCCAAGTAAGAGCGAGTCGCACTGCGAGAAGTTGCGCGCGTTGCGTGCCTTTGGATTGATTTTGACGAGGCCACGGTAGCTGTTATTGCTCTCTCCGGCGCTGATTCCCTTTGAGATGATCGTGCTGCTCGTGTTGTGCCCGAGGTGGATCATCTTGGTGCCAGTATCCGCCTGCTGCTTGCCCTTGGTAAAAGCAACTGAGTAGAACTCGCCAACGCTATCGTCACCCTTCAAGATGACGCTGGGGTATTTCCACGTGATTGCGCTTCCTGTTTCGAGTTGCGTCCACGAAATCTTGGCTCCACGACCGTTACAGATACCACGCTTTGTTACGAAGTTGTAGACGCCTCCGCGACCGTCCAGGCTACCAGGATACCAGTTCTGTATTGTGGAGTACTTCACCTCGGCACCCTCCATTGCGATGATCTCTACCACCGCAGCGTGAAGCTGGTGCTCATCCCGTCGCGGCGCGGTGCACCCCTCGAGGTAGCTGACGTAACTGTTTTCGTCAGCTATGATAAGCGTGCGTTCAAACTGACCCGTCCCCGCCTGGTTGATGCGAAAGTACGTGCTCAACTCCATCGGGCACCGAACGCCCGGCGGGATGTAGCAGAAGGAACCGTCAGAGAAAACCGCGGAGTTCAGCGCCGCGTAGAAGTTGTCGGTGGAGGGCACCACGGAGCCGATGTACTTCTTGACCAACTCAGGGTGCTGTTCAATGGCCTCGCCGAAGGAACAGAATATAATCCCGTGTTTGGCCAGTTCGTCCTTGAACGTTGTCGCGACCGAAACAGAATCCATAACGACGTCCACCGCGACGCCCGCCAGTACCTTCTGCTCCTGAAGCGGAATGCCAAGTCGGTCAAACGTGCGTAGCAGTTCAGGATCTACCTCGTCGAGACTCTCATACTTTGGCTTACTGTTTGGCGCGCTGTAGTAGCTGATGTCCTGGAAATCAATCTCGGGGTAGTGCAGGTGGGCCCACTGCGGGTAGGCCTCGTCATCACGCATGGCTTCCCAGTGCCGCAGCGCCTTTAGCCTCCACTCAACCAGCCAGGCGGGTTCGTCTCGCTTTGACGCGATGAGCCTGACCGTGTCCTCACTTAGGCCCTTCGGAGCGGTATCGGCGTCTATCTCGGTGACGAAGCCATACTCGTAGTCGCTGTCTGCGACCTCCTGGAGAAAGTCCTTTTCGCTGACGCTCATGAAATGCTCTGGATGAAGCTGCTGTGTTTGGAACCATTCCGCCCGTAGTCAGATCATAGGTGGGCGGATTGAGGGGCGGAAGTTAACGAAACTGTCCTTATTTAGATTCGTTCTACGATTGAATTTAAAGGCTGCTCCTTCGACTCGTCATTGGAGCGGTCGAATTGTGTTAAGATCGGACCGATTCATCGCCATAAGCTGAATGGACCTCACAATTACAGACCGTGCTGCGGAGCGGCTCCTCGAAGTCGCCGAGAACGAGGGAATTGACGCCTCAGCGACCTACCTCCGGGTAGCGGTCAAACAGGGCGGATGCTCAGGCCTTACTTACGATCTCGGCTGGGACACGACGCTCGGCGAGACCGACGAGCAGCGAGAAATAGCCGGTTTGACGGTCGTCATGGACCTGAAGGCCCGCCTACACATGGATGGTACGGAGCTAGACTTCTCGGACGGTCTGGAAGGGAAAGGTTTCCACTTTGCAAATCCCAACGCCGCGCGTACGTGTGCCTGCGGCGAGTCTTTCGGGCTCTAGCCCGAGGCGCTCAGCGGCTCCATGTGACACGGTCTCCCTCGACGATACCGTGCGTGTCCACGTATCCGGCAGGCACCTCGATTACGAATCGAGAGAGCTGCGTTCCGCCGACGTTGTCCTGCGACAGGGGCCGCGTGTACTTGTGGATGTCCACGATGGACGAGTCATCCGCGACGAAAATGATGTCCAGGGATATCTGCGTGTTTGCCATCCAGAACGACTGGTAGTCGATGGTCGGGAAGATGAAAAGCATTCCCGTGCCGTCAGCGAGTGAAGAGCGCTGCATCAATCCGCGCGTTCGGCTGGAGTCGTTGTCCGCAATCTCAATCGAAATACTCGTGAGTTCATCGCCACCCCTCGCGAACACCAGCTCACCGTCGGCTCTGAAGGGCACGTCCTGTTGTGCTGGTCTAGTTGATTTCGATACGCCTGATCCACCTGATGAGCCAGAACGCTGTCCGCAACCTGTTGCGAATACGAGGGCGGCTGCGATGAGTACGGCAGATCGCAAGGGGGAGTTTGACTGGAAGATTTGCGTCACCGTTTAGCTTGACAGTTCGTTGGCCTCTAGTCGGCGCCACTCGACCCTGGCCGATTCGTCGATTCCATATTGATCCGTGAAACCGCCGCGAACCTCCAGAACGTATTGAGCTTCCTCGGTCGAGTCGATAAAGTCGGATGATAAGGGACGCGTCCGTTTGACGATGTTCGTTATCGTCAGGTCATCTCGAATGAAGATGATGTCTAGCGGTAGCGGAGTGTTCTTCATCCAGAAGTGCTGCATCCTCGGCTCGTCGTTTACGAACAGCATTCCTCCGAGGGCGGGCAAAGATCGACGCCCCATCAAACCGGTGCTCTGCTCCTCCTGTGTTTCCGCGAGCTCTATTGCGATTCGTGCGATCAGGGCGCCGTCCTCACCGATGAACCGCAGTTCGCCTTCAACCGTGAACTTGGGTTCTTCGGTAGATGGGGGCGGGGAGTCGTTCTGAGCACAGCCCAGCGCAAATACGCAGAGCAGCACAGCGAGTACGGCTCGCGAGGGAATGCCGTTCATTCGTCGGGGCGTCAAAATCAGACCATAAGTTTTGTCGTCACCATGTCGCAAACCGTCCGGCCAGCTTCAGTTAGCCGGACAACGTCGTTTCGGATCGGCTGAATCAATGACTCTGACTCCAACCACGCGAGATCGTCTACGCGCTCGTCGTACAAGTCGATCCCGTAGGCGGACTCGAGCGTCTCCAGGCTCAGTCCCTCTGTCGTCCGAAGTCGCAGCATGATGTGCTCGTTTGCCAGCGTCTCGGCGTCCAGGACTTCGCGGAATTCGACCGGGTCTGTACGGTTTTCCAGCAGCCCGACGTATCGATTCAGGTTTCGGATGTTTGCCCATCGTTGTGGCCGCCCACGCTCATTCCAGAATGAGTGCGCCGAAGGGCCGAAGCCGAGATAGTTGCTATGCGCCCAGTAGGCCTGGTTGTGGACGGCGCGATGACCCGGTTGCGCAAAACTCGAGATCTCGTAGTGTTCGTATCCCGCGCCGCGCAGGTAGTCCATGGCAAAGCGATACTGCGCCGCCTGCGAATCCTCATCTACCACCTGCACCTCGTGATCTCGAACCATGCGCGCCAACGGTGTACGGGCTTCAACGGTGAGCGAATAGGTCGAAATGTGAGGTACGGGTCGTGAGGCGAGGCGTTCAAGATTGGCGGCCCAGTATTCTTCGGGCTGGTTGGGCAGCGCAAAGATCAGGTCGACCGAATATGAGTCGAACGACGTCTCGGCAACCGCGTCCAGGACGGAGCTTGCCTGTTCAGCGGTGTGGCTCCGGTTCATGAAGTTCAGGTCGCTCTCGTAGAATGACTGTATCCCGACGCTGACCCTAGAGAAGCCCATTGCCTTCAGGCCGCGCAGGTACGCGCCATCTACGTCATCCGGGTTGATTTCGATCGTGACCTCATCGAGCGAAGAGGTGTCGAAGCCGGCTTCAATTTCTGCCAGGATTCGATTGAGGTCTTCCAGGGGGAGTCTTGACGGCGTGCCACCACCGAAGTAGACGGTACTGACGGGCTCCCGGGAGCCGTACCGGCCGGCGTACGCACCGATCTCGCCGCACAGGGCGCGCACGAACGGCGCGTACGACTTTGCTGTTGTCACAAAGTAGAAATCGCAGTAGGTGCACCGCCGTGCGCAAAACGGCACATGGATGTAGATACCGGCCATGGGTCTGGGGGCTGCTAGAAGATCACTCCGATTCGGACCGGCAGGGCGATGTCGATTCGGTTGTCCTCAAGAATGAGCATCGGGTTGACTTCGTAGTAGAGAGACGACTGCGAAAGCGCCCGAACGTACCCGGCGGCAAAGTTGATTGTCGGTCCCGCACGATCGCGACCAGGGTCACCCAGCGGGAGGTAGCCGCCCGCACCAAACGCGAAGTACGGAGCCTTCATGATGCCGGGCAGGGTTACGATCAGCGAAACCTGCGGAGTGAGCAGCCATTCGGCGTCTTCGGTGCCCCCAAAGAGGAAGCCGGTGAAGCCTGACCCGATGGCAAGGGAGAGGTCGTCGTTCAGCGGCATCGAGACCCGTCCCGTGAGGCCGAGGCCAACGCCGTCGACGGTACTAACCATGAGGTGGGTGCCCGTTCCGAACCTGACCGTTCTTGACTGGGCTTCTCCCGATGGGGCGTACGCGGCCAGTATGGCAGCCAGGACGGCGGGCAAAGCGAGGGATTGCTTCATCTCGGCAAGGTAACAACGGGAAAAAAATAGTTTTTGAGCAGGGGTACATTTTGTACCTTTTTCGCGCCTCAGAAACGTCCCGGGCCATACATTTAGTGCCCGTGGAATTGGCGCTCCTATCCTGGTCTACCGCCACCGATCCGAATGGTTTTTTACGTCTGCATAAAGCAAGTCCCCGACGTGTCAGCGTCTGTAGACATGGGCAGGATGGTCCTGAATGCGTACGATGCCTCGGCCGTCGAGGAGTGCCTCGTACTCAGAGAGAAGCATGGCGGGGAAGTGCACCTCGTGTCGGTAGGGCCGGATGGCGCGAGCGAGACGATTCGCAAGGCGCTTGCAATGGGGGCAGACGAAGCCACGCATATTCAGGTGGAGGACCTGTCGGTATTGGACTCTGGAGCGATAGCGAGGATTCTGGCTGAGTTCTTTGGGACCGTCTCTTACGACGTCATCGCGTGTGGAAAGCAGGCGCAAGACACGGACGCCGGCCTGACCGGTGGTATGCTTGCCACCCTGCTTGACTTGCCGTTCGCAACCAACGCGGTTGGGCTGGACATAGACGGCGGTCTGGTTGTAACGCGGCAGGGAGACGGCGGTCGCGAGGTCATTCATCTTCCGACACCCTGTCTTGTCACGTGCTCCAACGACATGAACGATCCGCGAATTCCTTCGCTGAAGGGAATCATGGCGGCAAAGAGAAAGAAGATCGCCGTTGCCTCGCCGGACAAGGCTAACCTTGAGTCCGACACATCAGTTACCGGGTTTGAGCCGGTTCCAGCGCGTCCGCCTGGAGAGATTCTTGATGGCGAACCAGAGGAGGTTGCGGCGGAGCTAGCCCGACGATTGAAAGATGAAGCGAAGGTGCTGTAGTAGCGCCATCATCGGATTCTAAAGAACCCGCCGGTTATCACAGATGACGTCAATTCTTGCGGTAATTGCTACTGACGCGTCGCGCATCAAGCGTTCGTCGCTTGAGTCGCTCTCGCGCGCGCGAGAGATCGCGCGTGCCCACGATGCGCGTTTGGATTGTCTCGTCATGGATTCGTCGCCCGAACAACATATCGGTGCGCTGGCGGCCTTCGGTGTTGACCGGGTGTTGACGGTCACGTCAGACCTGTTTGTCGATGCGCTGAACCCGCCGGTTGTGGCTGCTCTGGTTGCGGCCACGGCCGAGTCTGACCCATCGGTTGTTGTGTTTGCCTCGACCGAAGCCGTAAAGGATGTCCTGGGCGCCGTGGCGATACGCCTTGGAGCCGCTGCGATACCCGACGTGGCGGCATTCGATTACGAGAATGGTCGTGTGTCAGCTTTGCGACCGGTAATGGCGGCGAAGAAGTTGGCCCGGACGGAAAGCGCGGCAGGGCGTGTGCTTGTATCCGTCAGAAGCGGCAGCTACAACGCGCAGCCTGCTGCGGAGCCGGGAGCTGCAACTCATGTCCCGCTCGCGTTCGAATTTGAGGCTTCGCAGGTCAGGCAGGAGATGCGGGAGGTCGTTCGCTCAGGTGGCGATGCGGTCGATCTGGCGGAGGCAAGCGTAGTTGTTTCAGCCGGGAGAGGAGTAAAAGACGAGTCGGGACGAGAACTTGTCGCCGCATTGGCTTCTGAGTTGAACGCTGCAATCGGTGCAACAAGAGCGGTAGTGGAGACCGGCTTGTATCCCGCCACCGCCCAGATCGGGCAGACCGGCAAGGTCGTATCACCACAGCTGTATTTCGCGCTTGGCATTTCTGGCGCGATTCAACACGTTGCCGGCATGGCAAACAGCAATGTCATCGTTGCCGTCAACAAGGACGCTGACGCGCCCATTTTTGGCTACGCGACGTATGGTGTTGTCGGAGACCTTTTCAAGGTCGTACCGGCCCTGATCGAGCAGATCCGCGCCGCCAAGACAGCCTGACGCATGGAAGAACGGTTCGACTGCATCATCGTCGGTGGCGGTATTGCTGGATTGAGTGCGGCGATGGTGTTGGCGCGCGCCGATGCAAGATTTCTGCTCCTTGAGCGAGGTGAGTTTTGCGGAGCCAAGAATGTTTCTGGCGGTGTTCTCTGGGGAACCGACCTCGCGCGTCTCGTGCCGGATTATTGGGAGGCTGAAGCGGGTTTCGAGCGCTTCGTCAACCACCGACGACTGACGCTGATGGACGAGACGTCCGCGTTCTCGGTCGACTTCAAGTCCGCCGATTTCGACGAGACGCCGTACATGGGATTGACGGTCCTCCGTGCCAGATTCGACGAATGGTTTGCTTCGCAGGTGCAGTCGGTCATTGACGCGGGGTCCAACGCCGAAGAGTCGTTGCTTGCGACAGACATACTTGTTGAGGAGCTCGTGCAGGAGGACGGACGTGTCGTCGGCATTCGAACGGGCGACGAGGTGTTCCACTCGAACTGCGTGATTCTCGCCGAGGGTGTGAACAACTTGCTTACGCGGCAGATAGGGTTGGAGCCCGCCCACGTGCCGGCAGACCATGTCGCCGTTGGTGTAAAGGAGGTGATCCGTTTCCCGGAGAGTTCGCTCGCAGAACGATTTCAGCTTCGCGGCCTGTCGGGGTTGACGAACGAATTTGTGGGGTATGCCAGTCGGGGTGTTGAGGGTGGTGGGTTCCTGTACACAAATCGCGACTCCGTGTCTATAGGACTCGTACTCGCGATGAAAGACCTACGGGAAAAGCGGCAGAAGCCGTACGACATTCTGAACGACTTCAAGTCCCATCCGGTCGTGGCAGATATGATCGAAGGGGGGGAGGTCCTGGAGTACTCAGCGCACGTGGTTTCGACCGGCGATGTTACGGCTGTGCCGGAACGGTTATACGCAGACGGCGTTCTCGTGGCCGGAGAGGCGGCTCACCTGCTGCTGAACTCGGGGAAGGCCATCCAGGGGATGGACTACGCAATGCGGTCCGGCATCCTGGCCGCTGGAACGGTTCTATCAGCAAGAGAAAGCGAGTCGTTTGACTCGGGAACGCTGGCGGCATATCAGCAGGCGTTAGACGATTCGTACCTGATGCGGGACTTGCGGAGCTTTCACAGTGCGGTTGAGGTTTTTCACAGCGAGACGATGTACAAGAAGGTGCCCGACGTATTGTGCGAATTTGGGCGGCAGTTTTTCGGGATCGGGAACGAGCCTACTCCCAAAGCGCGTGACATGATGAAGGCGGCGGTTAAGCAGCACGCCTCTATGTGGGAAATGGCGAAGCTCGGTTACAAAGCCGCGCGTTCTCTTTAGACGTCGGTTACTCTATTGAAACAGCTTTCGATATCGGAGCGGCTCGGCAAGGTCGCGTACCGCAACCAGGGACGGTCAGCGGCACAGGCGCACATCGACGTTGATACGTCGATCTGCAACGGCGGGTGTCCGCACAAGTGTACGACGTACGTTTGTCCGGCTAACTGTTACACGCTCGACGAAGCTGGTGACGTTCATTTTCAGTTTGAGGATTGTATCGAGTGCGGCACATGCATGTATGCATGCGATCAGGGTGCCGTCACCTGGCGATACCCTGACCCTGAGCAGGGTCGCGGGATTAACTGGCAACTCGGATAAACCCCTTTATGGCTAAGGCAAGATTCAACACAGAAGATCCCTACCTCTTTGAGTCGATGCTCAGCGAGGAAGACCGGCTCATCATGGAGACTGCCCGCGAGTACGCGCAAGGTCACCTGGAGCCGCGAGCCCTCGAGGCGAACCACGATGAGGTGTTTCACCTGGAGATTCCCCGGGAAATGGGGGAACTGGGCCTTCTGGGTTCTACGGTTCCGGAAGAGTACGGTGGCGTCGGTGCGAGCTACACCGCATACGGGCTCGTCGCGCGAGAGATGGAGCGCGTCGATTCGGGATACCGGTCGTTCTGCAGCGTCCAGTCTTCGCTGGTCATGTACCCGATCCTGGACTTCGGCACCGAGGCGCAGCGAAAGAAGTTTCTACCAGGCCTCGCGACCGGCGAGCTCATCGGGTGCTTCGGCCTTACGGAGCCAGATCACGGATCTGACCCGGGTTCGATGGTCACGACAGCGATGCGGACCGACGGCGGGTGGGTGCTTAACGGCGCGAAGATGTGGATCACGAATTCGCCGATCGCCGACGTAGCCGTTGTCTGGGCGAAGGCGAAGGAGAGCCGAAGTGACGACGGTGTAATCCGGGGCTTCCTCGTCGAAAAAGGGATGGAAGGGTTCAGCGCTCCCAAGACGCACTACAAGATGTCGCTCAGGGGCTCCATCACCGGAGAGATCGTTCTCGAAGACTGCTTTGTGCCCGACGAAAACGTTTTCCCAGAAATCACCGGACTCAAGGGTCCATTCTCGTGCCTGAACAACGCGCGATATGGGATAGTCTGGGGAGCGCTGGGTGCCGCTGAGGACTGCTATGCCAGGGCCCGGCGTTACGTCGCGGAGCGTAAGCAGTTCGGTTACCCGCTTGCCTCAATGCAGTTGGTCCAGACAAAACTGGCCAACATGTTGACAACGATTGCTCAGATGCAGCTCCTCGCGCACAGACTCGGACAGCTGAAGGACGAGGGCCGAGCGGCACCAGGGATGATTTCCCTGGCAAAGCGCAACAACTGTGGCCGGGCTCTAGAGATCGCTCGCGTGGCGCGGGATATGATGGGCGGAAACGGCATCGTCGGAGAGTACCGCGTTGTGCACCACATGATGAACCTGGAGAGCGTGAACACCTACGAGGGGACCTACGATATTCACGGGTTGATTCTCGGCAGGGAAATCACGGGAATCCAGTCCTTCGTCCCTCGGGGGAATGACGTCTGAACGCAACCTGCGCCTAACCCGACCGTAGCGCATGTGACGGCAAGCTCGCCGTCTAAGACCATCCCAGCCGTGTCGCTCCAGGAGGTATGAAATGGACGAAGTCTTTATCGTCGCCGTAGTATTCGGCTCGCTGTTAATCCTTGCGAAGATGCTGCTTGACTACGCGCGTTTCAGGCGCGAGCACAAGCTCGGAACGGGTTCGTCGTCGCGCCGGCTGTCGGACGGTCAGACGCTGCGCACATCCGAGCTTGAGGATATGCTCCGCAGGATCGTGCGCGAAGAAATCTCCGGAAGTGGGCCGTTGGTGGAGACGCGACGGTTGGAAGGGAAAGCCAGACAAGCGCTACAGGCGCCACTTGACGAAGACGACCCGTTTGCACCTGACGAAAGGCCGATAACTACTCGCCGCGGCTAGCGAGTACAGTCGAAAGCTGGTATAATCTCGCCCTTTGGGCCGATTTGCGAGGTTTGAGGAACGTCCTGGCGTCGACCGCGTGACAGGCCCCGTTTCAAATCCGCCCCCCGACGCCCTTTGAAGTCGGGCCCACCAGCTAGCGTCGACGCAATGAAGCGACTCGTAGTCGTAGAATCACCCACCAAGGCGAGGACTATCAGCAAGTTCCTGCCAAGCGACTATCGGGTCGAGGCGAGCATGGGGCATATCCGCGATCTCCCTGCGAACGCAAAGGAAGTCCCGGCATCGCTTAAGAAAGAGAAGTGGTCGCGTCTGGGTATCAACGTAGAGGAGAACTTCGACCCGCTGTACGTCATCCCGAGCGACAAGAAGAAGATTGTCAAGAAGCTGAAGGATCTCGTCAAGTCTGTCGACGAGCTGTATATCGCGACGGACGAAGATCGCGAAGGCGAGTCGATCGGGTGGCATCTGGTGAACGTCTTGAACGCCAAGGTCCCGGTTCGCCGCATGGTGTTTCACGAGATCACCAAGTCGGCGATTCTCGACGCGCTCGAGAACACGCGCGAGATCGACTACAATCTCGTAGACGCCCAGGAAACTCGCCGAATACTGGATCGACTGGTCGGTTATACGATTTCTCCGCTGCTCTGGAAGAAGATCGCGCCTCGGTTGTCCGCGGGGCGGGTGCAGAGCGTTGCTGTTCGACTTGTCGTGATGCGCGAGAAGGAACGAATCGCGTTCGTCCCGGCCTCCTACTGGGATTTGCGGGCAGAGTTGGAGAAAGGCGGTGTTGGTTTTGACGCGACAATGGTCAAGCTGAACGGCCTGCGGCTCGCCACCGGAAAGGACTTCGACGACGAAACGGGCATGTTGAAGGCCGGTCTCCAGTTGGGTACCGACCTGACAATCTTGTCGGAAGCCCAGGCTACAGCGCTGGCCGGAGGCCTGCCGGGCAAGTCCTGGGTCGTTGACAGCGCTGAGGATCGCACCTCGACGCGTACGCCGTCGGCTCCGTTCATAACGTCGACCCTTCAGCAGGAGGGTAGCCGCAAGCTGAACCTGTCGGCACGTGACACGATGCGGACGGCACAGCGCCTCTACGAGCAGGGATTCATCACCTATATGCGAACCGACTCGACACATCTCTCGGCAGAGGCGGTCTCGGCGTGCCGATCAGCGGTCGAGAGTCGCTACGGGTCGAACTATCTGAGCGATGGGCCCCGCCAGTACGCGGGTCAGGTCCGCAACGCGCAGGAGGCCCACGAGGCGATTCGGCCGGCGGGGAGCGAGATGAAAACGCGGGACGAGCTTGGGCTCACTGGCGTAGAGGGTGCGCTCTACGACCTGATTTGGAAGCGAACAGTCGCGACGCAAATGGCTGATGCCAGGTTGCGCTTCACCACGGTCATGGTGAAGAGTGATGTGGGTGACGACGAGGTCATTTTTCGCGCGTCCGGGAAGCGTATTGACTTTCCCGGCTTCTTCCGGGCGTACGTCGAGGGATCGGATGATCCATCCGTTGCGCTAGAGGATCAGGAGAATCCCTTGCCTCCGCTCGCGGTTGGCGACGCACCCGGCTGTCGCGTTGTGGAGCCCGTTGGTCATGAGACCAAGCCGCCGGCGCGATTCACGGAGGCATCGCTTATCCGCGTTCTGGAAAAGGAGGGTATCGGTAGGCCGAGTACGTATGCCTCCATCATGGATACGATCGTTCGAAGAGGCTACGTTCGCAAGAAGGGGTCACAGCTCATTCCAACCTTCACCGCCTTCGCGGTGAACAACCTGTTGGAAAAACAATTTGAGCGCCTGGTGGACACGGGGTTCACCGCGCGCATGGAAGGTGTGCTCGACGAAATCGCGGACGGCGAGGTTGCCTCGAAGCCGTTTCTGGAGGAGTTCTTCAAGGGCGAAGACGGACTGTCGAAGAAGGCCGATGAGGGGCTGGACTCCATAGATGCTCGCGGCGTGTCTGAGGTCGCTTTTCCCCAATGGGGTAGGCACATCGTTCGTGTGGGCCGATACGGTCCGTACATCGAAGAGGAAATTGAGGGCAAGGACAAGCCGGCGCGAGCCTCACTGCCCGACGACCTCGCACCCGGTGACGTTACCGAAGAACTGCTGGATGAACTGCTCTCTGGTGCCGGTCGTGAGGACGAGGTGCTCGGCATTCATCCAGAGCACAACATGCCCGTGTTGCTCAAGCGTGGCCCGTACGGACACTACGTGCAGCTTGGTGATGACGAGCAAGAGGGTAGACCGAAACGAATCTCCGTTCCGAAAGGAGTTGACCCTGCAGCGGTGGACTTCGCGGTTGGCTTGCAGTTGATCGACCTCCCTCGCAAGCTCGGTCCGCATCCGGAGACCGGGAAGGACATCCAGGTCAGCATCGGGCGCTTTGGGCCGTATGTGCAGCATCAGCGAACGTTTGCCTCGATCAAGGACCCCGACAATCTCTTCGACATTCAGTTTGACAGGGGTCTCGAACTCATCCTCAAGAAGGAGGAGCGCAACAAACCGCTTCGGTCACTCGGTGACCACCCGGAATCTGGTGACCCGGTTGCCATCTTCAACGGCCGCTATGGTCCCTACGTGAAGCATCAGAAGACTAACGCCTCGCTGCCGAAAGATGCGGAAGTCGAAAAAGTGACGCTGGGAGAGGCGCTGGTGCTACTGGCCGAGAAGGAGGCCAAGAAGGGAGGCAAGAAGAAAGCGACGAAGAAGAAGGCGGCGAAGAAGAAGACTGCCAAGAAGAAGACGGCCAAGCGGAAGACAGCAAAAAAGAAGAAGGTCGCCAAGAAGAAAGTCGCGAAGAAGAAGTCGGCGAAGAAGAACAGCGATTAGCCCGTATCGCCGACTACCTGCCCACGTCTGCGTCCCCTTTCTGAATCGAGCCCAGAATGGACAGGTAGCTAGCCCAGCGGACGTCGCTTATTTCGCCTCGCTCCATCGCATCGACCACCGCGCATCCCGGTTCGTGATCGTGGGTGCAGTTCGGATAGTGACACGAGTGCAGATGCGGCAGGAATTCGACGAAGTAGTGGCCTAGCTCCCATGGCTCGATGTCGATCACACCGTACTCCCGCAATCCTGGCGTGTCGATCAGCCGCCCGCTGTCTTGCAGGGTGTACAGGGTGGCGTTGCTTGTAATGTGCCGTCCTTTCCGGGTCTTTTCGCTAACGTCGCCAACCCGAGCCCGGTGCCGCGGATCGATCGCGTTTATAAGAGAAGACTTCCCGACTCCAGACGGTCCCGACAGTACTGTCGTTTTTCCCGCAAGGCTTCGTCGCAGTTCGTCAATTCCGGTGTCCTCCTTTGTGCTGGTGTAGCGTACAGGGTAACCGAGCTCGGAGTAGAGATCAGTCCAGAACGCGACCGCATCGCGGATTGTCTCTGTGAGCAAGTCGGCCTTGTTCACGATGAGCCCGGCCTCGATTCCCTCGTGCTGCGCCATCACGAGAAACCGATCCACGAACCCCGGATTCAGCTTCGGAAGGAGCGTCGATTGGACGGCCCACGCGAAATCGACGTTGGCCACCAGGACCTGCTCAAGTCCCACGCGCCGGCCGGCCGCGCGCCGAACTAGTCGGTTCTCTCGCGGCTCGATACGCTCCAGTGCGGCTTCGGGCGCCGTGGCGTCTGCGGTCTGCGTTCCTCTTCGCAACCAGACGCGGTCGCCGACGGCAACGGGGTTCGTTTCACCCTTGTGCGACAATCTCAGCCGGCCCCGCAATCGTGCCTTCAGAATCTCGTTGCCGACCTGAACCTCGTATTGACTACCGGTCGATTTCACCACAACGCCGCGAACGAGGTCTTCGCCGGCCGCCCGCTGGTCCGATTCGATCTTGCCAGTCAAGAAACCAACCCGAATTTCGTCTTCCGACCTGGTGAAACCTTGATGTCTGAATTTCCGTCTACAAGGCGAACCCCGGCGGTCAGGAGTGGGATCCCACGTCCTGCGCCACTAGGCTCAGATCCGTACCATCTACAGGAAGGAAATATGGCAACCCGGAAGTCTGCGTTCGATGAAGCACGTGAAGCTTTTGACGAGCTGAGAGTTGAGGAGAAAGCGCGGTTCATGGTTGAGGCCGTCTTTTCCACCCTGACGGAGGGGATAGATCGACTATCTGATGCCATTAGTGATGGCTTTGAGGATATTGTTGAGGAACGTGACGACGATTCCGAAGGTGAAGCGGCGGCCCCGAAAAAGAAGTCGGCGGCATCCAAGAAACGATCCTCAACGAAGCGCAAGTCGGCGCGCAAGAGTACGGCAAAGAAAAGAACGCGCAAGTCATCGGGGGACAAGGGCGACAGCTGATCTCGGATGACGGAAGAACGGCGAGACATCGACTTCAGGCGTCTCAACCTGCTGGGCAAGCTTGTCTATGCGGGAGGGGCAGCGGCCCGCGCCGTGGGTACTGGCGTCGATCGCGTGCTGAATCACGTCGCTGATGTGGTAGTCCAGTCGGAGAAGGCTTTTCGGGACGGCCTCGATGAGAACGTAGATGACGCAAGAATCCTGAAAGAGGAGAAGCGCGAGAAAAGCAGACGATCGGGCTCGTCTACCGGTGGACAGGAGACTGACGCGTCCAACTAGTTGACCGACCCGCCTGAATAGATTGACTCGACAACCTCTCGTCGCCCGTCTTTCTCTGTGACGCGAAAGAACGTTTCGGGTTTGTTCGCTGCTTTGACGCACAGCACGGCGTCCAGCACCTCCTGCATTTCGGTAGCGTATTGGATCTTCAGTCCCTTCAACGCTCCTCCCTCGATTTCTTCGATGTCCTTTCGGTTCTTGTCAGGCAGCACAACGGTCTTGATGCCGGCACGTTTCGCTGCGAGCACTTTCTCCTTGATACCGCCCACGGGCAGCACGAGACCCCGCAACGTCACTTCGCCGGTCATCGCGACGGTAGACTTCACGCATCGCTGCGTATAGATCGACACCAGAGCCGACAACATTGCGACCCCGGCCGAGGGACCATCTTTCGGAACAGCACCAGCGGGGACGTGGACATGTACATCCCAGTAGCGGAAAGCGTCAGCGGGGATGCCGAGGTCCTTTGCATTGGCCTTCACGTACGATAGCGCCGCCTGCGCGGACTCCTTCATCACGTCGCCGAGTTGTCCGGTTAGTATCATTCGCCCCGTGCCGCGTGAAACCGATGCCTCGATGAAGAGAATGTCTCCACCGACGGGCGTCCACGCCAGGCCTGTAGCAACGCCAGGCACCTTGGTCCGCTGTGCGACCTCCGAGAAGTGCTTGCGTGCGCCCAGGTACTCTTTGATATCGGAGGCCTTTACCGTAGCCGATTTGCGCTCACCGGTCGCAATCTTCTTTGCCACGCCGCGGGCGACGGCCCCAATGCGGCGTTCCAGCTGCCGGACACCCGACTCACGCGTGTATCCATCGATCACGAGCATGACCGCGTCGTCTTTAATCTTGAACTGTCTCGCTTTCAGCCCGTTTTCGGCCGTCTGTCTCGGTACCAGGTACTGCTTGGCGATCGAGAGCTTTTCCTCCTGCGTATACCCGTTGATCTGGATCATCTCCATGCGGTCACGCAAGGGCGGCGGAATCTGCTCGACGTAGTTGGCGGTCGCGATGAACAGCACCTTGGAGAGGTCATAGTCGACCTCAAGGTAGTGGTCGTTGAACGAGTGGTTCTGTTCTGGGTCGAGTACCTCGAGAAGGGCAGAAGACGGATCCCCTCTGAAATCCGCACCAAGTTTGTCGACCTCGTCCAGCATGATCACCGGATTGCTGGTGCCGGCCCGTTTCATTGCCTGCAGAATCCGACCGGGTAGTGCGCCAACATACGTTCGGCGGTGCCCTCTGATCTCGGCCTCGTCCCTGACACCTCCAAGGCTCATTCTGACGAACTTTCGTCCGAGCGCACGCGCAATCGATTTCCCCAGGCTCGTTTTCCCAACGCCCGGAGGACCGTAGAAGCACAAGATTGGCGCCTTCATGTCGCCCTTCAGCTTCAAGACTGCGAGGTACTCGAGGATTCGCTTCTTGACGGCATCGAGACCGTAGTGATCTGCATCGAGGATCTCTTCAGACTCGTTGATGTCGAGCTGGTCCTTGGAGAACTCGCTCCACGGCAAGTCGAGAATCCAGTCGAGGTAGTTTCTTGTCACCGCGTAGTCCGGCGATGCCGGGTTGCTGCGGGAAAGCTTGTCCAGTTCTTTGTCGAAGACCTTGGCGACTTCCTCGGGCAGGTCTTTCTTGTCGGCCCGTTCGCGAAGCTCACTAATGTCACCGATAGACGCGTCGGATTCGCCGAGCTCGTCCTGGATCGCTTTCATCTGCTGGCGAAGCAGATACTCGCGCTGCTGTCGGTCCACATCTGTCTTGACGCGAGACCGGATTTCTTCCGAGAGCTGAAGCACCCGCAACTCGTGCTCCAGGTGGTCCATCACCAGTTCGGCACGCTCGAGCAGCGGTATTGTCTCGAGAAGTGTCTGCTTGTCCTCGACATCGATTTGCAGGTTGCTGGCGATGAAGTGGATCAGGAACGTCGGCGACTCGATGTTCTGAATCGCGTAGGCCGCCTCACTCGGCAGATTGGGAGACATGTTGACGATCTGGATCGCAAGCTCCTTTATCGAACGAATGCGCGCCTTGAGTTCCACGTCGTCATCGCCGACGTGCTCATTCAGCGTCTCAACGCGCGCCCTGAAGTACGGATCTACCTGAGTGTACTCGATGGCCGCAAATCGACGCTTGCCCTGAATCACGATCGACTTGCTGCCGTCTGGCATCTTGATCAGTTTCAGAATCGTCGCGACCGTTCCTATCTCGTAGAGGTCTTCAGCGTCGGGGTCTTCGATCTCGGGGGTGCGTTGCGCGACGACACCGATGAGCTTGTCGCCAGAAAAGGCGTCCTTCACCAGCTTCAGTGAGGTGTCCCGTCCCACCGTGATTGGCAGTACGACGCCGGGGAAGAGGACGGTATTCCGCAGCGCCAGGACGGGAAGAGTAGCGGGCACGTCAGACGTGCTCATCGCCATCTCCTCATCGGCCGTCGGGAGCGGGATGCTCTGTTCCGGATCGTCGTCGGCCGTGAGGTACTGGGATGTCAGGTTAAGCTTGATCAATCTGGGGGACTTCTTGTTTGGTGCGTCGCCGCTCATAAGTTGTTTGCGTTCGCAGAAGGACTGCGGGCTAAGCTGAACCCCTCGTTTGTCAAAAACTAGGCCAAAGGGCATGTCACATGTAACGCCTGACATTGTGTCGGAGTTGATATCGGTAGCCCGATTTGCCGCCTCCGAGTGTGTCTGTGGTGGCTATGTCAAGTCGTGGATGATCGCCTCCAACGTATCCAACTTGAACGGCTTCGCCATGACTTCGGTTACGTCATCATCAGGCCTTCCCGCCTCTGTGTCACCCGTGAGCAGCACAATTGGCAGGCTCGTGTTCTTCGATCGGATCTTTCGCGCCAGAAGGCGACCGTTCATCTCGGGCATTCCCTGGTCGGTGAACACCAGATCAACGTCATTGCCGTCTAGAAAGGACAGCGCCTCGGCCCCTGACGCTGCCTGAACAACATCATGTCCACGGAGGCCGAGCAGACGGGCCAGCACTGACCTGACCATCGGCTCGTCATCTACGACGAGGATTCGGCGCGCGGGTAGCTCCGTCTGCGACTGTGTCTCCTCCTCGATAATCTCCTGTCGCGGTGCGGGTGGGAAGGTGAGCGTAAACGTCGTTCCAAATCCGAGATTTGTCTCAACGTCGATGTCGCCATCGTGCTCTTGCACTGTCGAGTAGCATACCGACAGACCCATCCCTGTTCCGCGTTTGCCCTTGGTGGTGAACAGGGGTTCAAATATTCGGGCCCTGACCCGATCGGTCATGCCCGTTCCGGTGTCGCGGATTCTGACCAGCACGCCTCGTTCGGGAACATGCTCAGTGGTAACGGTGATGACGCCTCCCCGTGGCATCGCCTGAACGGCATTCAGTATCAGGTTCACGAATACATCTCTGAGCTCCGACGGTGCGCCCATGACGTTCGGGACTTCGCCGCGCTCGAGGGCGGTCTCGATGCTGATACCCTGCCGCCGCGGCTCGTTGTACCAGTATGGCTTTGTCAGCGTGACGCTGTCGTCGACGAGTTCGTTTATGTCGACTGACTCGAACGCCGTGCGATTCTCATCGCGGATATACTGCTGAAGCTTCCTGACAAGGGCCGCGCCATCCAGGGCCGCTCGTTCAATTGTGTCGAGGTGCTCGACAGACCCAGAGCGATGCTTAGACGGGTTGATCGTGCCCTTCAACAACTCCGTATGGCCCAGGATGCCAGAAAGCAGGTTGTTGAAATCGTGGGCAATACCCATGGTCATTTTGCCCAGCGTCTCCATCCGGTGGCCTGTTGTCTGGCTATTCATCCAGGTCGTCGGCTCCGAGAGGACCTCGCCGGTGATCATTACGCCCGCGGCCGGGTCGTCAGCGCTGGGTGATAGCCGGATAGGGACGAAGTTGAGGAGTACTGGTAGGGGTTGTTCCCAGTGTTTCGGGTGAAGCAGGAACAGCGCATTCGTAACGAGTTGACCGCCGGAGGCCTGCTTTATGTTGGAGGCCGCCAGCCCCTGGTCCTGATCAGAAAGGCGCTGCCACGGGCGATCAGAGGAACCGAATACGTTGATCCACGCGTCGTTGCGATGCAGGAGGTTGCCGTCAGACGAAAACGATGCGACGAGGACCTCGTGCTCGGCTGTGATTGGTGCGTGCGACTGGTCTGATCTGTTGTTGTCCAACTCCGCTACGCTCACGCGTTCCAGGATCAGTTGTGGGGGTCCGTCTGGGGGATCAATGCTGGCGGGCGTTTGTACGACTGCCGCTGACTGAGCGCTGGAGTCTGGCAAGATCTGCACTCGCTGCCGGCAGCAGAAATTAGAA
>JANQRN010000015.1 GCA_028284545.1 Rhodothermales bacterium | reverse complement strand
TCCGGATTAAATGCCACGTCTGCGATTTCCTGATCCACCTCCGGCTGATCCGACTTGAGCAGGATGTAGTCCTCGAGCACTAGCACGTCCATGCCCGTTCGCATGAAACAGCCATAGGCGTCAGCGGGCGTGCACACGATGGGCTCACCGCGCACGTTGAACGACGTGTTGATCAACACTGCGCATCCGGTACGTTCGTAGAACGCCTCCAGGAGTCCGCGAAACCTCGGATTTGTCTCCCGGTCCACCGTCTGAATTCGCGCTGAGTAGTCGACGTGCGTAATAGCCGGCACGTCACTTCGAACGACATGTAGTCGGTCCAATCCGAATCGATCAACCTCTCCCTCTTCCGCGAGGACTGTACGTCGGTCCATTTGCACCGGCGCCACTAGCAGCATGTAGGGGGAGGCGACGTCGAGGTCAAAGTAGTCCGCCACATGCTCCAGCAGCACGACCGGCGCGAACGGCCTGAAGGACTCCCGATACTTGATCTTCAGGTTCATGACCGACTGCATGTGCGGGCTCCGCGGGTCGCCCAGTATGCTGCGACAACCGAGCGCCCGCGGCCCGAATTCCATCGGCCCGCTGAACCAGCCAACCACGCGGCCCTCGTCGAGATGCATCGCCACTTCCTGACAAAGCGCATCTTGATCGAGCTTGCGGTGAGGCGCCTCTTTCTCGTCCAGGAGCGCCAGAACATCTGCAGGCGAAAATGCCGGCCCGAGAAGTGAGCCACGCTGCTCGTCTGCCGGTGTACCCGACGGTCCCGTACGCCGCGGAGTTCGCTCGTTGCCGAGCGCCTCGTGCCATACGTGCAGCGCCGCTCCCAGCGCGCCGCCGGCG
Source organism: Rhodothermales bacterium (assembly GCA_028284545.1). Classification (GTDB taxonomy): domain Bacteria; phylum Bacteroidota; class Rhodothermia; order Rhodothermales; family JABDKH01; genus JANQRN01. The sequence continues at coordinate 4,725 of JANQRN010000015.1, read as the reverse complement.
TCACCGGCAGCGGGCTGTATCCATATGCGGTCGAATATCCCCTCCCGGTGCACCTTGCCGTTGGCCACACAGTTCAACGCCACACCACCAGCCAGGCATAAGTTGCGTTCACCCGTCTCTCGCTTGACGTGCCGGGCGGTGCGCAATACCACCTCCTCGACCACCTGCTGCACTGAAGCCGCCAGGTCCATGTCGCGCTGCGTCACCGGCGACTCCGGCCGACGGGGCTGCCCGCCGAAGAGGTCGTGAAACGCATCGCTCGTCATTGTGAGTCCGGTGCAGTAATTGAAGTACCGCATGTCGAGCCTGAACGAACCATCATCTTTCAGGTCCATGATGTGATCGTAGATCAGGTCGACGTACTTCGGTTCGCCGTACGGCGCCAGCCCCATCACCTTGTACTCGCCCGAGTTGACGCGGAAGCCCGTGTAGTACGTCATCGCGGTGTAGAGCAAACCGAGGCTGTGCGGGAAACGCAGCTCATGCGCCAGTTCGATCTTGTTGCCGCTCGCGACGCCCCATGAAGCCGTAGCCCACTCGCCGACACCGTCCATCGTCAACACTGCCGCCCGCTCGAACGGCGACGGATAAAATGCTGACGCCGCGTGCGACTGATGGTGCTCCGGGTAGTGCACCTTGCCCTCATACCCGGTCGCCGTTTTGATCGTTTGATCCATCCACAGCTTCTCTTTGAGCCAGAGCGGCATCGACGCCAGAAACGACTTCAATCCGCGTGGCGCAAACGCGACGTACGTCTCGAGGAGTCGCTCAAACTTCAGCCAGGGCTTGTCATAGAAAGCGACGAGGACCTCCCCCTCCGGCGTATCCGCCAGCGGGGCACCGTCAGTATTCAGTTGATACCCGGCGGCCTCGAGACAGTACGCAACCGCGTGCTCGGGGAATCGATGGTCATGCTTCTTGCGCGTGAACCGCTCTTCCTGCGCGGCCGCAACGATCTCCCCGTCCCTGACCAAGCAGGCGGCTGAGTCGTGATAGAAGGCTGATATGCCGAGAATTGCGCGCGACAAGAGACGTGTTTCTCCTCAGGGGGCCGGATATTAAGATAAATGCAACCAAAGCAGCCCGCAGCGCCGTTGAAATCAATCCGCCAATCTGCGCCGGTCGCCGTTCTCGCGGCCGTGTTCTGCTCGGTGACCCTCTCCTCGTGCGCGCCACCCGACGGTAGTCCCGACGCGTCCTGGTGGAAGGGCAACCTGCACACCCACTCGCTCTGGAGCGACGGCGACCAGGTGCCCGAGCTCATCGTCGACTGGTACGTCGAGAACGGGTACGACTTCCTCGCCATCTCCGACCACAACACCCTCCAAGAAGGGAAGCGCTGGAAGCGCCTTCCACACCGGATCGACGCCGACAAACTACTGCGCGACTACCGGGAGCGATTTGGCGATGAGTGGGTGCAGCACGTCGACTCAGCCGGCGGCCCCTGGGTACGGCTGAAGACGCTTGAGGAATACCGCCCGCTGTTCGAGCGGGAGAACGAGTTTCTGTTGCTACAGTCAGAGGAAATCAGCGACCGTTTCGAGAACAAGCCTATTCATCTCAACGCGACAAACATTCAGGAGGTCATCTCGCCTCAGGGTGGCTCATCTGTGCTCGACGTTCTCCAGCGGAACGTGGATGCGGTACGGGCCCAGAGTGATTCGCTGGCCGTACCGGTCGTGCCGCACATCAACCATCCGAACTTCGTATGGGCGCTGTCGACCGAGGACCTCGTCTTCCTCCAGGGAGACCGGCTTTTCGAAGTGTACAACGGCCATCCCCTCGTCAACAACTATGGAGACGCAGACCACATCTCCCTTGAAGTCATGTGGGATGCCGTTAACGCGGAACGCGTCGCGCGCGGCTACGATGTATTGTATGGTATTGCAACTGACGACGCGCACAACTACCACGACGCCGGCCTCGAGTGGGCAACCACGGGGCGCGGTTGGATCTTTGTGTCAGCATCTGAACTTACCGCGAAGCCACTACTCGATGCGCTGGAGAACGGACGCTTTTACGCGTCTTCGGGGGTCGTCCTCGATGAGGTCGCGTTTGACGGCAAGACACTCACTGTTGTGGTCGACACGGCCGCGTTGGCCGGCACGCAGTTTGAGATCAGCTTCATCGGCACCAGAGCCGACTACGAGCCGGCCGGGGCCGGCTACGACGACTTCGATGGTGCCCTGGCGGCAGCTGCAAGTGGCGAGGTTTTCTCCACCGCGACCGGCGGCGCAGCGGCGTACACGCTAACGGGCGACGAGCTGTACGTGCGCGCCCTCGTTCGTTCGGACAGGGTCAAGTCGAATCCCTACGCGCCGGGCGAGGTCGAACAGGCGTGGGTGCAACCGGTGCAGCCCGGTCAGTCCGCGTTTCGGCTGGGACAGCGCTAGTCGCCGACAGCTAGTCCACCTCGACCCACGACGTACCCCCGGAGTGCCACCCGGCTCTCGCCATCCGTGGCGTCGTAAAGCCAAAGGCTCCACTTCCGTCGGCGAGGAGCAGAATCAACCCGGCAGTTGCGGGGTTGCCCTCGGTGTTAGTAACGCACGAACCAAGAGCGGTGAGTTGTTGCCGCACAATGTCTTCAGGTCTATCTGCATGGCTCACGCTTTGCACGCTGCGACCACATAGAAGTACGGTGGCGATTCCCTCACCCCACCCCGTTGCGCTCGCGGCGGCGTTGGCGTCTGCGTAGAATCCGCACCCGGGCAGAGGGGTGTCCCCGACGCGGCCAGAGGGCCGATTGGGAGTCCCGCCAGTCGATGTAGCCGCGGCCAACGCACCGCTGCTGTCGCGAGCAACGCAACCGACGGTACCCGAAGGACCACCGGAAAGACTACCGGAAAGACTACCGGAAAGACTACCGGGAAGAAACGAGTGGCTGGGGTGGTATTGCTCCATCGCCTGCAGCGCCTCGAGCCTCGCCCGCTCCCGCTCGCAGACAAGCGACTCGTTCTCGACGAGTACGATGCCGGACTGCCGTGCCCAGGCCTCGGCGCCCTCGGCAACCATGAGCCTGGCTTCGCCCCGCCCGCGCTCAAGAAGCGCATGGGCGGCCTCGATCGGCCGCGGGATCCGTTTGACGCACCCAACGGCGCCCCACCGCAACGTCGTCCCGTCCATCACACCAGCGTCCAGCTCTACCGAACCGTCCCGCGTCAGCACCGCGCCCGAGCCCGCGTCGAAAGATCCGCTGGCCTCCATGGTTGCGACCACGGCAACCGCCGCTTTGAGGGCGCCGGCTCCCCCCTCCAAGGCTTTACGCCCGACGGCCAGCGCTGCCGTCAGTCCTTCGCGGTACGCGGCGAGCTCCGAATCCGGAATCGCCCAGGCGCCGCCGTGAACGAGCAGCGCGCAGCCAGACGGGGGTGGCGGTAGTGAGCGAGAGCGCAGGGCGATGTCTGCCATCCGTAGTTGGACTCGTGAGCGTAACTTGTTGCCTTACTGAATGACCTCCAGAAAGACGCGACGTAATTTCGTATGCCAGAACCGGTGCCACAAGCGACTCCAGCCGACGTGAAGTTCACAGTACGAGGCGGGGCACATCTATTCCTGACAATTGCACTGCTGACGCTGAACACCGGCTGTGCCGACAATCATTCGGATAACCCTGCAACCCACGAGGGACAGATGAGCGCGTACCGCACCCTGGGATCCGTCGAGCGTATTCATCCGATGTTGGATGATATCATAAGCCCCGGCACCGCGCCGGAGCTTCTTGCAGAGGGCTTCCAGTGGTCCGAAGGGCCAGTGTGGATCGCCGCAGGAGATTTCCTGCTTTTCTCTGACGTGCCCGCCAACATCATGTACAGGTGGGCTGAGGGAGATACGAGCGCGAGCGTCTTCGCGACGCCATCGGGCCTGACGACTTCAGCTGACTGGGCCGGCAGGGGCGGTTCAAACGGCATGACCCTCACCGAGAACGGGGACCTCATCATCGCCCAGCACGGAGACCGTCGCGTTGCCCGACTGACCAGTTCGCCGCATGAAGTCGCTTCCCCGAGTGCGGTTCGGTTCGAAACGGTAACCGACCGGGTCGACGGGCGGCGATTCAACAGTCCGAACGACGTTGTCTTCGGGCCGAACGGAGATCTCTATTTCACCGACCCACCGTATGGACTGGGTGGCGACGACTCGCCGCTCAAGCAGCTGGATCACAACGGGGTATATCGTCTCACGTCTGACGGAACGGTGCGGCTCCTCGACGACTCCCTCACCAGACCAAACGGCATCGCCTTCTCGCCGGACGGGCGGACCATGTACGTCTCGAACTCAGACCCCGAACACGCGGTGTGGATCGCGTACGACGTCGCGACTGACGGGTCGGTGTCGAACCGGAGGCTGTTCTTTGATGCAACCGACCGTGTCGGATCTGAAAACCCCGGCCTGCCGGACGGGATGAAGGTGGACGCGCGCGGATTCATCTACGCAACCGGGCCGGGCGGGCTCCTTGTCTTCTCCCCCGAGGCAACTTTGCTCGGCGTAGTCTCTACGGGCACTCCTATCGCGAACTGTGCCCTGGGGCCAAAAAACACGCTATATCTAACGGCAGAGCGGTACCTGGCCCGGATCAAACTCGCTTCCGGGACGGCTGAGTAACATTTCCTGGCCTACATCCGTGATTCCACCGCAACACCAGACCGGTCGTCGCGTACCGGCAAGCGATTCGCCGGTGCGTCGCCCGAGTACAACTGATCACTCCGTGTATGCCATCACACGAAG
>JANQRN010000322.1 GCA_028284545.1 Rhodothermales bacterium | reverse complement strand
TTCGTCATGCATTGCGCAAGGCCGATCCCTCAGATCCGGTCATCATTTACCCGGCGGGGACGACCATAGTTGGTGAGCACTGGGGAACAAACCAGCTTCTGGAAACGACAGTCATGTCTAAGCGAACCGACGGTATGTGGGACTTCTACGTGTACGGTACCGACGGACAGCTATCGGACAGCACGAAGACTGAACCGAAGCCACTCGCGTCTCCGGTGCAGTGCGCGGGTTGTCATTTTGGGACACGCGAATTTGAGCCGGAGAAGAGCTTCCCTGATCCGGCGCGACCAGGACCTGACGGACCTCGCGAGTTCTTGTCGCCGACCGCTGGTGTCGACGCCGCGTTGGTCGATCTTCTGAACGAACATGGTCGGCGCTCAGATTCTGTCCTGGGAGTCTATGCGACGATCTTCCTGGGTCAGTTGCGCAGTACGGTTGACAGCGACGCGTTGTCGGACGGCGACCGAAAGTTGTTGAACAAGTTTATGGGCGAGGACGGATAGCAATGTCAGTTACAGCGGCTCGGGGAACGATCAGGCTCATCAATGCCGTTTTCTATGCCCACCACGGCGTGATGAAGGAGGAGCATCGTGTCGGTGGACGCTTCGAGGTCGATGTCGAGGCCGATGTTGACTTTGCCGAAGCCGCCAAACATGACGACCTGTCGAAAACGGTTGACTACGAGCGTGTCTATGGTGATGTCCAGCGCATCATTACGCAGAACAAGTTCTATCTGATAGAGCGCCTCGCCTATTTGATTGCTCGTCAAGTGCTCGAAAGCAGCACAATGACTCGGCGCGTCGCCGTGACCGTTCGAAAGTCAAATCCACCCGTCGGTGGCCCCTGCGATTGTGCGGAGGCGACGTTTGAGATCAGTAGAAATGACGAGCCGGGCTGATGGCGAAGCCGTCAATCCGCAAATATCACGACCGAGAACTGAGCTGGCTGGCCTTCAACGCGCGAGTTCTGCAGGAGGCCGCTGACCCGGGCGTGCCAGTCCTTGAACGTTTGAGGTTTCTGGCCATCTTCTCCTCAAACCTCGATGAGTTTTTCCGTGTTCGGGTAGCGGCTCTGAGAAGCTTGCTCAGACTTAAGAAGAGTGTCAGGAAGCGCCTCGATTTCAACCCCGCCAAGTTGCTGAGACAGATACACCGTGAGGTGGTCAGACAGCAGCGGGTATTCGGTGACATCTTCGCGAACGAAGTGCTGCCGGCGTTGAGTGAGGAGGGCATCAGCTTCTCGTTTGGCGACGATTTGTCCGCCGCTGAGGATGCATTTGTTGAGAAGTACTTTCGAGAGCGCGTCCTTTCCCGGCTGGAGCCCTCGGTTTTGGGGGAAGGCAACCGGGAGCACTTTCTCGAGAACAGAGGGATTTACCTGGTAACGGAGTTGTGGGCCCACGGTGAATCCTCGTTTGTCGTACCGGCTGTTCCGGGCTACGGACTCGTACCTCTACAGGCAGACGGCTTGCCGCGTTTTGTCGAGTTGCCAGAGGACGGCGAGGCCAGGCGGGTGATGTTCCTCGATGACATCGTCAGGTCAAACATTGACAGGCTCTTTCCGGGCTTTGATTGCGGCGAGGCCTACGCGGTCAAAATGACCCGCGATGCGGAACTGTACCTTGACGACGAGTTTGCAGGAGACCTTGTCGAGATGATTCGGCGAAGCCTTGGCGAACGCTCCAAGGGACTGCCAACGCGCTTCCTGTACGACCTTCACATGCCGTACCCGATGGTGTCGGCGTTGAAGGACGCGTTTGGACTGGTCGATGAGGACCTGGTACTGGGTGGACGGTACCACAACTTCAGCGACTTCTTTGCTTTTCCGGATTTTGCCCGGGACGACCTGGCGGCGCTCCCGATGCCACCACTGGATCACCCGCAGCTGTCATTCGCTGACCCGGTTCTCGACGCGATCGAACGAAATGACCTGATACTGCACTTCCCGTATCAGTCTTTCGACCCCATCGTCCGGCTGTTCGAGGAGGCAGCGGAAGATCCGGGTGTGCGCCAGATACGAATCTGTCTGTATCGCGTCGCTGAGAATTCCAGAATCGCCAAGGCGCTGATCAGGGCGGCACAGCGAGGAGCAGACGTAACTGCTTTTGTCGAAGTCAAGGCCAGGTTCGACGAAGAACCGAACCTGAAATGGGCCGAGGAGATGGAGCGAGCTGGAGTGAAGGTCCTGTATAGCCTCCCGGGGATCAAGGTCCACAGTAAGGTGGCGGTTGTTACTCGAGAACGCGATGGAGTGACCCAGCACTTCGCGTGCCTCTCAACAGGGAACTTCAACGAGTCGACTGCGCGGTCGTACACCGACCACGCGTTGCTGACGACTGGCGCCGAAGTAACGCAGGATGTGCTTGCGATCTTCGACTACCTGTCGGGTGACGCAAAGAAGGTCTCGCCAAAGACCCTTGCAGTTGCGCCGTTCAATTTGCGCCAGCGTTTCAACAAGCTCATCAATCGTGAGATCGCGAACGCGAAGGCCGGTAAAGAAGCCTGGATCCTGGCAAAGATGAATAGCCTCGAGGATCGGAAGGTTGTCGACCGGCTGTACCTCGCAAGCAATGCGGGCGTGAAGATCCGACTGATCGTTCGCGGCCTGTGCACCCTGGTACCCGGGGTCCCCGGCCTCAGCGAGAATATCAGCGTCACGAGCATAGTGGACCGGTTTCTGGAGCACGCGCGCGTATATGTGTTCGCCAATGACAACAATCCGACGACGTTCTTGGGTTCGGCTGACTGGATGACGCGCAACCTGTCGCGACGCGTTGAAGTTGTGTTTCCGGTGACGTCGCGCGAGCACGCCCGCGAACTCGAGGACATCCTGCTGCTTCAATGCCAGGATAATCGCAAGGCGCGCACTATTGACGAGGGGCTGCGCAATCGCTACGCGGAGTCAGGCAACGACCGGTGCCGCGCGCAGATCGACACGTACAGCTATGTCGCCGGACTGCTCACGCCGAGTGCGGATCGGGACGATGGTCTTTCGTGGCAGCTGATTGAGCCGGGTGGAGAGGCGCCTAGTACTGAAACCCCATCTTGATCGTGAACGATCGGTCGTCTTCTGAGAGTCCGTAGGCTGCAGTCAGCGTGAGGTCGTTGAAGAGATTCAGCCAGGCACCCCCGCCATAGCCTACGTGTATCGTATCTGACGATTCTTCGTCTGTCCAGACGCGCCCACCATCAACGAAACCGAGAACACCAAGCGCACCTTGCGCAACGTAGCTCGAAACGTTGGCGACCTTGACGCGCAGTTCGGTATTCTGCCAGACGGCAGACCGTCCGGCGAAGCGAGTGCTTCGGAACCCGCGCAGATTCGAGTTACCTCCGAGGGTGCTTGCCTCGAAGAATGGGAAATCGCCAACATTGTGCGTCGCCCCGGCGCGAAAAGCAAAGGTCAACTGCGGGCTGCGAATCGGGGACCAGAACAGGACCATGTCGCCAGCCAGTTTGCTGAAGGAATCCGAGCTGTTGTTGAGACCATATCGCAGCGCGTACTCGGCTGTAATCCTGGCACCCTGCCGCGGATTTGCGCGGTGATCCAGCGAGGAAATCGCAACGCGCATCCCGACGCCAGCGAACACCTGCGTATCGAATGTGCCCGCAGAGATCCCGGGCTGTTGCGCGAGAAACCGGTCAGACTCTTCTCTAACGTCGGTGTACCGAAGCTCCGGGCCGATTGCGAACTCCAGGACGTCGTTAACTGAGCGAACAAGCTTCGGCGAGAAGGCAGCGCTCGACAGTCGGGCTTGGTAAAAGGTCCTGTCATTGACAGTGTTCTCGCTGTCGTTGCCCAGACCATAGAAGTTGCGCACATTGTTCGGCGTCTTTGCCTCTGCGCTTACACCCAGCCTCCAATTGCCAACGAACTCAGTCCAGGAACCCTGGTACTTCACATCAAACGCGCCTGTCTTCGCGGCGACACTCCCAACGATGCGGTGCTGCGAGGAGTAGGGGCGCTTCTTGAAGCGGTGACGCGTCATGATGAAGCCGCCGCCGGCGAAGATCCCGTCGTCGTCATTGCGGCTGAAAGCAATCTGCGGAAGCGTCGTGTTGAACTTGAAGTCATTCGGGTCATAGGTGTTCAGCCTGACGTCGTCTGAAATCTTCAGCTTCGTCTCAGGTCCACCTTCTATCTCGCCGCCCCTACTTGTATCGAAGTAGATCGTCTTGTGGCGGGACCCGACTACCCGCGAATCATCGATCAGGCTGTCCCTTCCCGGTCCGCCAACCGCCAGGATCTCGATCGATCGCCGCGACTCTCCTGAAATCACAAATCGGTCTCTGCCGCCAAGTCCAAACAATCGGATCTGGCGTGTCTCTGTGCCGAGAAAGCGTCGCTCGAGCAACAACTGTCTTGGCTCGCCTTCGCGAGAGGACCTGTACATGCGTAACGTCACGTCTCCGTTCAACTCGCGTACAACTTCGAAGAGTTCGTGACGGTCTGACCCAACAACATCGACGACAAGCGCAAGCGCCTCGTAGTACAGTTCCGCTGCACGCACCAAATCGTCGGCCCGGCTGTTCAGGTTATTGCGGATCCGATCACCATCAAGCGCTCGAATCGGTTCTGGCAGGGCCGCGAGTACCTCGGCTACCACGCTATCCGTTATCGCGTCGCGTATGCCTTCAGCAGTTTGAATCCATTGTTCGCGGCTGACCCCGGCCAGCATCCGTCGGTCCTGTTCAAGTCCATTCGTTGCTAGGCCCTTGATACTTCCAAACTGTGGGTTGAAGGGCTGGAACTTGGGATCAAATAGCGGCGCAAGAACCGACACCAGGCCGTTCATTCGGTTGAATGCCCAGTCCCGGTCTCGTGGTATCGGTCGGTAAAGGTCGCCCCTTCCGTCGGTGTCGTCGAAGCGCGCCCACCTCCACTGTCCGCGATGGCGATCCCAATCGCTGAGTAGCATGTCGAAGAGTCTGACTCTAAGAAAAGCCTCTGTATCCACGCGATTGTCGTTGTCGTCCTGAAGCTCTTCGTAGAGCTTTGTCGCGCCAACTACCTTCCGTGAGAATCCGTAATTGGGAAAGTCGCGCACATCGTCGTCGGGTCGGTGCTCGAACATCATCAACCTGTTTCCGAACTGCTCGCGGTAGGGCCCCAGTCTTGGATCGTCGGGCACGAAGACCAGCTCCGGCAGTGTGTGATATACACCAACGGCGCGCGCGAGTGGGGGAATGGCAAATGCACCATATGGATTGATCGACGAGATCTGGTCCTGCACAATGTCTGTCGCGATGGTACCCTGCAGGTTGACGGGCACGGTGCCGGACGGATCTTTGTCCAGGGATCGCAGGACGTATTCGTGGCCATCGCCACCTGCCAGGCG
>JANQRN010000318.1 GCA_028284545.1 Rhodothermales bacterium | reverse complement strand
CGTCTGCCAGGGACTCTTCCCAGGTTGTCTGATTGGAATGATGCTCCATGTGTGTAATGAAGACGACGGGCCGCTCCTCGTCAGAGAGTGAGACGCGCTCGCGCAGTCGGCAGGGAACCACGAGGCCAAGGAGACGCTGCAGCTTGCAGACCGCGCCGGTCATGCCGGACCCCGTTGCGATCAGGGCGTCGGTCTCCTTCGCATTGACGTGTCGCTTGATCAGCTCGCGTGCCTCGTGATAAGCCTGCGTCATCGTTGTGCCTGTGGCCGACGACTCAGAGTGCGTGTTGCCGACCATGGGGCCAAAAACGTTCGTCAGCCGGTCTTCGACGGGGGCGTACAAACGGCCGCTGGCAATCCAGTCTGCGTAGATGATTCGGCGTTCACCGTACGGCCCTTCAAACGTAGCATCGCAGCCGACGGTCTCCCCGCGATAGGCCGCGAAATGTGCTTCAAGAGACATGGCTATGAGGGCTTGTGAATCTGTGATTCGAACGTTAGGCAACGCTGAAGCGATGCGGCAAGGTCCGCGACGTACGGGTCCAGAAGAACACTAGTGTGCCCACCCTCGATCTCGTGAGATTCGATATCGGCTACACGACCCCTCCAGAACTCAATCGGACCAAAAACTTCGGGCACGTTGCCACGATCCTGGCTGAGGAAAACGGTCATTTTGCCATCGTATCGCGGTTGTTCTGAGGCAAAGTACGCATCATACGCTGCTTTTGTCGTTCGTTGCAGAACCTCGGCAACTGTCGGGCTTGCATCGCCGTTCTGAGCCTTGTCCGCACGCTCGCGAACGATGAAGCGATGCAACTTTCGACGGTACTGATAGCGCAACAGACCCAGGAGGCCCCGCTCCCGGTACAGCCGCTTGAAGCGGCCCTTATAGAAATCAATGTTCTTCTTTGGGCGCGCCAACTCAAGCCTCGCCTTCCCGGTGTCGATGTTCAGGAGCAGCGCGACTTCGCGACCTCGAGCCTGCAGCAGGCGCGCCATCTCGATCGAGAGCGGAACTGAAAAGCAGAACCCCACAAGACCAACCGGCCCCGCGGGACAAATCGCCACCAACTCGTCTACGTAGCGACGAGCCATCTCATCAATCGACGCGATCGGAGCGGAATCGCCGTCAAGACCGTAAGACTGCACGCCAAAGACCGGATGCTTGTCCGCTAGTTCTGCAGCGACACGCCGGTACATCAGGATGTCGCCGTCCCATGAGTGGAGGAAAAAGATGGGAACCCCTGTTCCACCCGGTTGGATCGGGACAACCGGCGACCACGAGGCGACGTACTCTTCATCGCGCAAGATCGTTGCCAGGCCGCGGACCGTTGGATTGTCGAATAGAACCGATACCGGCAGCCGCTCCACAAACTCAGTCTCGATCTCCTTGAGCAGCGCCAGCCCGAGTAGTGAGTGACCTCCGAGGTCGAAGAAGTCGTCATCAATCCCCACCCCATTGAGACCCAGGAGACGCTCCCAGATTTGCTTCAATCGTAGCTCCACATCATCGCGGGGCGGCGCAAATGGTGCTCCCACCTCGGGGCGGGCTGGCACATGCGGAGCATCTGGGGAATCAGCAACTTCGCTCACTCCCGACTGGTCCACCAGGTCATGTATCGCTACGTCAGAATCATCCGCGAACGCCTCGACGATCCGGTGCGTGGCATTCAGAATCTGGTTCGCTGATTCCCCTTCGACCACACGGGAGTCATGAATCAGATGGAGTGCGATCTTGTCGCCGGGACCCACAACGAGGGTAACCGGAAAGTTCGACGTGATGCCGCCGTGTAGGTCCCGAAGCCGCAAACCGTTCATGAGCGAGTCGTCGGGCGACTCTGACGCGGGAAAGTTCTCGACGACGACAAGGCTTTCGTACAGCCTGAAACGAGGTGGCACCTTCGTGCACGCTTGGACTTGCTCGGGCGGCGTATGCGCAAATCGGCGGGCCGTGGATTGCTCCCGTTGAAGGCGTTCTGCGAAGGCGCCTATCGTCTCCGAGCCCTCGATCCGGGCCCATACCGGAATCGTGTTTATGAACAGACCGACCATCGTCTCGAGGCCGGGCAAGTCTCCATCGCGCCCGGAGACAGTCGCACCAAACACAACGTCTTCGCGACCCGAGAAGTGGCTGAGGACAACAGCCCACGCCGCGTGGAAGAGGGTTCCAAGCGTAACTCGGCGGCGTCGCAACGCACCCGCAACTCTGCCCGACAACTCGGACGAGAGGAAGAGCTGCTTGCGCTCATACTGCGCTCCCGGAGACGCGCCGCCTACGACAACGTCACCGCGGCGTCTGAGTGGTAGCGGCGTGGGCTCCTCCACTGATCCAAGGTGCAACCGCCAGAAAGCATCTGCTGCATCGGCTTCCTGTTGCGAAAGCCAGCGGACGTAGTCGCGGTAGGGCGGAGTGCTCTGGACGGTCGGTTCCTCGCGCCTTGCCAGCATGTCATACACTTCTATCACGCGGGAGAGGACCAGGGCACCAGACCATCCGTCAAGCAACGCGTGGTGGCAGCTCCAGACCATTGTGGATTCGTTGTCCGTCATGCGTAGCAGTGCTATTCGCATAGCGGGAACACTATTCAGCTGCAGAGGGAGGGCCCGGTCTGCATCCAGGTATTCGCGAAGCCTACTCCGCCGCTCAGACAGCGGAAGTGATCGAAGATCCTCGGTATTCCACGGCACCGTTACGCTCTTGTGCACGATCTGCAGCGGCGTTTCAAGCTCGCGCCAGTGTAGGGAAGTGCGCAGCACCGGATACTCGTGCATTGCGTGACGCCACGCCCGCTCGAGCGTGTCTTCGACGACGTTTCCCTCTAGTGTACAGGTCAGCTGCAGAAAACCAGGGTCGCTTATTCGGTGTCGGACACTGTGGCCAAGAATAGCCTCCTGCATCGGCGTCAACGGGAATATCGTCGCGATATTCTTCTTGTCGATATGCTGCTTCACGCCCGACATCAGTTCAGAGGTTGCCCAACAGCGCGTCGAGATCGTCTTGGCTCAGGTCGACGTCCGGAAAATCCGAGGGAGTGTAGCCGCCCGCGTCAGGATCCAGGCAGTGCACAACCAGCGTCTCCACGTGCTCCATAAACGCTTCCGCCAACCGCGTCACGGTAGTTTCGCGGTGTACCGATGTGGAGAATTGCCAGCGGACCGTCAGTTTACCGCCGACAACGAACGAATTGACCTCAAGCACGTGACCTCGGTGATTTGTTGGGGCACGCGATGAACCGATCTCACCTACTTCTTGAAACGCGGTTTCCGTTTTGCCTCCCCCATCGACGCGGCCTGCGTAGTTGAAAATCAGGCGTGGCTGGGCCCCGGAGCCGAGCGCCTCTCTGATCTCGGATTCTGGATGCAGGTATCTCGCAACGCCATACCCAACGCCTCGATCCGGGACGCCGCGAAGTTGCTCTTTGATAGATTTTATCGTCCCGCCGAGATCTGCGCCCGCACCATCGGGGAGTCTTATTCGCAACGGGAAGAACGATGTAAACCAGCCCACGGTGCCTGAAAGATCCAACCCCTCCCCGACAGCCTCCCTGCCGTGTCGCTCAACGCCGACAAATATTTCGTCGCCTCCTTGCCAGCTGGCGAGAGTTAGCGCAAGCGCAGCGATCAGCATCTCGTCAACTTGTGTCCCGTACGCCGCCGTGGCATCGATGAGTAGCTCCCGCGATCGCTCTTCGGTCAAGGTCAACTCTGAGGTCCGGATGTCCTTCTCGAGGCAGCGCGCGTTCGGGAAGTCCACGGGGATGCCGGGCTGGACCGGATCAACTTGCGACAACCAGAATTCCGTCTGATCACGCAGCCGGTCAGAAAGCGCATAGTCTCCCAACGCCGCACGCCATGACTCAAAAGAAGATCGACCGCCGGACTCGTCGTTGACCTGGTGTGTGTCGAGCAGGAAAGAATCGAGATCGTTCAGCAGAATATGCCATGACACCGGATCGACAACCAGGTGATGAATCGCGAGGTGAACAAGTGCACCCTCTGCCGCACGAGTGCTCGCTGAGTCGAAGTAAGTAACCCGAATCACCGGGCCTGCACTAATGCTGAGACCTGCCTCAGCCGCTGCGAGCCGCGCCACGACAACATCGTTGAGCAGCTCCTGCTGTCCGCCTTCACCAACTGCCGACAGGTCGACGTTCTCGACCGCCACGCGCGATCCGGAAGCGAACTCCTGCAGGCCTGAATCGACATCGAAGCGCGCCGACAGCACCGGGTGTCGTTCAACAAGACGATCTACGGCGGCCTGCACCGCCGCAAACCCGAAATCAGACTTGAGCGTGAGTGTAACCGACTGGTTCCAGTGGTCTGGCTCGGCCATCTCCTGCTCAAAGAACCAATGCTGTATCGGAGTGAGTCGTGCCGTGCCGGAGTCTCCGCTTGGTGCGGGAACAGCCTCACCGGGCTCAGGCTCCACAGTGGCGGTGTGCCGCGCCAGCTCGGCAATCGTCTGGTGATCGAACATCAGGTCTGGCGTCATCCTGATGCCACCTTCTCGAGCCAGCGCAACAATCCGGATACTGAGGATCGAGTCGCCACCGATCTCGAAGAAGTTGTCGTGCACGCCGATATCCTCGAAGCCAAGCACTTCCGACCAGATCTTTGCGAGTGCGGCCTCGACCTCATTGCGCGGCGCAACGAACGTGTCCGACACAGCATCATCAACATCAGGCGGATCGGGTAGGGCGCGGGCATCAAGCTTGCCGTTCGGCGTTCGCGGCAACGCCGTCAAGAAGACAACGTTCTTCGGAACCATGTAGTCGGGCAGCCGCGCTCTCAGGAAATCGCGCAACTCAGCTGGATCCGCCTGTCTGCCTTCACGCTCTACGACATACGCCACGAGCTGACCATCATCCTCTGCATCCGCCGCAAGAGACTCGGCAAGCAGTCGCCGCGCATCGTTGGGCAGGTTCGCTATTCGTTCAAGGAAAGTGGGCAACGGACTACTTGACGGCTTTGATTACTACCATCGAATCGGCCCACAGGTCGTCCCGACTGTCCGTTGGAGGTGACACTGAGACTTTTTGAAGCGAAAAAGACCTGAAGTACCTGAGGACGAGTCGCTGATGCTCGCGGCTCAGCGAGTCCGGCTCGTTGGTGAGGTAGGTGAAGACACCACCAGGTCTCAAGTGCTCGGCTGCGGCCGAAAAGAAGTGCTCCGCAAAGGTGACGCTCGATGCGACGTAGTCGACGAATTCCTGTTCGGTCAGCGGGTACGTGTGAAAGAACACTCCATCGTACTGCTGGAACTGATCAACGGTGTCTTGCCACTTCCCATGTATGAGTCGAATGTCGGCGGCGGAATGCCGTTCGCGCCAATCATGGAATCGCCGCACGATGGCGTCGTTACACTCAACAATAGTGTGTGAACGCGGAGCACCTGCCTGGATCATCTCTGAGGCTACACCACGACCAAAGCCAATTTCGAGGACATCGCCAACCTGATCCGTGACGGCATCGGCCATGGCCTGCATGATGGGTGTTTGCCAGTCCTCCATGATTTCGTCGTCACCCAGTTCGGCCTGCGTTCTGTCGGCGAGCCGGTGCTCATCGGAGCCCGCCACAAACCGCTTCGCCAGCGCATCGAGATTCTCCAGGTCCCAGACAAATTCGGTCAGCGCGCGATTCAGAAGCCAGTTCCGCTGCGCATCGCGTGGGGGACGGATGAACTCGTCGCGCCGAATCTGGAGCGAGATCTCGAAGTCACGATGTCGCCGTAGTCTTCGCGTCATATTGATCGTTCTATCGTTTCAAGGAGGGCCTCAGCTTCCGCCGGATCGAGGTCGGCCAGCAATGAGGCAAGTGAACCCGGGTCGTCAGAGAGGACAGCTCCGGAGCCTTCGCGACGTACGATGACCGCCGCTTCAGCAACCGTTTGGTGCTCCTCGAGAACGGCGCTGATTTCGTCCGGCTCGATGCGGTAACCACGAACCTTGGTCTGATTGTCGATGCGCCCAAGGAACTCGATAGTGCCGCTCTCGGTGAACCGACCACGATCGCCGGTGCGATAGTATCGCGCTTCGTGGTCCGTCGCATCTACGCCCGTCACAAATCGTTCTTCAGTCAGGTCTGGCCTTTCGAGGTATCCGCGCGACACTCCGCGGCCGCCTACGTAGATTTCTCCGGCAACCCCGATTGGCGCGGGCCGCCCGCAGGCGTCGATAATTCGAACGACCGCATTTGGCGTCGGTCTGCCGATGGGCACCTGACCGCGACCGTCTCTGGGTGCAACCTCGTGTACGATGCACCAGACGGTGGCTTCGGTCGGCCCGTACTCGTTGTAGAGCTTGGTAGCGGGCAACTTCTCGAAGTGAAGTCTGACTGCTGCTGCCGGACAAGCTTCTCCGGCGACGATGACAGTCTCGAGTGTCCCTAGTCGCTCCGATTCACCATGCAACAGAATGAGCTTGTAGAGTGAAGGAATGCACAGGGTGTGCGTGACGTGTTGCTCCTGAATCAGACGTACCAGGGAGTCAATGTCCTGCTCCTGCCTCCGTCTTGGGAGTACAACAGACCCGCCCGTACATAGGGGCCAGAAGAGCCCAACGATAGAGCTGTCGAACGCAATAGACGACAGAAGCAGGAAGCGCTCGGGGACCCTTCCGTAGACAACACGCCGCGCAAGCGTCGAGGACACGACGTTGCTGTGTGTCACCATCACACCCTTTGGTCGACCCGTCGAACCGCTGGTATAGATCACGTACGCCAGGTCTTCAACCGACACGTCGACGTCCAGGTTGGAATCATCACCGGCTTCGACCTTGACGCCTGGATCGGCCGACGTCAGCACACCGTCGTTTCGCAGCCGCACCTCCTTCGCCCTGCTCCCAGGTAGGCTCTCATCCGCTTCATCGCTCACAATGACGATACCGGCACCACAATCGTCGATCAGGTACTGCAATCGATCAGCCGGGTAGTCGGGGTCCAGCGGGACATAAACGCCGCCCGCCTTCAGAACGGCAAGCGCTGCAACCACCATCGCCGGAGACCGATCAAAGCACACCGCCACCGGAGCGCCAACCTCGAGTCCGCTCGCGACGAGTTCGCGTGCCAATCGGTTGGCCCGCCGGTTAAGCCCCCCGTAAGTCAGAGTCGTTTCGTCGGCTATCACAGCCGGTTCGTCAGGGGCCGCCGCAGCGCTGGCTTCGACCAACTCATGCAGCAAAGGAAGGTCTGAGTCTGTCTGATCGTAATCCGGCGCGGCGAACGCTCCCAGTTCCTCCAGCTCTGCCTGGTCAACAAGATTCAGGACCGAAAGTGGAGCCTCTGGGTCGGAGACGATCGACTCGAGGAGTGCCTCAAGGTGACGCAGCATTCTCGCAGCCGTCGCCCGGTTCAGGATGTCCGTGTTGTATTCGAGCGTGAGCTCTAATTCAGGCGCTGAGGCTGTAAGATCAGATTGTGGCCCCGTCGCAAACAGTGTCAAGTCGAACTTCGACGCAGCAGTTGTCACCTCGAAGCGCTCGCTCGAAATACCCGGCGCAAACTGTTGCAATCGCTCAGGCTGCTGCTCCACGCACATCGCCTGAAAAAGCGGGTTGCGATTCAGGCTTCGCTGCGGCCGAATCTCGTCGACCAGCTTCTCGAAAGGTGCCTCCTGATTGGCTAACGCATCCAGGAACGAGCTTCGCACCTGTCTCAGAAAATCTGTAAACGCAAGATCAGCGTCATCATCATTCGTGATCACAAGTGTGTTGAGAAAGAAGCCCACAGTGCGCGTCGTTTCCTCGCCGACGCGCATGCTGGCAGGCACGCCTATCGCGACAACCCCTTGATCTGTGTAGCGTCGCAGCAAGACATTGAATGCCGACAGAATCAACATGAACCGGGTTACTCCCTGCTCACTCCGCAGCGCGTCCAGCTCCGTCACAAGCCGCTGTGGCAGTATCCTCTTTTCCAACGCACCACTGAAGCTCAATCCTCGAGGACGCTGGTGGTCCAAACGCAACGCGAGTTCGCCAAGCCCCGCAAGCCGCGATTTCCAGTAGGCGACCTGTTCCCCCAGATCACCGGATTCCCATCTTTCCCGCTGCCAGTGGGCATAGTCAAGGTACTCGACCTGTCTTGACTCGTCGGAGTCAGCGGGGTTCTGTATTCGACCGCCGTCGTAGAACTGCAACAGGTCTACCCAGAGAATGTCGAGAGAACGCTCGTCGGATACGATGTGGTGTAGTGCCAGGACAAACACATAATCACCGTCCCCCATCTCGATGAGTGCGGCGCGGATTAGCGGGCCGGTAGACAGGTTGAACGGGCGGCGGACAACCTCACAAGCGACATCTTGCGCGGCCTGCGTTACCGACGTACCTGCCGCTGGGCCAACTTTACGCGACTCAAGATC
>JANQRN010000311.1 GCA_028284545.1 Rhodothermales bacterium | reverse complement strand
ACAACGTCAAGAACTCGAGCACCCTCGTCACCGGAGGCGTTTATCGGCGTACGCGAAACCCGATGTATCTCGGGTTGTTGATCGTGCTCGTCGCTTACGCCGTGCACCTTGCGAACCCTGTTGCCCTGATCGCACTACCTCTGTTCGTGGCCTACATGAACCGTTTCCAGATTGCACCCGAGGAGCGCGCACTCGAAGAGCTGTTTCCAGATAAATTCCGCAACTACCGCGAGGAGGTTCGACGATGGCTGTAGCACGCATGGAACAGACCATGCGCTGGTTCGGGCCGCGCGATACCGTACCGCTGGCGGCGATCCGCGAAGCAGGCTGTAGCGGAGTCGTGACCGCGCTGCACGATGTCCCGGTCGGTGAAGTTTGGTCTTTAGATCACATTGAAGGACGAAAGCGTATCGTTGAGGCGGCCGGCCTGACATGGAGCGTCGTTGAAAGCCTTCCAGTGCACGAGGACATCAAGTCTCGTTCGAATGACTGGCGGCGCTGGATCGATAACTACAAGGACAGTCTCCGAAACCTCGCGGAGAGTGGCGTCGGAGTTGTTACGTACAACTTCATGCCGGTGCTGGATTGGGTACGCACGGACGTCGGCTTCCTGCTACCCGACGGCCGAAAGACGCTAAGATTCGAACGACTTGCTTTTGCGGTGTTTGACCAGTTCATCATCCAGCGCCCCGGGGCACCAGACGATTACGACGATCAGCTCGTCGCCGCCGCCGAGGCACGCTTCCGGGCGATGTCAGGTCGACAAAGAGATACGCTCGCCAGAACGGTGATGCTTGGCCTGCCGGGTAGCGACGATGCATTTACACCCGACGGGTTGCTTTCGCAGATTGCCGCGTACCGCGACATCGGGCCATCAGACCTATCAGCAAACCTGTTCGAGTTCATTGCAGAAGTTGCGCCAGTGGCCGCTGACTGTGGCGTCAAACTCGCGATCCACCCCGATGACCCTCCGTTTCCCGTGCTGGGCCTGCCTCGGGTCGTGAGCACGCAGGCAGACGCCCGCGCAATTCTCGCAGCATCGGCAATCGATGCCAACGGCCTGTGCTTCTGCACAGGGTCGTACGGAGCTCGACCAGACAACCCGCTGCGTGATATGCTGGAGGAATTCCAGGACCGCGTACATTTCCTGCACCTCCGGAATACAAAGCGCGATGATGCCGGTAACTTTCACGAAGCCGGTCATCTGGAGGGCGATGCGCCGATGTCAGGGATTGTCGCAGATGTCTTGAAGATCATGGCCCGCCGAGAGCAATCGCTCCCGATGCGACCCGACCACGGCCTGCAAATGATGGACGACCACTCCAAACCGCACTACCCGGGCTACTCGGCGATTGGTCGGATGAGGGGGCTGGCCGAACTGCGAGGACTGGAGGAGGCCCTCGTCAACCTCACGAACGGCAGGTGACGAACAAAAACCGTCATAAATCCACGCGCGCGGCCTGGACGATGAATGCCGGTCCCAACCCACATCCGTATTTTAGAGGCCCAACTCGCAACCCTCGGCACCTCAATCCTCCAACCTTTCCGCCCAAATGATCGCCCTGCTTTCTCCCGCAAAGACGCTGGACTTCGACACACCTGCGCCGACAAAGACTGCGACCCAGCCGATAATGCTTGACGACAGCGCGGAATTGGTCGAGGCTCTGCGGAAAATGACGGCGCCCAAGCTCGGCAAACTGATGGGGGTCTCGGACAAACTCGCCCGGCTCAACCGCGAGCGGTACCAGCAGTGGGAGCGACCATTTACGACGTCGAACGCAAAACAGGCGCTATTCGCTTTCAAGGGCGACGTTTATCGGGGTCTGGAGGCGCACGAGATGTCGGCGGCCGACCTGAAATTCGCTCAGCAGCACCTGCGCATACTATCGGGTCTTTACGGCGTCTTGCGCCCGCTCGACCTGATGCAACCCTATCGCCTCGAAATGGGAACGCGCTTCCAGAACCAGCGCGGGAAGGACCTCTATGCCTTCTGGGGCGGGTCGATCACCGACGCTATAAATAAGCAGCTGCGCGCGACAAAGTCGGGCGCCGTTGCGAATCTTGCCTCGGTCGAGTACTTCAAGTCGATAGAAACTAATGGCCTGGATGGCGATCTGGTCACACCGGATTTCCTCGACGCGAAGAACGGCAAATACAAGGTCATCAGTTTCTATGCAAAGCGCGCCCGGGGCATCATGGCCTCCTGGATAATCCAGAACCGCGTAACGGAGCCAGCCCAACTCAAACGATTTGCAGCGTCGGGATACCGGTGGAGCAAGGAGCTCTCGGAACCCGGTAGACCAGCCTTTGTGCGCGACGAACCGCCCAATCGTGGCTAGAAAGTTGCTGCGGTAGGCTCAGAGTGGCCGAACGAGGGATCCGAAACGCCCGCAGCGCATTCTACGGGCCGCCAAATCGCGCATCGCCCACCAAAAAGTTGTGCCATCCGTCCGGATTGGTGAAATTGCGGCGCAACGAAGCGCGCTGCACCAGTTGAATCCCATGCTCAATGGAACAAACACGCTATGTCGAGCCGGTTTCCCATGCGACTCTCGTAGACCTGCTCGGGTCCAGGGCCCACCACCAGGCCTCGCGCACGGCGTACACCTTCCTCGCTGACGGCGAATCCGAAGAAGTTTCGATTAGCTACGCCGAGCTTGACGAGAAAGCACGGTCGATTGCTGCGTATCTCCACGACGCGGGTGCCTGCGGCTCTCGCGCGCTATTGCTGTACCCGTCCGGACTTGACTACATCCTGGCGTTCTTCGGATGCCTGTACGCCGGCGTCGTGCCGGTTCCCGCCTACCCGCCACGCAAAAATCGTTCTCTCGACCGCATTGACGGAATTGTCATCAATGCGGAAGCAACCCACGTACTGGGGACGACACAGATTCTGAACGATGTCGAGCGGCGCTTCAGCGAACATCCGCACCTGCAACAGATGCACCGCATCGCGACCGACACGCTCGACCTGGCGGCCGCGCCGACGTGGAGTCCGACGACGCTGTCTGGCGCCGACCTGGCATTCTTGCAGTATACCTCCGGGTCGACCGACCGACCGAAGGGTGTGATGGTCAGCCATGACAACCTGATGCATAACCAGCGGCTGATGCATCAGGCGTTTCAGCTGACAGAGCAAGACCGGCTTCTCGGATGGCTGCCGCTGTACCATGACATGGGACTCATCGGAAATGTGCTGCATTCCCTGTACGCCGGCGTGCACTGTGTATTGATGGCTCCCGTCATGTTCCTGCAGAAGCCCGTGCGTTGGCTAAACGGCGTAACGAAGTACGGCGCCACGATATCGGGCGGGCCAAACTTCGCGTATGATCTGTGCTCGCGCAAGATCACTCCGGAGCAGCGCGAAGGCCTTGACCTCAGTTCATGGAACCTGGCGGTCAACGGATCAGAACCCATTCGGGCAGCCACACTTGAGTTGTTCAGTGAGACTTTCAGTCCGCATGGCTTCCGGCGCAACGCCTTCTTCCCGTGTTACGGGCTCGCGGAGGCGACACTCTTTGTGTCTGGCGGCCCAGTCACAAACGAACCGACGTTTGATCGCGTCGGAGCATCAGCGCTTGCGGAAAACCGAATCGAACGCGCGGGCGAGAACGGTTCCTCGCAGGAAGAGACCTGCACGCTGGTCAGCAGCGGTACCGCATGGCCCGACCAGCAACTGCAAATTGTGAATCCCGAGACGATGACGCCTTGCGCGTCGGGTGAGGTGGGCGAGATTCTCATCAGCGGTGGAAGCGTGGCGGGCGGCTACTGGAAGGCCCCGGAGGCAACAAAGGAGGCCTTTGAGGCGATTGTGGCCAACGGCTCGGCCGGCAATGGCAGCAACGGCAGCCATCACGCGCTGCGCACCGGCGACCTGGGGTTCATCCGGGAGGGAGAGTTGTTCGTGACGGGACGGATCAAGGACATGATCATCATCCGTGGGCGCAACCACTACCCGCAGGACATCGAGGCAACCGTCGCCGCGGCGCATCCCGCCCTCCGAGGAGGTGGAGCGGCAGCCTTTAGCATCGAGATAGACCACGAGGAAAGGTTGGCCGTCGTTCAAGAGGTCGAGCGCACGGCGGTGCGCAACCTGGACGAAGCGGGAATTGTCGGAGCCATCCGCAAAGCTGTGTCTGATGCGCACGAATTACACGCCCACACGGTCGTCCTGCTGAAACCAGGACACCTGCCCCGCACCACGAGTGGAAAGATCCAGCGCAGAAAATGCAAAGGTGACCTGGTCGCTGGAAGACTCGAGCAGATCGGTGGCTCCGGTGTCGCAACGGACGCGCCGGCGCCAACGGCGGGCGGCTACCTGCCGTTGACTCACGCAGAGCTCGTGACCGCGACACCCGGCGAGCGGTCGCTGAAGGTTGCCGGGCACCTGCAGCAACTGATCGCGCGGGCGCGCAAGGTGGCACCGAATACCATCGACAAGGCGGCACCACTTTCGGCGTTCGGTCTGGACTCGTTGGACATGACGGAGCTCAAGGTTACAATCGAAAACGACCTTCGGCTTGTTGCTCCCCCGCTGGAGGCGATTCAGGACGCGAGCATCGATGAGCTGGCCGCGCATCTTGCTGATCAAATGAGTGGGACCGCCGGGACCGGTGGAAGCCTCGGCGACGGCGCCAACGGCGCACCTCCCGCTCCGAGTCAGGCGACAACCGATTTGTTCGCGAAGTGCGATACCGACGGAGGCTACTTCGGCAAGTACCGTCTGGCCGACGACAAGTACTTCACCCAGCCGGTGCTTGAGGGGCCGATTGGTCCACGCATGCAATTCGATGGGAAAGAGGTCATCGTCTGGTCGATCAACAACTACCTGGGTCTCGCTCGAAACCCCGTCGTACACGATGCGGCCCGTGCGGCGATTGAAGAGCATGGCACCTGGTCACCGATGGGCTCGCGATTGCTTACCGGTAATACCAGACGCCACATGGCGCTGGAGGCAAAGCTTGCGCGGCATCTCGGCAAGGAGTCGTCCATCGTTTTCAACTTCGGCTACATGGGCGTGATCGGTACGATCAACGCGGTCGTTGAGGAGAATGACACGGTCATTATCGACAGCCTCTCACATGCGTGCATCGTAGACGGCGCACTCCTGGCGTCACGCGGGAAGCAATTCCGGGTGTTTCGCCACAACGACGTGGAGAGCCTCGAAGACCAGCTGCGCGCCGCCAACATGAATCGCCGTGGTGGCGTTCTCGTCGTGACCGAGGGGTTGTTTGGGATGACTGGCGACCAAGCCCCGCTCCCGGAGATTTGCAAGCTCAAGGAGCGCTACGACGCACGCCTGTTCATTGACGACGCGCACGGGTTTGGTGTCATGGGGGCGACCGGCGCTGGAACGGCCGAGCATCAGGGCGTTCAGGATCAGATAGACTTGTACTTCGGCACCTTTGCAAAATCGTTCGCAGCGATTGGCGGTGTGACCGCGGGCGACAAGAAGGTGGTCGACTACATCCGCTACAACGCGCGGCCAAACGTATTTGCCAAGAGCCTTCCGATGGTCTACGTCGAAGCGGTTGATGCCGCCCTCGAGCTCGTCGAGAATGGCGAAGACGCGCGCGCGCAGGTCTGGCACATTGCACAGCGCTTGCAACGAGGACTGGTGGATCTCGGCTACGAGGTCGGTGCGACATCTTCCCCGATTACTCCGGTGTACGTCCCGGCCGGCGACGAGGAGACGGCCGTCACTGCCATGCGCTTGATGCGTAGCACGTACGGCGTCTTCGTATCTGCCGTAACGTATCCCGTGGTTCCTCGAGGCGTTGTCTTGTTCCGTCTCACCTCGACGGCCGCGCATACGGATGAAGACGTCGATCAGACGCTCGAGGCCTTCCGAAACTTGAAGGAGCATCTTAACCTCGAGCCCGCCGCGCAGCAGAGCTCGGTGTCGTAACCCGGAGTTGTGAGCTACAACATCTCGGGTATCCAGCAAATGGGAATCGGCGTCGAAGATGTCGACTCGGCCTGGGCTTGGTACCGAAAGCACTTTGGCATGGATGTCCCGGTGTTTCGGGAGGCGGCAGAGGCTCCGCTCATGACCAGGTACACGGGGGCCGAGGTCCAGTCTCGCGATGCGCTGCTGGCACTGAACCTGCAGGGCGGCGGCGGGATGGAAATCTGGCAGTTCACGAGCCGTATCCCAGCGGCCCCGGCGTTCAAACCATCGCTACTGAATCCGGGCCTGTTTGCCGCTCGAATCCGGTCTCGCGATGTCCTGGCGACGCACAACCGGTTCGCGAAGGTCGGCGTGCAGCTCGAGACCGGGCCGCTGACCGACCCGAATGGGGCACCGCACTTCTTTGTGAAGGATCCTGCCGGCCACTACTTCGACGTCGTGGCCGGGGACGGCTGGTTCGCCGACGAGCCCACTCGTCCCTCGGGAAGCACCGGCGGCCCGGCGGGCTGCATGATCAACGTCACCGACATCGATCGATCCCTGCCACTGTATCGTGACTTGCTCGGATATGACACGGTGCGCTACGACGAGATTGGCGTGTTTGAGGATCTGCGGATGATTCCTGGTGGTACGCATTCGGTTCGTCGTATCCTTCTGGGCCACGCCGCTCCGAGACTGGGGCCGTTCTCCGAGCTCTTCGGCCCGAGCGAACTTGAACTTGTGCAAGTCCTGGATCGAGGAAGCGACGATGAGAACGTACCGCACCTCTTTGCAGACCGATTCTGGGGTGACCTTGGCTTCATCCATCTGTGCTTTGACGTGACTGGCATGGACGCCCTGAAGCATGCATGCGAATCCGCGGGCTTCCCCTTCACGATCGACAGCGAAGACTCGTTTGATATGGGCGAGGCGGCCGGCCGTTTTGCCTACATCGAGGACCCAGACGGAACCCTGATAGAGTTTGTCGAAACGCACAAAATGCCGCTGCTGAAGAAGATCGGGTTGCATCTCGATTTGCGAAAGCGATCACCAACGAAACCACTGCCACGAATGCTGATCAAGGCCCTAGGCCTCGCGCGTGTGAAGGACTGACCATGTCATTCCGAGGGAAACGTATATGGATCACTGGCGCGTCAGCGGGGATCGGCGAGGCACTTGCCTATGCGTTTGCCGACGCCGGCGCCAACCTAGTGCTGTCGGGGCGGCGCGAGGCTGAGCTCAGACGCGTTCGCGACGCCTGCAGTGCGAGTGAGTCGCACGTCGTCGTACCGTTCGACCTCACGGATCACCAAGCCATCACCGCCGCCGCCGACGCGGTGCTTTCCGACGGGCACGTCGATGTTCTCGTTAACTGCGGCGGAATGAGCCAGCGATCGAAAACACTGGAGACCTCGTTGACGGTGGACCGCAGACTTATGGAGGTGAACTACTTCGGGACGATTGCACTTACCAAAGTGGTTGCACCCGCAATGGTCGAACGCGGATCGGGGCACGTCGTCGTGATCAGTAGTGTAGTCGGCCGGTTCGGTGGACCACAACGATCAGCATATGCCGCCTCCAAGCACGCCCTGCACGGCTTCTTTGACGTGCTGAGGTCCGAAGTCCATGACGCCGGTGTCAAGATCACGCTTGTCTGCCCCGGGTACGTTCAGACCGACATATCGCGCAACTCGCTCGTCGCCGACGGCTCGCCGTGGGGGGAAATGGATCCGAACCAGGCTGGTGGGATGCCCGTCGAGGTTTGCGCTCGGAAGACCCTCCGTGCAGTCGCACGTGGAAAATCAGAGGTGTACATGGGTGGCCGCGAGGTCCTCGCCGTTTATGTTAAGCGCTTCTTCCCCGGCCTGCTCGACCGTATTTTGAGGCGAATGCAGAACAGCTAAGTCCGCGCGAGCATGTGTACTCCGGGTCCTCGGCACGCCCGAGCGCACATGGAGTCACGGTGCAACGGTTGGTCGTCCATGGGGCGTCGAATACACCATTGACCGAATAAGGTGGCGGTTTGTATTTCAGGCAGACGCCGGCGTAACAAGCATCACGATGGCCAAATGAACTTACTCAGCGTCAACGTCGCGAGACCAACGTCCATCCGTATCGGCAAGGATGACCGCGACACAGGGATATTCAAAATGCCCGTTGACGGACCTGTTGAGGTAACTATCCAGGGACTCGCCGGTGACGCTGTCTGTGACACCAGGCACCATGGCGGTGTCGACCAGGCGGTCTACGTGTACGGACAGACCGACTACGAGGCTTGGGCTCGCGAGCTTGGACGAGAGATCGTGCCGGGCACGTTTGGCGAGAACCTGACGATCTCGCATTTCGAAAGCGCCTCTGCGACTATAGGCGACCGGCTACTCATCGGAACTGTCATCTTGGAGGTAACCGCGCCGCGCATTCCATGCGGAACGCTGGCGAATCGAATGGGAGATCCGAAGTTTGTCAGGCGATTTCGAGACGCTGAGAGGCCAGGCGTGTATTGCCGGGTAATTTGCGAGGGCTCGGTCCGCTCAGGTATGGCCGTTGAGTTTCAGCGTTTCGTCGGCGACGGAATCGCGGCAATCAGGATGTTCCGCGACTACTACGAAGGAGACCTGGATGCTGCGGCGCTACGTCGCTACCTCGACGCGCCGATCGCGATCCGCGATCGGCTGAACAAAGAACAGCGACTTGCACAGCTGGACCGAACCATTGATGGGACGTAGCTAGCAGTCGCCGGCTTGCAGCTCTATCTCGCAGTCACTAGAATCTCATGCTGGCACCCCTCAGACCGAACGCCAACCGGCCCCTTCCCTAGCGTATACCCGACATGGAAAGCATATTCGACAAGAAAGTCACCGACGAGCTTGCCACCCGAGTCAGTAAGCTAACCCCTGAAACGCAGCCAGCCTGGGGCAAGATGTCTGTAGCGCAAATGATGGCGCACTGCAACGTCGCTTACGACGAGGTGTACGCGCCTGACAAGTTCAAGACGGCGACCGGACTGAAGTTGTGGTTCCTTCGGACGTTCATCAAGCCAATGGTCGTCGGCGAAAAGCCATACCGGAAGAATCTTCGCACAGCCCCCGAGTTTCTTATCGTTGACGAGCGCACTTTCCAAACGGAACACGAAAAACTGCTGGCCAACATCCATCGGGCGCACGAAGACGGTCGCGAGTACT
This sequence comes from Rhodothermales bacterium, assembly GCA_028284545.1. GTDB lineage: Bacteria > Bacteroidota > Rhodothermia > Rhodothermales > JABDKH01 > JANQRN01. Next base: position 1,720 of record JANQRN010000311.1, on the reverse strand, counting down.
TCGAGGGCCGGTTGGCACCGTCCTTCGGGCCAATGACGGCTGACGAGTGGAGCAACCTGTTCCACAAGCATCTTGACCACCACCTTCGTCAGTTCGGCGTGTGAAAGTAGCACTTGTAACCGCCGCCAGTCGCGGAATGGGCGAGGCGATCTCACGCCGTCTTGCCGAAGACGGCTACAAGCTAACGCTGATGAGCCGGTCGCAGGCAGCGCACGACCTCGCCGGCGAACTGGGGGGCGTCGGCTTCACCGGCTCCGTGAGCTCGGCCGCAGACCTTAAAGGCGCCGTTGATTGTGCACTTGAGACCTATGGCCGCCTCGACGCGGTCGTGTGCAACACGGGGCATGCGCCCAAGGGAGAGCTCCTCGCGCTGTCTGACGAAGAGTGGTACGGCGGCTTCGACCTTGTCTTCCTGAACACCGTTCGACTGGCGCGGCTCGTAACGCCAACGATGCTGGATCAGGGCGGTGGCAGCATCGTGAATATCTCCACGTTTGGAGCGATAGAACCCTCCCTGTCGTTCCCCGTCTCGTCGGCACTCCGATCGGGTCTCGGCGCATTTGTCAAGATGTACGCCGACCGGTACGCGGCTGACCGCATTCGAATGAACAGCGTCTTGCCCGGCTTCATCGACAGCTACGACGTCGACGAAGCAACGCGGCGCTCCATCCCAATGCTGCGTGCTGGACACGTCAGCGAGGTCGCGTCTGCAGTCGCTTTTCTGCTCTCTGACGATGGAGCCTACGTCACGGGGCAAAGTATCCGGGTTGATGGCGGCCTCACGCGGTCTTTCTAGCCCGTTTCCGACGCTCACGGGCACCTCGAGGCCCATTTGACACCTACCCGGAAAAGCCGCGTACATAGACGCATGCCGCGACTACCCATACCACTCAATCAGCCGTCTGACTACGAGAGAGAAGTCATCGACGGGCTGCACGCTTGGCGGAATCCGGCGAAAGGCGGGATCCTCACCGATGCATATGATCGATTCTCTGCCATCGTCGATTCGGCCACAGACAAGCTTCGCGCAATCCCGGGAGTTGACTGGACGCTTGACACGTTTGTAGCCGGGATCATAGAGAGCCTGAACGACTTGGCACACGACCTGGTCTGGAGTGAGGATGTTTACGCCGATTTGCGGCGGCGCGGCCACGAGGTGCGCGATGCCGGGCACGCGCACCGCGTTGACATCAGACACATAGACGAGGCAGTGTCGGGCATACGGTCGCGCTACTCGGCGCTTGGAGCCGCCGAAGGCGCTACCACCGGCTTCGTCGGAGCTCCGGGCATTGTGCCCGATATACTCGCGCTGACCACGCTCAACCTCAGAGCGACCGGACTGTATGCGACCTACTACGGATTCGACGTCAGCAGAGACGACGAGCGACTCTTCGCACTGCAGGTGTTGAGCGCTTCGGCGGGAAGCACCGATATCAACAAAGACTTTGCGCTGAAGCCGATCTCGCGCGCGTCCCAAGGCATTGCGAAGCGTCAGGCGATCGAATCGGCGGGCCAGTATGCCATCACCGGTTCAATTAAGAAGATCGCGGAGAAACTGGGAATCAAACTGACGAAAGCAAAACTGGCGCAGATGCTACCGATAGCCGGCGCGGTCGTGGGCGGTGGACTGAATGTCATGTACACCAACAAGGTCTGCCACACAGCCCAGCAACTCTACCGCGAGCGCTTTCTGCTCGCGCGCTACGGTCCGGATGTCTTT
>JANQRN010000301.1 GCA_028284545.1 Rhodothermales bacterium | reverse complement strand
CCTCCAGTTCTGCGCGCAGCTCGCCGTCGCCGAAGACGTCCAGGCTAAAGGGAACACCCGCGTTAACGAGCATCTCAAGCGCTGCAAACGCGATCGAGTGTCCCTTCTTCTCGACGAGTCTTCCGACAATCATCATGCGTCGGGCGTACGGCGGCCCACCTGCGAACGCAAACGCGTCAAGGTCGAGTCCAAATTTGACGAGGTCAATTCGATCATGGGGAAAGCCCAGCTCAATCAGTTCCTGTTTCATGACGGCCGAAGGCGCGACAAAGCGACTTCCATGGCGGGCCAGGATCTGGTAGCGCGAACGCCAGCGACCCTCCTTGATCAGTCGCGACACGTCGTGCCCGTAGAAACTTGTGATAAGCGGTATGTCCAGCTTTCGTGAAAGACCCAGCATCCGGAATCCATCGATACCGAAATGCGCATGAATCACGTCGGGCTTCGCTCGTCTAGCAAGCCGGTAGACAAAGCTGGGTGTTCGGTTAAGCCGCAGGTCCACTATGCTACGTGCTCGGGAGAAAAACGTCTCTGGAGCAAAAATCTCGGTTCCCGGCAAGAGCTCGCCGCGCGTCACCGTTGCGCTCACGGCAGTGTAGCGATCGTGGTTGTCGATCACGCGTGCGATGAAGGTCTCAGACGCATTCAGAAAAATCGACTTGTAGTGCAGGACCGTCATGCCGTTAGATCGGGTGGTCGTCATAATATGCAATGGCTGGAAGTCATCGGCTCCCGGCAAAACAAGCGGGACCCAGGGGCGTTTACGCGAGCTTCAAGCCGTATTCCATCAGTTCAGTGGGTAACTATTTGAGCGCCCTTGCATCGCGAGCGTCGGTGGCCAGGACCAGGGTCTCAGCGTTTCTTGAGACGGATCGTGGACGCACCACTGTGAGGTACGTGCGATACGTCGTCGTCGCGGCAATTCTCGCCCTGCTGGTGTGGCAGCTTACCTCGATTGGATGGGCAAGCGTACTCACCTCTCTTCCGGCGACACCGTGGTTCTACGTCATCTTCCTGATGATGTACTTCCTGCTGCCTTTCTTCGAGGTCGGCATCTATCGGCGCCTGTTTCGTGCGCGGGTCCCCGCACTTTTCCGAGTGCTAGTCAGAAAGCGCGTACTGAATAACGATATCGTTGGATACTCGGGTGAGGTGTATCTGTATACCTGGGCGAGAAAGCTCAAGGGCGTCGGCGACCGGATCGCGTTTGTAACGATTAAGGACAACGCCATCGCGTCATCAATTGCCTCAACGCTTGCGCTCGTGTTCCTTGTGTTGGGCTTCGTGTTGGCAGGTCAGGTGGTGCTGGTTGATCTCGTTCCGGATGACAGCCTGATCGTCGTTGTTGTTGCTGTAATCGCCGGGGTGATCCTCGCGGCCGTGGCTATTCGCTTTCGCCGATCAATCTTTTCTCTTTCACGGAGGATTGTTGCAGCGCTCATTGCCACGCACTTCACCCGCTTTGTCGTCATGTACGCGCTGCAGGTTGCGCAGTGGTGGGTCGTCATACCTGAGGCACCCCTGCGCGTTTGGGCGACCATGCTTGTAGTGGGTACGCTCACTACCCGCATCCCATTGTTGCCCGCGCGAGATCTGTTCGCGATCGGCGCAATCCTCGGCATCAGCGGGCTGCTCGACGCGTCGCAGGCAGCTATCGCAGGGATGCTCATGACGCGAAGCGCGCTGGACAAGCTCGTCAACGTCGTCCTTTTTGCCACGACATCGTGGTACGATCGTCGGACGGGTAGCGCCCTAGCGCATCCCGGCGGCAGCGAAGGTGTCGCAGGCGTCGATTGATCCGCGCTCGAAACCGGTGCGAAACCACTGGACGCGTTGCTCCGACGAGCCGTGCGTAAACGCTTCTCTCTGGACGCGTCGCCCCGACATCTTTTGCAGCCGATCGTCACCGATAGCAGCCGCAGCACGCAGCCCCTCCTCAATGTCACCGCGCTCCAGGATGTTGCGCATGTCGTCTGCGCGCCGCGCCCACATGCCCGCGTAGCAATCCGCCTGCAGTTCCTGGAGCACGGACAACCGGTTGGCGTCTACGCGCCTCGACCGTGCTTGCAGCTGGCGCACCTGATCGGAAAGCCCGGTAACGGTCTGGATGTGATGCCCAACCTCGTGTGCGATCACATACGCGAACGCAAAGTCGCCCGACGCACCAAGCCTCCGCAGTTCGTTCAGGAATGATAAATCCAGGTAGACTTGTCGGTCGCGGGGACAATAGAACGGACCCGTCGAGGCTGAGTTGAAACCGCACGCCGACTGGACCCCGTCTTCGTACAGCACAAGTTGCGGTTCCGGGTAGTTCTGACCCGACTGGCGGAAGATCTGGCTCCAGACGTCCTCGGTGCTTGCGAGGACAACGCTCACAAAATCGGCAGCTTCGTCTGACGCTGCGGATGTCGGACGCTGCGCCTGCGCCTGCGGTTGACTAATTCCGCCGCCGAGTAGCTGCGAGAGCAGGTTCAGCGGATTCTCTCCAAGCAGAAGCATCGCCAGAAGGGCGATGATGATGGTGCCGCCGCCGAACTTCATTCCGCGGGGCACTGCACCACCGCGTCGATCCTGCACGTTGTCGCTTCGTCTTCCGTCTTTCCAGCGCATCTTATCTTGTGTTCTTGCCGGACTGTAGCCAGTTTTTGGGGTCGCAGCCCCGGATTGGGGCTACTAGTATACGGGTGTTTACTCAATCCTTCCCACGTCGATATCCGGAATACCCCGTCAGCATCAATGTGCCGAGACCGTCATATTTCATCCGTTCGAGTGATCCCACCAAAATGATGCGATTCCCATACACGCTGTTGATCCTGCTGTTCGTCTTTGCTTCCTCTGCGGAGGCCCGGCAGGTTGTCCCCGATACCATGATCGTCAACATGGAGCCGATCATCGTGGAAGCTGAGCGCCACTCCCAGCGTTTGCTGACTGCCACGTCGGCTATCAGCACACTCGAACTGGATGGATCAGTTGGTCCGGCCGCCGGTAGCCCGACCGATATACTTTCGATGTTACCGGGACTGGGGTTCCTTTCCCTGGACGGAACGGGCTATGACGCGCAGGCGGTTGTTCGGGGATTCTACGGTGGCGGCGACGCTGAGTATGTGCAAGTTCTGGTCGACGGCGTACCGATCAACGATGCCGAGGATGGACTCGTGCAGTGGGACCTGATCGACCTGCACAACGTCTCGCGCGTTGAGATTCTGCGGGGCGGATCGTCGTCTCTTTACGGGGATGCGGCAATCGGTGCCGTGATGAACCTTCGCACGCGGCCGGCAACTGGCAGGCAGCTCAGCGGAACGGTTCGTTACGGGTCCTACGCGTCGGTAGATGCAGCCATCCGCTACGCTGACGTGATCCAGAATCGGGCCTTTAGTCTTTCCGGTACGTTTGATCAATCGGACGGGTATCGCAACAACTCCAACCGCGAGGTGGCGTCGTTGTCGGTTGGGCTCGATCTCTTTCCGACCGGGCCGGTTCACGGCAAGCTCGCGATCTCGTCGGCCGTTCGTGATGTTCGGAAGCCAGGACCGCTGACCGACAGTCTCCTGGCGATATCGCGTACCCGAGTGCTCTCGATGTTTGCGCACGATCGAACTGACGAAGCTCGTCACCGCGCCAGCCTGACGCTTCGCTCCCGACCGAACACCGCGTTGGGCTGGATGGTCAGGGCCCGAGGTCAGGTGCGGGATGCCCGCATCATCAGTACGCTGGCACTCGCAGCCGACTTTGCCGACACGCAGGACAGAGATCTCTACAGTCGCTCGCTGGCGCTGTCGGGCCAGTTTAATGCCACGAGTTCGATCGGGAAGGTGGTCGCGGGAACTGACGTAGTGCGGAGCGCGCTGGAGTCGACCTATTACAGCTTCTTCACCGGTACGCAGGCGCAGTACGAGCAGTCGAGCATTTTTGCGCGCGGCGACCGAACAGTGGCGGGTGACGGCACACGAACCCAACTTGGCGCGTTTGTGCAGGCAGAATCGCGGCGCTTCGGGCCTGCTGCGCTCACCGTTGGTGCGCGCGTTGATCAGATACAGGACCGCTACACACCTGAAGGGTCTGGCGAGATCGAGAATACCCAGAACGCGGTGAGTCCGAAGGTGGGGTTGAATGTTGAGATCATCGCGACGGCGGTTCAGCGCGCAAATCTCTATTTGTCAGCCGGCAAGTCGTTCAAGGCGCCCGCCTTTGATCAGCTCTTTGACCAGAGATTGACGCCCGTACCGTTTGATCCATTCGCGATCGCGATTTCAAACGGTGAACTCAAGCCTCAGCGCGGAGACAACTTCGAAGTGGGCGGCTACTCCCAGTTTGTCATTCCCGGGCGAGGTCGCGCAGAACTCGCGATCTCAGCGTATCGGATGGACATGCGTGATGAACTTGACTTCTCATTCGCTGAGTTCAGGTTGGTCAACATTGGGAAGAGTCGTCACGACGGCGTCGAGTTTGGTGCGAAGTACGCCGACCGAAGCGGCTTCTCTGGTCACATGAGCTACGCCCAGCAGGCCACGACCTTCCGGAACGGAGACAACAAGGGCAAGTACGTGAAGGCTGTTCCGCGCGACCTGATCGACGTCGGCGCGGTATTCGAACACGCCAGCGGCGTGTCGGCGAGCGTCTCGTACACCGGGGCGCGACGCATCTTCCTCGACGATCAGAACACTCGGCGGCTGGACAACATCGATCGATTTGATGTGGGTGCGGGCATGCAGCTCGCGGGTGTACGGGTCGAGCTTCAGGTCTTCAACGTATTTGACGCAGACGACGTCGCCACGGGTTTCCCGGATCCAGCTGGCGGGTCGACCCAGTTCCTGTATCCCTCTGCCGAAAGACACTTTCGGCTTGGTCTCGTGTACCGGCGTTAGCCGATCCGTTTCCTGGTCGGGTCGATTCGCGGTGCCGCTGGTCGCGGCTCTGGTTTGGCTTCGCGCAGAGCGTCGCGCTCGACGCGAATAATGTCAGCGACCTCAGGGTCGAGTTTCTCTACCATCCAGTCGAGATAACTCGGCTCTTCGGAGAAGATCGAAGCGAGCGACCGACCGGCGAACTTGCCGAAGCAGACAACCACCTCGTTCTCTTCATATCGGAGCTTCCGGCGGCTGTCGATGAACGGAAACCGCAGGGCGGCAACAAGCTCCTTCGGAGCACCACCGAGATCGTACCGTCGTGCCTGTTCAAACAGGATCTGCTCTGTTGCCTCAACATCCGCCAACGCACGGTGCGCGTCCCTGATCGGTGTGCCGAAATAGAACTGGTGCGCCCACGAGAGATTGCGGATCTCGTGTTTGCGCAAAATTTCGAGAGAGTCGAGAACTACCCTGTCAAACGGTCCGGGTAGTGCCCGCCCCAGCCGTCCGTATTCGGCTCGAAGTAGGGGTACATCGAAGCCAGCAGCATTGTACCCGGCAAGGTCAGCATTGTCCAGTAGCTGATCGAGTTGATCCGCCAGGTCCCTGAATGCCGGCGCGTCCGCGACATCATGGTCGGTGATGCCGGTAATCTCCTGGACCTCCGGCGGGATGGGGTGCTCGGGATTCACCAGTGACTGGAACGCCGTGCGGGCGGCGCCGGGCGACAGCCGAACCGCAGCGATTTCAATAATGCGGGCATTCTCGATCGACAACCCTGTTGCTTCCAGGTCGAAGATGAGCAGCGGGCGTTCGAGCTTCACAGGTTGTCTCCGTCTACCTTGTCTCCGTCTACTTTTTCACCGTCTACTTTTCTGTGCCTCTCTCCTGGCACCGACTTCGTCCTAGTCGAGATCAGCGAAGCGCTTGTTCTGTATGCGGTACTCGCGCCAGTCCGCAAAATCGAAGTGCCACCATTCGGTCGGGTTGACGATGAACCCCTCAGACTCCATCGCTTCGCGCAGGGTTGCGCGATTGTCACGCTGTTCGGCTGTTCCTCCCTCATACTTGACGTACGCGCGCTCCGAGAATTCATCATAGCCGCTAGGCATGGGCAGTACTTCGCCGGTTGATCGTCTGTACAGGCCGAGGTCAATCGCGCAGCCGCGATTATGGCGTGACCCGGAGGCCGGATTGGCCACGAAGGTGCGCTGGTGCGGCGGCGTTGCCTCCCAGAACATCTTGGTCACGTACCAGGGCCGGTAGCCGTCGTAGATAATGAGTCCGAGATCCTGCTCCCCGAGTGTCTGGTGAATGTAGACGAGCGCCTCCGCCGCCGGACGTTGCAGAAATGCGCGTCCCTCCTCGTACATCCGACTCCCCATGAAATTCTCCTCAGTCGCGTATCGTACATCGAGACGAATCGTCGGGTCCAGGTCAGTCAGTTCGACAAGTTCACCCTGACGGAAAGCCCCGACCTCCTCGGGAGGGGTCGCGGCAAGGGCTTCACGTCGAATCTCCTCGATATCCCTGACAGGTACGATCCGGAACTCCCCGTCTTTCAAGTCTTCGGTCATAGCGGGTTCTTCGGGGGCGTTTGTCGTCGGGGTTGTGGGTTCCGGGCTAACGGTGATCGAGTCCTGGAGCGGTGCGGGTGTGACGGCCGTATCGGGAGTGGCCTGGCAGCCGGCGGAGCATAGTAACGCTACGATGGCAATGAACGTATCATTCACTTGGGTTCGCCGAGCAAGGGCCACTTGGATTGATGGGCTGTGTAATATAACGTGCCTGCCATGAAAGCTATCTGCCTCTCAGAAACCGGTGCACCGCTAGAGTTGCGCAACCTTCCGATGCCGGCGCCTTCGCCGGGAGAGATCGTAGTTCGCGTAACGGCTGCCGGAATATGTCACTCTGATGCGCACTATCGAGCTGGTACCGCGTCAACCGCAGCTCCGCCGCTGGCACTTGGCCACGAGGTTGCCGGGGTCGTCGAACATCTCGGGGATGGCGTCAATCCTGATCGCCTCGGCTCGCGCGTCGCGCTGCACTACCTCGTAGGGTGTGGAGAATGTATGCAGTGCCGGTCGGGTCGCGAGATGTTCTGCGATCAGGGCGAGATGCTTGGCAAGGACCGGCACGGAGGCTTCGCCGAATATGTGGTGGTGCCTGCCGCCAACGCGCTGGAAATTCCCGAGGGTGTCGATGACGCCGTTGCGGCCATCATGATGTGCTCTACCGTCACCGCGCTGCACGCCCTGCGACGGGCGCGGTTTCGACCAGGTGATCGCGTCGCCGTTTTCGGGTGTGGTGGACTTGGGATGTCTGCCATCCACCTGGCGCAGGCCTTAGGGGCAGCCGCAGTGTTCGGTGTCGATATCTCAACAGCAAAGCTTAACCAGGTGTCGGAGGTTGGTGCCCATCCGGTGAATGCCCGCGAGTTGGATCCGGCAAACGCGATTCTCGCTGCGACGTCGAGGGAAGGGGTTGAGGTGTCTCTCGAGTTTGTCGGGCGTCCAGAGTCCGTTGATGCCAGCATTAGAGCTGCCAGCGTGCATGGGCGGGCGGCGATGGTCTCGCTGATGGACGTCCCGGCGCCCGTCTACACGTACAGAGATCTGATTGCCCGTGAGGTGGACGTCGTCGGCGTGTCAGATCACTGGCGGCAGGACGTTGTGGATGTGCTCGCCATGGCTGGATCACACCTGCTGAGACTGGATTCAGTTGTGACGCGCCGGGTACCATTTGACGCCGGCGCGGTGAACGACGTTCTGGATGCCCTGGATGCCGGCACCAGCGACGTTCGGGCGGTCATGCAGTTCGGCTGAACAACAGTGTGTCCAGATAGGTAGACGAAGGACGCGAATGGAACCGCGCTTTGTGCCGCGCAATCGCGCCCGGAAAGAACGGGCAGGGTCGTTGCAGTGTGTCGACGAAACACAGAAACGAAACACAGAAACGAAACTCAGGAGTAGCGAAATGCGTGTCTTCAAAGCGAGCCTCAACAGAGGCAGCCTCCTGATGCTTGGCGTGGCGGCGCTGCTGGGATCAGGATGTTTCACAACACAGTCCATTCCCGTCGAGGATCGAACCCGTGTGTATGAGGCGGAATACGATCAGGTCTTCGCGGCGGTTGTCTCCGTGCTGACGGCCAACGGTTATGTGCTCAAGACAGTTGATCCCGACATCGGACTGTTGGACACTGACTATCTTCACAGGTCTGGATTCTCCTTGCTCGGAAAACAACGCCGTAAGGTCAATGTGCTGTTCAAAGATGAGCAGCGCGGCGTTCGTGTGACGCTAACGGTTGCCGCAGAGGAGCCAAATGACGAAGGCGATTGGCAGGGACAACCATTGACGGAGAAGTACGCACGCAAGTACTACTCCGACTTGTTCGCCGACATCAGGTCCGAATTGTTCTAGGCGGATTATCGCGACTGGTCGTAACTTCCCATTTCGGGGTGTGGCGCAGCCCGGTAGCGCGCTTCGTTCGGGACGAAGAGGTCGTGGGTTCAAATCCCGCCACCCCGACTGGGAGAAAGCTGCGATCTGTTTCGGTTTTGAACCCACGACAATGAGACCTGCTGGTTCATTAAATCCCGCCACCCCGACAGGGAATTTTTTGATCGTGCATTTTGGATGGTGAAGCCGAACTTGCCAGTGCGTGGAAGGAGGTCCTGGCGGGCAACCTCGATTCCGTCCGGGATGCGGCGCGAACGCTGCGCGAAACATCGGCGGTAGCACCTTGTGAGGTAACTCGGCTCTGCGTCGTGGCCGCACGGCAGAAGAGCGCCTCGAGCGCCAAGCGTTTCGCGCTTGTAGAAGAGGCAGTAGCCGGCGACCCAGACAACCCTGTCGCCCTCATGGCAATGGCCCACGTCCTCGCGAGCGCTGGCGATGGGCAGGCCGCGACCCGAGCCGCCGTCGAAGCGGCAAGGTGCATTGCGCAAGATGCACCCGCGATCACCGCGCTGTCGAAATCAGGCGCCGACGAGACCGCGCGGGATGTGGTGCGCCTGGCGGACGTATTCAGTGTCGCCGATGAGTTTCAACTGTATACGGCGGTTGTCGGAGGCTCGGTCTCGCCGTTCGTTCTCGCACCCTTTGCGGAACACTTCTATCGCGTTGTGGCGGCTGTTCCAGAGGCGGAAGCGGCATCCGCCAACAAGGCTCGGTTCGCCCACGACGACAACGTGCGCGTCGTCCAGGGTGCGACGACACGGCTGTTGCCTACCATACTCGCCGGAATGGACGAACCCTGCCTTGTCTACCTGGACGACAGGCGCGGATCTGACGACGCAGCCGAAGTAGTGAGGTCGGTGCTCATGCATCCGATAAAGAACCACGTCGTCGTGCTGCGCACGCGACGTGTGGCTGACGAGTGGGCTTCATGGCTGTCGACAGCAACGACCGAACTTGGCACGGACTTTCCCATGCAGGTTCGATCAATTGGAGATCTTGTCGTCATCCATATCAGTGCCGCACTGCAGCATCTCCACCGAACAGCCGTGCTGTCTGCACCGAGAAGCGATTTCGGCTCCGAGCCCCCGTCGCTGGCATCGCTCTTCGAGGCGGACATGCGTCAGTTGCCACTGTTCGTTAGCTATCCGAGGAGTGGCAGCAACTGGCTCAACTGCGTGATGGAACTGTACTTCGACAGGCCGAGGCTCAGAGCTGATCGTATCACTTTCATGCCCGGCAATCGGTCTGACTACATGTGGGGGCACGACCACGATCTGACGCTGGATGTTCGCCACGGCAATACAATGTACCTGTACCGAGATCCGGTAGATGTACTGTATTCCTACTGGGTCGCTGAGCGAAGACCACCAGACGTTCCGTTTGTCACCTGGCATTCACGAGCGCTTCGCAGGCACCTGTCTAAACACCTGCTTTCACCAGAGCGTGCGTCGGTAGCCATTAGGTATGATCGGCTGCGGGATCAGTTCGAACAGGAGTTCGAGAAGGTCGTCCGCTTTTTTGGAGCGGACTCCGTCGACGCGCAGCGGCTGTCCAATGCCTTGAGTCTCGTTTCCCGCGAGTCGCTTGCTGAACGCGGTAACGCCTGGAACAAGGGCCGGTATATCGGAACCCACCTGCTGTCCCCTGACTATGCTGACGGGCGCTCCGCATTTCGCGATAAGCATGGCGCCTACATCCGCGATGAGGTTGTTGTTGACGAGCTGCGTCCGTTCTTCGACGACGAGTTGTTTCCGGCGACGCTATTCCCTGATCTGCGAACTCGCGCTGGCTCCGCGAACGCATCCGCCGAAGCGATGGCCAAGAGCCTCTGGGAACTGGTGCACCAACAACGCGAGGCTCCGGTAGTCGGCACCTACAATCTTGCGGGCCATCTGCGGAAAGTTGTGGCCGAGGCGGTGCGGCGCCTCGGTGGCAGGCTACTTGACATTCCCGCCGCGCCTGCAGCGGGCGAAGACAACGATCAGCTGTCGTTGCTGATCGCCTCAGACCGGGGGGGGCAGTCGGGGGCTCCCGTCGATGCGGTGGTTCGCGAGTGGTCGTGCTGTTTGTCGCCGAAGTCGACGGTTGCGCTTGTGTCAGAGTGGCGAGAGATGTCGACGATGATCGAAACGGTCGACGTTGTGTTTCCTGAATCACTGTTCAGAAGACCGCCCGTCTATGCAGCCGGTGTTGTGTATAACGTCACGGGTGGAGGTGGTTTGGCGTGAAGATCGTTGGCCTGGCACTCGTTCGAAATGAGGAAGGAAAGCTGCCCCACTTCCTTCGCGCACTGTCGCGCGTTACGGATGCGATCTGTGTGCTCGACGATGCCTCCGAGGATCGGTCGCGTGAGATCGTGGCATCGCTCGTCGACGAGTGTCGCATCGAGCGGGTGATCCATCAGCCCTTATGGGACAACTATGCCGAACGAAGAAACAGACAGGCGCTCCTCGAAGCTGGACGGGCCGTCGGTGGCACCCACTTTGTCATACTCGATGCTGATGAGGTGTTCACGGCGGACCTCATTCGAGGTGACTATCTGCGCCGACAGGTCGAGCGTTTGAAGCCCGGCCAGACACTTTCGCTGCGCTGGCTGAACCTCTGGCGATCCATGAAGGCGTATCGTGTCGACGGCACGAAGTGGGGCAACGTCAAGAAGCGGTTCATATTCGCCGACGACGGAGCATGCAGTTATTCGGGACCACGGTTTCACATTGACAGGTGCCCAACGAACCTGGGAGGCGAGCAGCTGGCCGTACGAGACGGGTCGGGTGTACTCCACTATCAGTTTGCGGATTGGCATAGTGCCTGGGTCAAGCAGGCCTGGTACCGCTGTCTGGAGCGGATTGCTTATCCGGAAAAGAGTCCGCTCGAGATCAACCTGAACTACGGTGAGAGTGTCAGCGAAACGGGTCTGCGGCTGAGGCCAGTGCACCAGGCCTGGACTGCGACCTATCCGGCGATCAACGGCGACACCTATTTCGGAACCGGAGCGGAGCGGCTCGCAACTGAGGTGCGATCCTGGTTTGCGACCTACGGGGTCGAGCGGTTCGCTGATCTGGATATCTGGGATCTTGACTGGGGAGTTGAGCCGCCGGCAAGGATACCCAGACGTGGCGACCCCCTACGGCTGCTCACCGACTTCGCGGCCCTACTTCGAACGACTCGCATCCGGGGGATGACCGCCGATGCGCGTGAAAGTCTCCGCGACCTGCATACCGAAATCGCAGGCATTGCCGAAGCGGTGCCCGCGGCCGTCTACGCGGCGTACATCAAGCCCCGATTCCAAGCGCTGGAAGACGAATTCAGAGAGCTTGTGCCCGAGCGGGCGAAGGCTGCCAGCGGCTCCAAGTCGTCGGCCGGACCCAGGTTCCGCAGCAGGATCTCGGTCCTGTGCCCCACTCGTGGCAGGCCGGACATGGCTGTGCGCATGTGCGAGTCAATAATCTCGACCGCAGCGGACGCCGATCGCGTCGAGGTACTGCTCTACGTTGACGAGGACGATCCAGCGCTCGATCAGTATCTAGAGCAGTTTCGATATCGCGAGGGCCGAGAGTTTGTCAGAAGCTGCGTGCTCGCGAACGGTGAGCCGATCGGAATCGCACGCGCCTGGAATCACCTGGCCCGCATGGCTCAAGGAGACGTCCTCATAATGGGGGGTGACGACCAGACCTATGACGACGCGGGATGGGATAGTCGACTCGACGAGGAGGTCGCAAAGTACCCCGATCAGATATACTGCATGTGGTTCAATGATGGCCACTGGAAAGACAAACTGTGTACGTTCCCGATCGTCTCTCGAAAGTGGGTCGACACTCTCGGGTATTTTGTGCCGCCCTTCTTCGAGCGGATCTACCTCGACACGTGGCTGATGGACCTTGCACAGCGCGTTGGCCGGCTGCACTACGTCCCGGATGTACTAACGGAACATCACCACGTCTCATACGGCAAGGGCATATACGATTCGACATACGCTGAACAACTAGGCCCCGACGGTTCGCTGAAGCCGGCGGTTCGGCGCGACATGGATCTATTCGCCTCAACAGTTGCGTATCGCGAGACCGACGCACGTAGGCTCGCCGCTGTGATGAATGGAGCGGTGGTGTTGCGCGAGGGCCTACCGGTCAACGGTCGCTCGTCTCTTGCGTAGCACGAACAGTCTCGGCAAGTGCAGCTACGCGATTGCGCCAACTCCAGTCTTCCATTGCCTCCGCCGCTGCGACGCCGGTTGAGCGCGCCGCATCGCGATCCACGTAGACCTGGTCCAATCGTTCCACAACTTCGTCAACCGAAGACTCTCCCCAGCCTTCCGTGTGGTAGTCGCCCGTCAGGTTTGGAATCTCACGCTGATCTTCAAGCACGTAGCACGGTACGGTCTCGACGAGGTCGAGTTGACCGGTGTTGGCCGCGAGCACGGATGGAACGCCGCAGGCGAGACACTCCATGGCAACGAGATTGGTCCCGCCCTCGGCTCTGTTTGGAAATAGCGCTACGTCACACTCTCGTAGCACTGCGGGGGTCATCGAGTTGGGGATATAGTCCAACACGACGAACTGCTCCGGTTTCAGTCCTTCGCTCAGTAGCCACTGCTGAACGTCGGGTCGTCCGTCGGCATCGAGTGGCAGCGGATTCGTCAACGGTGACCGGTTTATCGTGAGCGCGTGGTCGGTCCAGGGGTTGTTCCATGCGGCGACGAGAAGCGCGTCGTCTCGCTTGCGCGCGAATGCCTTGAATGCCTGCACCACTACGTCTTGTGCTTTGCGATACTCAAGCTTCCCGCCTGAGTAGATCGCAAAACGGTCGCCGAACGTCCCGCGTCTGGGCGCTGGATGGAAGACTGAGCGGTCCACGCCCTGCGTCCAGTCAACCACATTCTTGAATCCGCGAGCGCGCAGAATGCGGCCATTCCATTTTGACTCTGTGAAAACGCGAGTGAACACGTTTCTCTCGTGAGCGCCCCGAGTGAAGTGCGTGTTTTCGAACGCCATGATGGCGTAGCGTGCACTACTGGTGTCGACTACAATGTTGTGTTGGAAATCATTGCCCGTGGTATAAAGGACTGGGAAGTCCACGCGAGAACTATTGCTGCCAGAGGCTCTTCGTTGCACCGCCCATTTCAGCTGCGAGGCTGAAAGGGGGTCAATCGCGATTCGTCCGGGCGGCACAAGGAGAACGGGCTGTAGGGCTCTGGTGCGGCACAACTCCAGCACGATGTTGATGCCCAGGACGCCGGCGCCGAACCCGCTGTCCAGTTGCCACTGGACGCCTACTCGTTGTGTCAGAGTTGTCGCTTGTGCCGTCAACCGTCGGGTTTCTTGCTTGTCTGTGCTCACATCGGTACAATAATACCCCACCCAACAAGGCTAGACGGCATGAAGAGAGGCGCTTCTTCCCTCACGAGGCCGCGAATTGCGCGCGTCGAACACACACTCTGGATCGGCGCTGACCCTCTCCGGGCGCTGGCATCAATGCCCTCACTCCAGCGTGGCTGGGTAGTCCTGGGAAGCGACCTGCAGACCGATCGGGGTGTTGCGGGTAGGCTAAATAAGCGTGGATTTGCCACACTCCAAATCCCGGACGAGCTTTCTTCCTGGACAGATGACCGTATCAGTCAGCTCTTTGCCGCGGCTATACAGTCCATAGTCGATAAAGCGCAGACTGTTGATCGAGTTGGTCTTTTTGTTGACACGGGGGCGGCGTTGGGCGCCGTCAGAGGGTCATCGATCGCATCAGATGTGCGCACAGCGGTCGTCGCTGTTGGTGATGATATCGCCGAGCAATCGATTTCGCCGTGGGCCCGGCTTGCCCCGACCCTTGCTATCCTCGGTGACCTGCAGCAGTCGCGGGTTGACGAGTTGAAGCAGTGGGTCGCCGACAACCAGCCGTTTGTTGATGTGCTCTTCAGGGGCTCAGGCGCAGCGCGGTCGACCGACCGACTCGACATGCTCTCGGCAGCTGGAACAGACTGGTTTGTCCAGCAGCTCTCACTGCTTGACGATTCTCCGACATCCGTCAGAGTGTCGACCGGCCTCCGATGGGCCCGAGCCATTGCGGCGAGCGCGCTGCTCGGCGTCGTCGGAAGCGCCGGAGCGCAGACGCACTCAGTCGACGGATCCGGACAGTGGCTTGCCCAAGGTGACGCCGCGAACAACACGTTCGTATTTACGTGTGTCGGCGGTGATGCCAAGCTCAACGGCACAGACCCATCAACCGGCGTTATCTCGTGCACGTCGGTCGTCAACGTCGTAATTGAGGGGTTTGGCGGGGACGACGTTGCGGATGTGCAGGCTTTTGGTAACAACGAGTTCACCGGCATCCAGCCGACGAACTCGGTGTATTTCAACGGCGGCGCGGGCCTGGACGAGGTGACTGTGGGTGGGCTCGACGCGCCGGCCACGGCCGACCAGTTCGAGATTGATTGGGATGCAGTCGTTGCGTCCCTGAACCGCACTAACGTCTTCGCGATCGAGTTTGAAGCGGAAGAGACAGAGACTATTCGACTTGACCTCAAGGACGGCGACGATGAACTCATCGTTCGGCATTTGGATGGCACCAATCCTACGAACGGCTACTTCTTTCGAGGGGGGGCGGGCGATGACCGGGCCACATTGTTCGGTGACGACGGGCAAGACGATGTGGTTCGTTTCGAAACCCCGCTCGTGGAAACTGACCTTGCGGCCGTCTTTGTCACGCCGACGCCTTACCGCGTTGAATTCGGTGAGATTGAGCGAGTGGAACTCCGGTTGGAAGCAGGCGACGACGACCTGAGGGTCGACCCCATCTCCGCCGGTTCGCTGACTAACGGCACTGCGATTTTTGGTGGTGCGGGCCTTGATCGGGCAACGTTGTTCGGTTCCGATTCACCGTCCGCTGGAGACGACCTCCAAATCCACGTCACCACATCCAATATCGTGAGCAACTTCGTCGCGCCCGTGATGAACGACGTTGAGCTCTTCGACTTTGAGGAGGTGGAGGCTGAGCTCCGGGAGGGGGACGACAGGACGACGGTCACGCCTAACGATGCAGCTGTGAACCCTGCGTTCTTCTTCGTTCGCGGAGGCGAGGGCAATGACGAAACGACCGTTAAGGGATCAAGCGCGATCGATGATGTTGTCCTCGACGCGATCACGACCAATGCGGCGGTTGTACGGACGCTTCCGTCCGACTTTGAAGTCCGCTTCGAAGGGGTTGAGGATGTCCGGCTCGAAACAGCGGACGCCAACGACAACGTGGGAATCGATACGGACGTGAGTGCGGTAACCGATGTCAACAACTTCCGTGTAGACCTCGGCCTCGGCAACGACTTGTACGATTCAAGCCTCGGATTCGCTGGGACTAATCTGTCTGTTGTCATTGCCGGCGGCGGTGGAAACGACGTGGCCGACGGTAGCACCAATATCAACGAGGTCTTCGAGGTAGACGGTGATACAAACTTCAATTTCTCGAACGTTGGCGGACGAACCCAAGTCTTCGGCGAAGGCAACGACGACACATTTCAGTTCGACCGCGTCCGAGTTATTGGGGGACCGAGCATCAACACGGTAGATGCAACGCAGTCGCCGACCTTTGTGGAAGTGAATCCGGGTCTGGGGAATGACACGGTCATTGCCGGATTTGCGGGTTCCCAGCTGAACTTCGTAGTAGGCGGCGGCGTCGACCTCTATCAAGGAAACACCGGAATTGACGAGATAAGCGTTTCCACGACCGATTCAGTCGTGCCGCTGGGAATCCACACTATTCGCGGCTTCCTGGCCCTTGACTGCGCGGTCTACGATTTCTTCAACAACCAGGGTGTCAACTACTTCCAGGTGGAACGGATATCCGTTTGGGGCGGCGCGCTCGATGACCAGTTCTTCGTCGAAGACGACTGCCTCCAGGACGGGATAACGAATCTCCATTTCGAGGGAGGGGCCGGTAGCAACGACACCTTCTTCCTGCGCGGCAGTGCAACGGGTAACACACTCAACTTGCTGGGATCGGGCGGGACGTTCAATGGTGTCAATTTTGCTTTTGACGGGACGACGGAGCAGTTGAACGCGACCGGTTTCCCGTCCTTCCAGGCGCCGACAAACAGTGTAATTGACGTCTTCAACAGTGAAGGTGAGCCATCCATCGAACTGACTGTGAACGGTGGGTCACCAACGTCGGGCACGCTCGCGAAATCCGGTCAAGTGGCAGTGGGAGACGAACTCAATGTTGATGCAGCAGGGTTCGCGGCGACAGACGACGGCTCCACGATCACGGTTGGTGCGGGTGCGCCAATCAACTATTCAGGGATCGAGACCGTAAACCTGTTCAACGTGCTCGCGACCGAGATCACGTCCTTTGACGTCGTGCCAGACGGCCGAGATGTGCAAGTCTCCTGGCGGATCGACGCTGCGTCAGACGCGGAGTTCTTCCAGATTCAGATGCGGCAGAACGCGGATGAAGCGCCGTGGCAAGTCGTTGACGAATTGGTTGCATCGGGTAACGGTACCCGCTCTTACGAACGGCGCGTAACCGGCCTTGAAGCTGGTCGGCACGTAGTACGGCTCAAGGCGCACTCCGCAGATGGTTCGATCGCGTACAGCGAAGAGGTCGAGATCCTGATCTCGATGTCAGAGGCCTATACGCTAAGCGCCAGCTATCCAAATCCGTTCTCTGATCAGGCGAACGCGCGGCTTGAAGTAGCCCAGACACAGCATGTCGTCGTCAGGGTGTATGACGTGATGGGTCGCCTGGTACAGACGGTATTCGACGGCGAAGTGGATGCGTCAGCACCGAAACGCTTGTCCATCAGCGGAAGCCATTGGGCGAGCGGCGTGTATTTCCTGGCTGTCGAGGGCGAGCGGTTCAAGGCGAACCGCCAGATGATCGTTCGGCACTAGTATCGCAGGCGACTTGTCAGAAGATCCCGAAGCCCTGCGCCTTCACGGACTGCGCGCCTACAAGGCCGGTAACAGTGAGGAGGCGGTACAGGCGCTCGCGCAAGCCGTAGCAATAGACAGAAACAATGCCTCGCTGTACGGAGATCTAGGCGCCGCATTACACGCTGCCGGCCGCGTCGCAGAGGCATCCGACGCTTTCCGACGGGGACTCCGGCTCGATGCCCGGAACGCCTCGCTGTACTACAACCTCGGCAACGTACTGAGGGAGCAGGAGTCGTTGGACCGATCAGAATCGTGCTATCTGGCGGCGATTCGGCTCGAGCCCAACCACGCCTACGCGCACAACAACCTTGGTCTGACGCTGGAAGCAGGGCATCGATACGCTGAAGCACGAGTGTGTTACCGACGCGCGCTGTCGCTCGATGAGAACTGTGCGGAAGCGTACAACAATCTGGGGAACCTGACCGTCAAAGAAGGTCATGACCTCGCTGAAGCAGTTGCGCTGTTCGAACGGGCAATCATGATCAAGCCAGAATACGCGGATGCCTACTCGAACCTCGGAAACGCCCTGCAGGAGTGGGGCCGATTCGAGGAGGCGCTTGCCAGCTACGAACGCGCGACGCAGATCGACTCGAACTCCCGGTACTACACGTTTCACGCTTCACTCGTGCAACTCGCCCTCGGCAACATACCGCTGGCGTGGGAGGACTACGATCATCGCTTCTACTGCACAGACAACAGGCTTCGTCACACAAGCATCCCGCGGTGGAATGGACAAGATCTGAAAGGAAAGTCCATTCTCGTGTATGGAGAGCAAGGGCTCGGCGACACGTTGCAGTACATCCGATATGGCAAGCTCCTCAAGTCAGAAGGCGCGACGGTTGTGTTTCACTGTCGACCCGGGATGCAGAGCATTCTGCAGGGCGTTCCCGGGCTGGACCTGATCGCGAGCGACGCGCAAGGTTTACCCCGATGTGATTTTCAAACGCCGCTATTGTCACTTCCGCGAGTTTTTCAAACGTCGATCAGCGACATCCCTG
>JANQRN010000294.1 GCA_028284545.1 Rhodothermales bacterium | reverse complement strand
GAGGGCAATCACGAAGTTGATCGCAAGGTACGGCGGCATATTTTCGTGGGCCTGGCTCCCTCCCGCCGTTTCGGTTGTTGCCGTTAGTGTTGCTGAGTTCTCATCTGCACCGGTGGGTATTCCGCGTATCTGATCTCCCGCTCCGCGGACCTTTGCGTCGGGTAGCGCTGAGGTGACGTGAGAATGCGCCGGCATTTGCGCGGATGATATGGTGACGGTTTCGGTCCCGCCCTTTTCTCCGATCCGTCTGTCCGACAAGCCGGGTCCGTTGCCCATATGGATCGGTACGCGGCCTCTCAGGTCGGGAATCCCAAACGAGGTCCGGCCGTCACCGCCGTACTGCGTCCCGAGAAGAGAGAACAGCGCGGTGTTCTGTGCGATAGGAAGCAGGGAGCCATCACACAATGCCCATCCTCGCGGCGCGAAGTTGAATCCGACCATCATGATCTCGCCAATAAAGGGCTCGATACCGCGCGGCGACCAAATTGCTTCTTCGGCCTCGGTCGCGGGCGCGGCGAGTGCAGCATCTGCGGAGGCGGCCACACCGCCCCCCAGGAGTAGCGCGCCTGCGCGGCGAAAGAAGCGCCGCCGATCGGTCGAGGAGGTTGTCGCGGATCGAGTGAGGATATGGAATGGCTTCATGGCTGCGTCGCGGGTGGTGGATGGTGGCCGATGTGCCGTCGTCGACGCGCGGTGGTGTGCAGTAGTCGACGCGCAAGCGGTGTATGCACAGAAACACGTGCATACTAACGATACGTAATCGTGAGGAGAGTATGAGGTAGGCGGTCTTGCCTGACTTGTCTAGGGCGCGGGACGTTGAAGTGGGCCGGAGAGTGGCTATCGACAGGCTGTGCACGGGGTTGGGCGTCCACACGGACAGTCGCAGATCTGCGTTATTAGGTGTTATAACGCTGTAACGTTGTGACGCTATATCTCTAGCGTCGCCTAATCCAGGTCGGCAGGGTTTGACATGGACAAAAGCGCAGACCGAGGCAGTGACAAATCATGTCGGCGCATAGCGGCGTCATTGGGCTGGAACTAAGTGGACGCCACAACGTTGTAACGTTATAACACTATAATTGCTATGCCCAACACCCTCGACGCTTCCCTGGACAAGCGCGCGACGGTCTACTTCGAGCCTGAGGTCCACCGCGCGCTTCGGATAAAGGCCGCCGAGGTCGACACGTCTGTGTCCCACCTCGTGAACCAGGCCGTCAAGCTGGCCCTCGCCGAGGACGCGGCTGACCTCGAGCTCGCGAACGTCCGCGCCGGCGAGCCAGGCACGTACTTCGCCGAATTAGTCAAAGATCTCAAGGTGCGGGGCAAGCTCTAGACCGATGAAGTACAAGATTCGCGTCGTGAGAGGCGCGCGATCCGAAATCGAAGCCCTACCCAAGCGAAAGCGCCGCAAACAGTGCATTGCTGCGATAAAAGCGCTCGCCTCAAGTCCCCTTCCGGCCGAGGCTGAGCGCCTGACGCGATCTGGAATCTTTCGACTCAGGGACGGGCGATTGAAGGTGCTCTACGCAATCGACGGAGATATCCTTACTGTCCTATCCACCACCTGGATGCCCCGAAAGAGAACGACTGTTGTTAAATGACTAACACCATGACCGTGGCCGCGCTCGTGGCGCATGGCCCGCCCGAAAGAGCGTTCGAGATGCAGAAACGTCCCGTCCCGGTGCCTGGTGACAATCAGGTGCTGATCAAGGTTGAGGGATTCGGACTCAATTACGCAGACGTCATGGCGCGTCTCGGTATATACCCCGACTGCCCTGACCTGCCCGCGGTGCTCGGATACGATGTCGTCGGTCGCATCGAGCGCGTCGGCGCAGCAGTTGCAAATCTGCGCTCAGGCCAGCGCGTTGTGGCCTTCACTCGCTTCGGCGGATACGCCGAATACGCGATCGCCGTTGAACACGGCACTGCGGCCATTCCGGATCAAATGCCCGCGGGCAAGGCACTTGCGCTCGCGACGCAGTACTGCACGGCGTACTACTGCGCTGAAGAGATGCTTAGGATGCAGCCGGGTGACCACGTGCTCGTGCACGCTGCAGCCGGAGGCGTCGGGACGGCACTTGTTCAGCTCGCACGTCGACGCGAGTGTATCATCTACGGTACGGCGTCGGAGCACAAGCTCGGCTACCTTGCTGAGAACGGCGTTCATCACCCGATCAACTATCGGAACGTTGACTTCGTCCGCGAAGTCGCCAATCTGGCCGGGGAACGCGGGCTCGATGTGATCTTCGATCCGGTGGGCGGCCGAAACACGAAGCGCGGTCTGAAACTGCTGGGCTCCGGCGGCCGAATGGTGCTTTTCGGTGCAAGCCGAATGTCTGACGCGAAGGGCGTGTTCAGCAAGCTGCGTGTGGCGTCGTCGTTCGGTCTATATCACCCGATCAGCCTGATGAAAGACTCAAAGTCGATCATCGGCGTAAACATGCTACGAATCGGTGATAACAGACCGTGGGTGCTACAGCGTGTCTTGACGGAAGTCGTTCGACTCGCAGCCGGCGGAGAACTGAATCCCCACGTCGGGAAGACGTTCGCATTCAGCGAGATTGCCCAGGCACACGACTTCCTTGCCTCGCGGCAGTCCATCGGGAAGGTTGCGTGCATGGTAGAAGGGTAGCAGCGGGCCTACTCTCGCTTCTTCCGATTGGTGCTCTTGCCGCCACCTCCCAGCGCCACCATCAAGCCGAGAAGGAAACCGAAATTGTACCAGCCACCATTGTTGTTCACCTCGTAGACGTTGACGCCATCACTGAAAAGTGAGACAATGAACGAGATGATCACGATGAAACCATGCCAGAGGCCCAGCAGGAACCCCGCGGGGGCATCAACTGTGGGGAGTGCGGCGGCTTCGTTCGCCCCAGGCAAACAACCACTGCAAAGGAGTAGAATCGGCAGTGCCAGCAGAACCAGGGCGTATTTGTGCTTGAGCATAGATTCGGCCTTTCGGGTGACTACGTCCTTCCTGCCTACGTCGGTTCATTCCCCCTGTTGCGAAATCCACGGTTGGACGTGACATTGAATGCCACCCGGCAAGCCCCCGAATGCCACTCCCAGAACTGCCGCCAGTAAACCCGACACCAAGGCCATGAGACCCATCCACTTCGAAATACTCGCAGATGACCCCGTTGCGATCGGTGACTTCTACAGCAAGACGCTCGGATGGAAGGTCCACGTCTGGGGTGGCGGCGAACAGCAGTACTGGCTACTCGACACCGGCGAGGGAAACGGCATCAACGGCGCGCTAATGCATCGCCATTTTGATCAAGCCGTTATCAACACCGTTGAGGTCCCGAATCTCGCCGCCATGATAGACGCCGTTAAAGCACATGGCGGCGAGCTCGTGAACGAACCACAGGAAATCCCCGGGGTCGGTCGTCATGCATACTGCAAAGACCCCGAGGGAAACCTGTTTGGGCTGATGGAACCGGCCAGTGGCGAGAAGTAGCTATTCCGCCCCGCTGCTTCCGAAGGTATAACCGACAGAGGCGGACAAGTCCGACGCACCGCCCGCATTAAGCGTAGCTCGGAACCAGAGCTGGTTGATCATGACCATGCCACCGAGAACCAGCGCGATATCCGACCCGCTCGCGCCGAACGAGCCAAAGAACTGGTTGGACGTTGATACGCTGAGCCGATAATACGCGAGGCCCGCGAGTGGCAATATCGCCAGATTGGAATCGGTCAGAGATAGGAGATACAGTGCCGTAACGGCTATCCTGAACGTATTGTAATCGATGTTGACCCCGAGATCCTCGGTGCCTATCCCATAGGCGGCGTCAATCATGAACTTGAGCGCCGGCATGTTCACGAGGGCGTTGTGTACCATGGCAAACGCCCCGAGCGTAAACGCATCCGGACTCAGGTCATAACCGACCTGCGGACCAAATTGGAACGCCATCTCAGGTTTGACCTGGGCATTGGCCTCTTGTGGGGCAAGTGGTGCTACCAGGATTGCAACAAGGACGGCTGCAAAGGCGCAGCGGCCGAGGGTATGTCGAGTCATATCAGGCAGTTCGGTGTGATGTGAGTAAAGTGTGGGGTATTCGCGCGGCCGTCGCGGGCCGGCAGACATCCCGATATGCGCAGAAAGCGACTGAATCGGGTCATTGATGGTCTTGGTCGCTTAATCTAGGCGTTTGAACACGTAGATGTCTTGTCTCAGATGCGAATTTGCGCGTCCGGGACGGAATTCAACAAGCTCGAATCCGGCTGCTACGAAGGTGCGCTCCACGAAAGGGCGGTTGCCATATGTTGCGCACAGGTTCTCTCCCGCCACCGAAGCGTAGGTCACGACCAACTGGCCATCATCGTAGCGCGCCCGTTGTGCCCCGTCGAGCGCGTTTGCCAGGCGGTCGCCGTGCATCGTAACGTAGAGCCATCCGCCAATCGATACGACACGCCGCATCTCGGCAACCCACGCATCGAAAAGGGAATCGTCGAGGTGCGTGAAGACCGACCGCGCGTATACAAACCGAAAAGAGGAGTCGGGATACGCCAACGGCGGCGACAGCGCATTCACATCAAAACGGGCAAACGCCAGATTTTCGGCGCACCACGCGATGAGGTCCGGATTGTAGTCGGTGCCGTGCAATGCTGCCGGGCTGTGCGTCCTGAATTGTCGGATCAGCCTTCCACACCCACACCCAAAATCGAGGACCTGGTCCGCGGGCGACCACATCGCCGGATCAACTCCAGCCGACCTGAGGACATCGACCATGTCATCGACGATTTCGCTACCCGAATCGAGGTAGACCGCCCGCCAGCGGCACGCGATAACGTCAAAGACCAGCTTCCCCGGCGGCAGCGGCGCACCATCGTCTGCAATTGCGCCCCGGATAAACGCCCACTCGCGGCGTAGCACATCCGGAGACGCCGCACGCGCATTGAAGTAGAGTCGTTCGGCAACGCCCAGCAGCCCGATGCGCCGAAGCAGCTGCTTGATTGTCCGCTTACTCAATCCCATCGGAGTACTCCCCAGACACCAAGTGCCGCTCGAATCAGAATCCACAAGCCCGTGACCACCCAGACTAGCGTAAGCGCGCCGGTTGCGGCCTCGTCGATTATTGCAATGCCGATGGCACCAATGGCGGTCGCTCCAATCATCACATTGCGAAGGTAACGATATGCACCGGTGCCCCAATGCAAACCGTCTGTCCCAAATGAGAGGGCGTTAAGCGGTTGGGTGATGGCGGCGACGAACCAGGCAGATCCGAACAGCGCCTGGGCCGATCCTGGGACAAACAGACGCTCTACTACACCGGTGCCCGCAAACATCAGCACGCCGAGCAGAACACCAGCCCCCAGGCTCCATTGACAGACAACAAGTGCGACGCGCTTCTTCTGTCGACGGTCTCCCGCACCTTCAAAGTAGCCGACGAGGCTCTGCCCCGTTATCGCGAAAGCATCCAGAAACAGCGCGGTGAACATCCATACCTGCCGGATAGCCTGGTGGGCGGCTCCTGCCTCGGTTCCGATCTTCGTCGCTGCCCGCGTCGTCAACAGGAGGAACAGGGTTAGCAGCCCGGTCCGGATGAACAGATCGCCCCCGACCTTTAGCAGGTCCAGCGCTTCGTTCCAATTTAGGCCGCTCGCCCCGCCCAGTCGGCGGTACACAATCCATAGCGCCCAGCCCGCGCCGGCCCATTGGCTGACGACACTTGCGGCCGCGGCGCCTGCGACCCCGTAGGCGGGTATTGGACCCGCACCAAATATCAGGGGATAGTCGAGCGCCACATTGAGGCCATTCACGAGCAGCGCTATCCAGAGCGGCGACCTCATGTCCTGCAGACCGCGCAACGCGCCGAAGCAGACGATGGTTACAAGGACGGCCGGCGCACCCCACAGCCGGACGCGCATATAGGAGACAGCCAGGTCAAACACGGAGCCGCTGGCCTCCATCGCCGCCGCCGCCGCCGGGATGAGCCACCAGCCAACGGCAATGATGAGCACTGCAAAAGACCCTGCCAGCGCGAGCGCCAGCGCCGTCGTGTCGGCAGCTCGACCCGAATCGCCGCGGCCCAGGTATCTGGAGACGTTCGTCTGCGTGCCGATGCTGAGGAAGTTGAATATCCAGAAGACCGCCGACAATGCGATAGTGCCAACGCCAAGAGCGGCAAGTGCGTCAGCGCCAAGCCGAGCCACAAACGCCGTATCGACGAGCCCCGTGACCGGCTCGGCGACAAGAGAGAAGAGCACCGGCACCGACAACCCGACAAGTGTCCGGTGGGGATTCTGGACGAACGGGTGCAACGTCAGGTGTTGCGTTGAAATAGTCGTTCGATACGATAGCGGATGTTTCGCCAGGTAGGCGTCCCGAGTCCGTATCCGAATCGTCCGGCAGTTCCTCGACCGAGGTGGTGGATGTAGTCCGCGATCGGATAGTTGATCGCGCTCAGGCCGCGTTCGCGCGCGGCAACAGCGTTGGCCAGGTTAGGCACCCCGTGGTGTTCGAATGGTGGCAGGCTGTGGTAGTGCTGCAAGTCGAACAGGGCGTAAGGCACCCAGCACAGGGGCGTTCCGCCTGGACTGCCGGCTGGCACGCGGTATCCGTACTGGTCGACTTCGAGAACGCGGCCGCAGGCGTACGCATGTTGATTCGCTTCGAGAGAGGCGATCATCGGCTCGAGAAATCCGCCGCGGAGCGTTTCGGTATCAGAGTCCAGCGTAAATGCGAAGCGGGTGTCGACCAACTCGCGGATCGCCAGGTCCATGGCCGGTCCGTGGAAGATGTTCTGTTCCATCCGGTGTACCGTGATCCGGTGTGGTGCTGACCGCTGCAGCTTCAGGAGCAGTTCCTCAGTGCCGGAGTCCTTACGCGAACCGTTGTCGGTGATTATCACAGAGATCTCCGGATACGCCGCTCGGAACGACGAAACCGCCACTTCCAGCAAGTCTGGCGTTTGATAGTGAGTGACTAGGACCGTGCAGTCCATGCGCGATTCGGGACCGGGGTGGGGCGATTTCCGGGAAGCGAAATATAACAGTCAGGGAGTGCATCAAGCGTCCGCAGTCCTGGAGCCAAACAGGTTGTTTTTCGCCAGAACCCGATATATCCGTCGGTACTGAAATTATCGTTCATCTATGAGCTTATTATTGCAGTATTTACGATATAGTCGTTGAGGGGCCTTTGATACGTGGGCTCTTCACCCAAAAGGGCCGACCTCCGAAAGGGGGTCGGTTTCTTTTTTGTGCCCACAGTCGGGCCTGAGCCTCCCGGGGAGATACTGGCCGAAAGCATCGCCATGACGCGTGACCCGCTATGGCGGCTGCAACATTTCTCCTGCCGCGGTCATTCCAGCATGCCCGAACCATGTCCCACGACGCCCCCCAAATATTGCCTTCTGCCCAGTCGACACCAGGCTTCGACGTGATCGTCGTTGGTGGCGGTCACGCCGGGACCGAAGCCGCAGCGGCAGCAGCGAATTGCGGGTTGCGGACGCTTCTCATCACGATGAACCTGAACGTGATCGGTCAGATGTCCTGCAATCCGGCTATCGGCGGTATCGGGAAGGGCCAGATTGCCAGAGAGATCGACGCGCTCGGCGGGCTTATGGGGCTCGCGACGGATAGGTCTGGGCTCCAGTTCCGGATGCTAAACCAGAGCAAGGGCCCGGCTGTATGGAGCCCGCGGGCGCAGTGCGACCGGATGATGTACGCGGCCGCCATCCGTCAGATGCTCGAAGAGATTCCACAACTCTCGATGCGCGCAGACATGGTCACCGATCTGGTCGTCAAGAACGGTCGTGTCACAGGTGTCACCACACAACTGGGCCAGACGTTTGGTGCACGCGCGGTCATTCTCACCAGTGGCACGTTCATGAACGGTCTGATACACATCGGCGCCCGGAACTATGGTGGCGGCCGCATGGGCGAGCGCGCCTCTACCGGACTCACGGGGGCGCTACACAGGCTTGGGTTCGAAAGCGGCAGACTCAAAACGGGCACGCCGCCACGCATCGATGGCCGAACGATCAACTACGACATCGTCGAAGCCCAACCCGGCGACCCAAACGCAAGTCCATTTTCCTTCCTGACCGACTCCCTTCCAGAGGAGCAGCTCAACTGCTGGATCACCTACACCAATCCCGAGGTCCACGACTTGCTGCGCACCGGCTTCGACGAGAGCCCGATGTTCGCGGGGCGGATTGAGGGCCGCGGGCCGCGGTATTGCCCCTCAATTGAGGACAAGATTGACCGATTCGCAGAAAAGGACCAGCATCAACTTTTCCTGGAGCCTGAAGGTTGGGACACGTACGAAGTCTACGTAAACGGGTTTTCCACGAGCCTGTCGGAAGAAGTCCAGACCGCCGCGCTCCGTAGGGTGCCCGGACTCGAGGGCGCCCACATCCTGCGCCCGGGCTACGCAATCGAGTACGACTACTTTCCCCCATACCAGGTCAAGTACTCGCTGGAAACAAAGCATGTAGATGGCCTCTTCTTCGCTGGCCAGATCAACGGCACGACCGGGTACGAAGAGGCCGGCGCGCAGGGGCTGATCTCCGGAATTAACGCCGCCCGATACATCCGCGGTGAACAGCCGCTGATTTTGAAACGCTCGGAGGCCTACATCGGCGTCTTGATCGATGACCTCGTCGCGAAGGGGACGGACGAACCGTATCGGATGTTCACGTCACGTGCCGAACACCGCATGCTGTTGCGCCAGGACAACGCCGACTTTCGACTAACCACGCTTGGGCATGAGGTCGGCACCGTCTCAGCAGAGAGGCTGCGTCGCATGCAGGCGCGTCGAGATGCCGTGAAAAGTGTTCGCGACTACGTGGAGCGGCACAACGCACAGCCCACGCTCGTCAATCCATTTCTGACGGCACGCGGCACGAACGAAATATCACGTCCGGAAAGGTTGTCGCGAATCACCCTGCGACCAGAGGTCAAACTCCGAGAACTGCTGACCGCGACAGGCCACGATGCCGCGACAGACAACGTCGATCCGGTCATCGTGGACTACGTGGAGACTGAGTTGAAGTACTCGGGCTATCTGCGCCGTGAACACGAGCTCGTCGAGAAAATGGCGCAGCTCGAATCGTGGAGTATTCCACGCCTCTTTGACTACGCAGAAGTAAAGAACATCTCGATGGAAGCGCGAGAGAAGCTCTCCAAGATCCGGCCCGACAACCTCGGCCAGGCCTCCCGGATTAGCGGCGTCAGCCCTTCAGATGTATCCGTCCTAATGGTGCTGCTCAAGCGCAAGCGCGGTCCGGGTCGCGCGCGAGCAACCGCAGACGCGGCATCCGGGGCGTGAGCCAGATTGAGCCAGAGCAGGTACCTAACGACACCGCACCGCTAAGCGCGGCGCAAGCGGGCCTGCTGGCGCAGTACACCGCGTTGCTGGCGGCCTGGAATGAAAAGGTCAACCTGGTGTCACGGCGACTTTCCGCTGAGGGAATCAAGCAACACGTTCGTCATTGCCTGGCCCTCACACGTAGACGCCTCCCAAACGATGCGCATGTAGTAGACTGGGGTACCGGCGGAGGACTCCCCGCCATCCCACTCGCCATTGCCTGCCCCAGTATTCGGGTCACCGCCATCGATGCAAGGGGGAAGAAGGTCAACGCGGTCAACGACATGGTCTCGAAGTTGGGACTCACGAATATTCGGGCCATCCACACGCGTGCCGAAGAGTGGGACGGGAACGCAGATCTGTCTGTTTCCCGCGCAACCGCTCCCCTGGTAACGCTGTGGAGCTGGCACCGTCGCATCGCAAAGCCGCGCCGAAAGACCGGAGACGATCCGACACGGGAACGGCCCGAGGCGCAGTCGCGACGGGAATGGGCGTCGGAGTTGCTCGCGCTAAAAGGCGGAGATCTTACCGACGAAATCACCTCGCTGCAGCGCAAGTACCCTGCAACAAGCGTCGAGATAATCCCGCTGACCCAACACCAACAAGCGAGCGACGCCAAGTACATCATCTCGGTAACTCACGACCCTTAGACAGGTCACCATCGCAACACGTTAAAATATGTGTATATTATGTGCAACCCCTCCAAGCGCGCATAAATGCACGATAATCGTCGCGGCCAAACAAGCCTGAACCCGGAAGAGCGGGCGAATTTCGACCCTGATCCGTTGCCGGCTCGCCGTGGACGCGGAGCCGCGCTGAATGTCGCAAACAGGTTCAACAGACACCATGTGGTTGAGGACCCCGCGGCGCTTGACGAGAATGACCTGCGACAGATTGCCACAGAGTTCATCGCGGACACGTCGCGCACCATTCTTGCAAAGAATACAAGCCCGGATCTCCCGTTCACCTTTTCGATCAATCCTTACCGCGGATGCGAACACGGTTGCATCTATTGCTACGCTCGCCCATCGCACGAGTACCTCGGTTTCTCGGCCGGCCTCGACTTCGAATCAAAGATCGTAGTCAAGTACAACGCGCCTGACTTACTCGCCGGGCACCTTCGGAAGCAAAGCTGGGAGCCGCAACTCGTCTTGATGTCGGGCAACACAGATCCGTACCAACCCGTCGAGCGCAAGCTTGAACTGACACGTCGTTGCCTTCGCGTATTCCGCGACTTCAGGAACCCGGTATGTGTCATCACCAAGAACGCGCTCGTCACTCGCGACATCGACGTCCTGTCGGAGCTTGCGTCGATGAACCTCGTGCACGTGACCGTCTCGATCACGAGTCTGAAGGACGAGGTGATCGAGCAAATGGAACCGCGCACGAGTCGGCCCGCGGCACGACTGAAGGCGATCGAGCGGCTGGCAGCCAACGGTATCTCGGTTGGCGTAAACGTAGCCCCAATCATCCCCGGTCTGACCGACGAAGAACTCCCGGCGATCATGAAGCAGGCCGCTGACGCAGGGGCATCTGTCGCCAACTACATCGTTGTCAGGCTGCCGGGCCCAGTGGCCGACCTGTTTCTCGAGTGGGTTGAGCGGGTCTATCCGAATCGCGTGAACCGAATAGTCAACCGGATTGCGGACTTGCGCGACGGCAAACTCAATGATTCCCGCTGGGGTGTACGCATGAGCGGGAGGGGGGAATGGTCTCGCATGTTGAGTGAGCTGTTTCACGCGACCCGCAAGCGGCTAGGGCTTGCCACCGAGATCGAACCGCTGGCAACGCACCACTTCAGGGTGCCGCTAACCGATCTGCCGCTCTTCAGAAAGGCGACAATAGCAACGAACGCGAGCCTTGATCAGTGAGAACCACGCTGCGAAGCTTCGCGGATAAGCCCCAGCATGTACCTCATCTGCCTGAGTTTCCTCAGCGGATACCCGCGCGGCAGACTCAGGGTAGACGGGTCGGGCAGCCTTTCGTAATGAAATGCGCTTACCAGGTCCCCCACCACGCGGTTGACGCCCAGCACCTCAATCGGCAGGATATCAGACCGCCACGCGTCCACCATCTCGCGAGACACTCCAGAGAACTGCTTCTCG
>JANQRN010000286.1 GCA_028284545.1 Rhodothermales bacterium | reverse complement strand
GCCGGCCCAGCGGTTCGTGGTGGCGGATCGATCATCCAAACTCAGCGATCCTGCGACTGGCCGACGAGCAACTGCACGGCGTGATATCCTACCGCATCGTAGACAACGGAGAAGTGGAGGGTGACGCCCCGCCGGCGCCGCAGACGGGATGTTACGTCGAGGAAGTGTTCTCTGCGGGAGAGCCGGCTGCCGTGTGGCGGTTCTAGGAGGACTGGCTCGCGCTTACCGCTTGCCCACCACGATCGTCCCGGTCGAGACGCGATCAGCAAAGGTGACTTTGTAGAAGTACAGTCCGCTACTCCAGCCGCGCGCATCCAGCACGTACTCGTTTATCCCACTGGGCCGACTCGGCAACGCGTCAGACCTGAGCTGCCGTCCGAGGAGGTCCACTACTTCGATCTCGACATCTTGAGTTGACGCGAGTTCAAAGCGCAAGACGGTTGAGCCCACAAAGGGATTGGGGTAGGTCGCGACCGTCGGTTGGTCGTGCGTCGGCCATCCGCCATCATCTTCAGTGCCTACGGCCAGCGGGTTCCCCAGCGCCGTAATGTTGTTGACCGTGACGGCATCAGCAGTTGAGAATGCACCGCCGAGGTAAAGAGCCGACGATGTGCCGAGCAGGGCGAAGACGCCGTCGTTGACGCCACCCCCGACTGCGGACCATGTTGAACCATTCCACTTGGCAATGCGGCTAGCCGGGGTCGAGGTAGCCCAGATCAACTCGAAGAAACCACCGGCGTAGAGTTCGTTGTCGTAGACAGCCAGTGCGAATACACTGTTATTCAAGCTCGACCCAACGGCGGACCAGTTGCTCTTGTCCCATTTGGCAATGCGCACCGCTGTCGTCACGCCTCCGGCCGAGTTGAACAGTCCGCCCGCAAACAACTCGCCGCCAAACTCCTGTAGCGCCCACACCGCGTTGTCGGTTCCTGTACCAAGTGGAGACCAGGCGGAACCGTCCCACTTCGCGATATGGTTGGCGGCCGATCCGCCGGCGTTGACGAAGTCGCCGCCAACATACAGTTCACCGTCATAGACTCCGAGCGTACGCACAACTGCATCCACCCCCGATCCCAACGCTGACCAGTTGGTGCCGTCCCACATGGCGACGTTGTTCGCCGGTACACTTCCGGCCTGCGAGAAGGCTCCACCGACATACAGGGCGCCGTTCAGAACCTGAAGAGCGAACGACGAGCCGTTTATTCCGCCGCCGACGGCGACCCAGCTCGAGCCATTCCACCTGGCGACGTGGTTGCCGGGACTACTGAAGCTGCCAACCGCGTAGAGCTCGCCGTTGAACATGGCCAGGTCGTTCACGACGGAGTTTGCGCCGCTTCCGAGAGCGGTCCAGCTGGTACCGTCCCACTGCGCAACGTTCGCGATTGCGTTGCCACCGGCCGCAGAGAACGAGCCCCCGGCGTACAGGATCGCATTTACCGAATCTTCGAGTAGCGCGTCGACTTCACCATTCATGCCGGTACCAAAGACTCTCCAGTCCTGGCTGAGACCCGGGGAGGTCAGGAAGGTGAGGCAGAGAGCGCAGGCAAGCGTTTTCATGGTCGCCGGGGTGATCGGGTGAGAAGGGTACCAGTCGCGCCATTGCACAATGCGCGTAAGGTACAATGTGCACAAACCTGCGCCCGGGGCTCGCCGCCGGGGCTCATGGACAGCGGTCGGCGAATCGCTATGCGACGGGTTCGGCCGTCCGGAGGGCGCACGCCCGAATTGGCTGCATCTTCCCGCGAAGCGGCACTTCGCCCAGCCACTGCGTCTCGAACCCCGGATCGCCGCTCAGGCTGTCACCAATTGCCGCGGAAGCGATGATGCTCTCTCCGCGCGACTTGCACACTTCGAGCAACCGCGCGGCGGTGTTAAGAACGTCACCATGGAAGGCGATCTGACGCTTGACGTCGCCTACCTCGAGAACCGTTACCGGACCGACCGCAATTCCTGATCGAAATCTAGGGGCGACGCCAAACCGCTCGACGTACCAGTCACGTTTCTCGAGCAGAACCTTTTCAAAGGCGAAGGACGTCAACACACTTTCCCGGAGATTCTCGTCCCGGGCGTCAGACGACCAACTCATCACAACTTCGTCGCCGACGTATTGGTTGACATCTGCCTGGTATCTCAGTACGACGGAATTGAGATCCTGGTAGCAACTCTGCAGTAGCTCGCTGAATGATTCGTTTCCAAGCTGTTCGGCGATTGTCGTCGAACTCATGAGGTCAACAAAGAGGAACACCCTTCTCTCTTCACGCGGTCGTCGATACCGACCGATGAAGAGCCGCCAGAGGTTACCTGGTCCCAGGACGCGCTCCACTTCGAGTGCAAGGTTGATTCCGCCGACAACGATCGCCATCCATATGGTGAACGCAATGCCAAACCTGGCCGGGATGCTCGTATACATCTCGATCAGTGTTTCGCGCGGCAGGATCCAGATCGCGAAGACGACAATCAGCAGTAGTGTGACGAAGGCCAGCCCGAGCAGGTAGAGTGCCGTCCGTATCGCGACCACATGGGACAGCGGGCGTTGCCTCAGCCGGGGCGTTTCGGTTACGCGATTGATGACGCCAATCAAAGCGCCGAACAAGATTCCCATGCCGAGAAGTTCGACGTGAACTGCCGGACTTCTCAGGTAGTCCGTCAGGACACCCGGCTTGAGAAGATCCTCCGCCGCCCAGAAAGTCAGGTAGAAATACATGTACCCGGCGAGCGTAAATGCCGTGGCAGTGAACATGCTTTCACGAACAAGCAGGCGTGTCTTCCATGTCATTTCTTTCGCGCTCCATTGGTCACAATCGGGTGGAGGACCACAGCTCCGTTCACGAACTCCCGCAGCTCTGACGAAGGCCGGTCAATTTGCACCCGCTCGTACTCGGCTGAGTCAAAGATCTGCGCGAAGATCTCCTCTCGATTTGTCCAAGTGGTTGAGTCGGTGTACTCGGTCATCAGCATGATATCCCAGCCGAGGCTCGAGTCATCGGCAGCCCGCAGGGCGTTGAACGAGAGGATGTCACCGTTTCTGAGGGCGATGTCTCGGGCCTGCGCCCAATTACCGCGGATATTCTTGAGGTAGTCTTCAGCGCCACCCGGAAGGAGTCGGATGAAGTCCACAGCCCACACAGATTGTGCGTGGTCGGCGGGCGCAGATGTTTCGGGCTGGGCGCAGCCGATAAGGCATGACGCGACGATCAGGCTTGCGGCGACGAGTGCTTTCACGAGTCCTCAGTATGAGTGAGTTTGCGTCGACTGGGTCCAAACTGCAAGGTACGGCAGGCTGGATCCCGGGTCGTGTCGTCCCTGGGCAGTTCTGGAAATCGCGCCCCGGCGCGCCTTACCTTGGTGACATCCTCACGCCCAGGTCTCGCTTTGCCACGCCTCTGCCTGCTGATCGCACTGGCCGTCTGCTTGCCTCGAGACGGCACTGCCCAGATTCCCGAGCTCGTCGTTCAGACCGGCCACGCCGTTGGTGTAAACGCGCTGGCGTTCTCGCCGGACGGAAGCGTCCTGGCCAGCGGAAGCGCTGATCGGTCCATAATCATCTGGAGCGTCGCGACGGGAAGACAACTTCGGACGCTCGCCGGTCACGAAGAAGCGGTCACGGCGCTTGCGTTCACGACGGGCGGCGGCTTGCTGTCCGCGAGTTGGGACGGCACCGTGCGGAGATGGGACCCGCGTTCTCAAAGCGATTCCGAGATTCTCGTTGATGTAGACGACGAGATAACGCTGATGGTGCCTGACGCGTCGGGATCGAACATTGTGGTCGCTGGCTTCGAACAGCGGCCCACGCGCTGGGAGATCCGCGATGCGGCGCGCGTCCCGAGGCCGATCACCGGCGCGCTTTACGGCGGGGGAGATGGTGCAGCCGTGCTGGTTCGAGGCGATACGTCAGCGATAATTCTCGATGTCGCCACGCAGCAGGAGCTTCATGCGACGTCGACGATTCCGAAGCGCGGCCCTGTTTCCCTCTCGAGAGCGAGCGGGTTGCTAGCGTTTGGTGCTGATTGGCCCGACATCAACATCGTTGCACTTGAGAACGAAGCCGCCAACGCGGTCGTGCGCGGATCGGGCGTTACAGCACTCGCGTTTGGGCCTGACGGTCTGCGTCTTGCATCCATGTCACTGGACGGTACCATCACGGTCTTCGACGCCGAGTCCAAGGCCCAGGTCTGGTCGGTACAAGGGTGTTCAGAATCCGACAGGAACTGCTGGGCCGAGAGCATGGCGGTCAGCCCCG
Organism: Rhodothermales bacterium; assembly: GCA_028284545.1. Lineage (GTDB taxonomy): Bacteria > Bacteroidota > Rhodothermia > Rhodothermales > JABDKH01 > JANQRN01. Next base: position 2,086 of record JANQRN010000286.1, on the reverse strand, counting down.
ACGGATCTGTTCTCGCAACCGCGTTCCGCAGTGGCGAAATATCGCTCTGGGACATGGCCACGGGTGAGCGGCAAATGGTCCTCGCACCGACAACCTCCATCGTTCGTGGCCTTTCGTTCGGGGCCAGCAAAGACATGCTTGCGTCGGTCGCCGACGACGGCTTCCTGAGGTTGTTCGATTTCACGAGGCTGTCAGAGCAGACTCCGCTGACGCGATTCTCGGAGGGAGCCGTCTCGGTGGCTGTGCGACCCGACGGAACCAGTATTGCGGTCGACACCGGCAGTATCTACAGCCTGTCTGGTCGGCGCTTCTGGGATATCGCGCAGCGACGAGAAATCCAGCCGACTGACACTGCTGCCACCGCAGCAGGTGCGCTGCCCTTGAGGTCAGTATACTCGCCGGACGGGCAGCTCGTGGCCGGCTTGATGGGTGGTCGCGTTGTCGCGTCATCTGCGGACACGCCCCTGGCAATCCTTCCGGTTAACGTGCCCGGACCGCGCGTTCAACGTCTGGCGTTTGTACCGCCGGGCGACCAGATCGCCACGGTTGATATCGAGGGGGGCATCCGGGTCACGCACCTGAAGACCGGTGTGTCGCGGCAGGTCGGCAAGATCGACACCACGCTTACGGAGGGCGCGTTGCGAGTGGATGACCTTGATGTGAGTCCGGACGGTCGGTTGTTGGCTATGGGCACGTCGTCGCCAGTCGTGATGGTGTGGAGCCTCGCGGAGCAAAGTCTGGCCTGGCATTCCCGTGCAAGCGAAGAGTACTCGTACGCGGTTGCTTTCGATCCGTCAGGCGAGGAGTTGGCGTCTGCCGGGTATGACGGTGTGTTGCGGATCTGGGACGTAGCTTCCGGCCGTCAGCTGCAAGAGCTTCGGGGCCATTCCACCTGGGTCTCGGACCTGAGCTACAGTCCGGATGGTAGCTTCCTCGTTAGCGCCGGCGGCGACACTACGATTCGATATTGGCGCCGCAGCACCGGCGGCGGCGGTGGGCCATTTGCACTTGTCGCTACCCTCATTGGCTTCCGGGATGGGAGCTGGGTCGCCATCGACGAGGACGGCAGGTTCGACGGGTCGAACGGCGGGGACGTCGACGGCCTGCACTGGGTTGTCGACAACGAGGTTATCGCGCTGGGCCAGTTGAAGGACCGCTACTACGATCCGGGCCTTATGCAGAAGATTGTTGGGACGTATGAGGAGCCCCTTCGACAGGTACCAACGATCCGGGAAAACGTGCTTGATCTCTGGCCGGCGGTTGCGGTTTCCGAACATGATCTCGCTGACGGCAACCTGACGATCAACTTGACAGAGCGGGGCGGTGGTGTTGGACGAGTTGTCGTGCGCGTTAATGGAAAGGAAGCGATTCCGGATGCGCGCCAGGGTCGTCGGTCGACGCTCGACGGTGGCGTATTGAACGTGGACGTCAGTGCGTCGCCGTTCCTGCTTCCTGGCGTCGAGAACGAAGTTGAGGTTGTTGTCTACAACGCCGACGGTTATCTACACAGTCGTGGGGTCAAGAAGCGGTACACGCCTCGATCCGAGATCGAGCTTCCGCCGATCGCGCTGCGGGCGCTTGTCGTCGGCGTGAGCGACTATCAGGGGACAGACCTTGATCTCATGTTCGCCGCGAGCGATGCGAGAGACTTCGCGAATGCGCTTGCGATCGGCGCAGACAAGCTTTTTGATGGCCGCGTCGACGTGTCGGTTCTGACTTCAGATCCCGATACGCCGACGGCGAGCCGCGACAACATTCTGGCGGCGTTGGAGGCGATGGCGGAGGCGAGTCCGGCCGACGTTGCCGTTGTGTACTTCGCAGGACACGGCGTCGTGCACGGCGGTGCGGAAGGGGACTTCCACTACCTGACCCAGGATGCCGCGACGGGAGAGCTTGATGACCCTGTCGTTAGGCGGTCAACGACAATATCCGGGAGCGAACTCAACGCGTACCTGGGCCGCGTACCGGCGCTGAAGCAAGCGTTGATTCTCGACACGTGTCACTCCGGCGGTATCGTGGCGAGCCTTGCAGACAGTCGCAGTCTTCCGCCCAGTCGACGCCTTGCGCTCGAGCGCATGGAGGACCG
>JANQRN010000274.1 GCA_028284545.1 Rhodothermales bacterium | reverse complement strand
TGCAATTCTCAAGTACGAACTCCTGTCCGGCACGGGCGATCGCCTCACGTTCCTTCGGCCGGGCCAGCCAATATTCAATGTCGGCGATCACGTCCTCCCCCAACGGTGCATAGTGGACGCCAGGAATGAATCCCTCTTCGCGCATGCCCACGACCTCCGGGGCCAAGAAGAACCCACCGTGGCCCAGGACTATATAGATACGACTGCTCCAGTATCCGTCGGCGCTTGGGAACTTCGGGCCGATGACGATCTTGTGACGGCGGATTTCACGACTCAGGCTGGTTCCGAAGGCATTGTCGATTCGGCTGAGGTCAAACTCTGCCTCGATCGGCCAAAGCTCTTCGTGGCGATCTCCGTAGATCTGTCCGATGAATCCGACCGGAAGACGTTCCTCCTCCGATACGTCGACGGTCTCAACCGTCTCACGCGCAATTCCCTCCCGCAGGAGGTGCCAATCTGCCCAGGTTGTCTTGGCGAGACCCCCGTCGGTCACAAACGCGAGTCGGCATAGCGGAGCGACCTTGCGCATCCACGCCTCTCGACGCGGCTCGAAACTGTACTGGTACGCCCGGTCGACGTACCACATGTAGCAGGGCACTTTCGCAGACCGGAGTGCCTTGCAGATCTCGTCGCCACCATCCTCTTCAAGGTCGACACGCGCGTAGGCACGCGGACCGATACGGCCTTTGCTGAAGAGCATGCAGTCAAACCCCCCGCTGTGAAGCTCGTCGACGAGCGCGTCGGGGGAAGCGACCGAAAACTCGTGCCGCGGCGTTACCTGGTGTCCAGCTCGTCGCAGCGCGGCAGTGACATAGCTGGCAAGCGTCGATGGGCGATCGAACTGGGCCACGTACAAGAGATTGAACGTATCACTCGCATTTCTCGTCGCACAATTGGGGCGGTGTCCGACTTGATCATCGCCTTGAGTTGTATTCGTGAACGTCCTCGCGCTCAGAGATCTGGTACTCGATGAACATGTAAGGTTTGGACGAGCGGAGAAGAGAAACTGATAGGCGTAGAACTCCTCGGCTTGGGAAGTAGGCAGTTGAGTGATGGCTAGACGATTCACACAGACTGTGCCGGGCGAACCAGCTTCCGTCCACTCGGCATATCCAGGCCCAGGGACGCAGGCTACGTCTTCGACGCTAAAGCCTGTGGCGATGAGCAATCGCTCAAAATCGCGACGGGTGAAGAATTGGCGATGTGTTTGGTCGAGTATCCCGGCAGCTTCGTACGTCCAATTCCCGTCTAGCAGACCGGCGATAACGCTATAGTGGCGCACATTGGGAATGCTAACAACCACGAGGCCGTTGGGCGCAAGCCAAGTGCGGATTCGTCGAAGCAGTCCGGCAGGGTCGCGTAAGTGCTCGAGAACATCAGCGCAGATAACGCAATCAAAGGAATCCTCAGCGAAATCGAAGCCCGCAGTCTCGACGTCGCCGATGAGGACTTCGTCGAGACTGTCGCGTGCGAGTTCCGCCGCCACTTCATCGCCTTCGATGCCGACAATCGTAGACTGCTGGCGCGCCTTGATGGTTGCACTCAGTGCGCCGGCACCGCATCCAACATCAAGAATGCGGGTAGCTGTCTCTGGCACCAACGGCAGTAGTTCCGGTCGTGTCCAGTGGAAGTACGACCGATCTCGTATGGCGCCTGAGTCAGGTGGAACCCTTCGCAACCCGTCGGGGGTATCGGCCGAGCTTGTGAACGCCAGCTGTTGCTGCGTTGCGCGTGTTGCTTTACCGTTGGTCTGCTCGGCAACAAGATGCAACATTTCTTGCATGCGATGCCGGTAGGTATGTTTGGCAACTGCTTCGTCATGGCCCGTGGCTGCAATCTTCTCACGAGCTTTGTCGTTGGCCAGATAAAACCTGATCTTGTCGACAAGTTCTTCGGCGTCGCAGTATGTAGCGTAATGGACGCCGTCCTGAAAGAGCTCGGCCTGGCCATTGCCAGTTAAGTCATTCGTGACAAGCAGCGAACGGCACGCCAAAGCCTCGAAGACGCGCATGTTGATGTCGTTTCGCACGCTACGGTTAAAGACGATTTGCGATCCCGAATAAATCTGTGCCATCTCGTCGAAGTATGCCTGCCCGATGAAGTGGCGCGGAAACTCTCGGCTCAGCAGGTGCAGGAGTGCTGAGCGTTCTCCGGGCAACGCGTTTCCCACAAAGCTCACGTCAAAGCGATTCTCGACTTCGTGGGGCCGATGGACGTCGGGATCGCAGGCCAAGGGAAGCCACCGGCAATTTGAAACGCCTGCTCGCCGCAGGCGGTCGGCGCCGTCTCGCTGCGCCGCGCAGACGAAATCAAAGGCCCGCGACCGCTGCAAGCAGCGCTCGAAATCAAGATGTGAGTCAATCGCCCAGAAACATGACGGGTACAGGTGGTCTGGCCAGTCGTACTGCAGTCCGTCGTCGACGTTGACGTAGAGGTCAAATTCTCCTGGACCCAACTTGGATAGTTCGGATGGTCGAAGGTGCTGTACGTCAACGAGTTGTTCCAGCGCGCGTCGGCAGTAGACGCCGGTGGTCTCCGGGCGCGTCTGGTCGTCGAAAATGATTGCAACACGGTCAACGGGCATAGTCGATTTAAGCGCTGTTAGCTAGAGTTGGCGGCCGTCGCAGCGGCCTTGGTCAGCAGAGGCCGATAGTTTCGCTCAATCACAGCTGGCCACGTGAAAT
>JANQRN010000273.1 GCA_028284545.1 Rhodothermales bacterium | reverse complement strand
CAAGACGCGGACCTCAACTCCCCTAGCGGTGGCATCGGCGAGTGCATCGACGAAATGCATGCCCGCGCTGTTGCTCTCGAAGATGTAGGTTGAGAGCAGAACGCGCTCCCCCGCCCCCTTGATGGCTTCGAGCATGGCCGGAAATGCTTCCTCACCGTCCCGTAGCGCCTGGACGCTGTTGCCACCCACCGGCGCGACACCTTCGATTAACGTGCCGGGGCGGGCAACACCGCGCTCCGCGTTGGGTACCGACGCCAGGCGGTGTTCGACGGGCACAACCCCGGCGCGGAGCTTGGTAGCCCGAGTCCGCACCCTGTTGATACCAAACACGTAGTAGATCGCAGGGCCCACGACCGGAAACAACAGGCAGACGCCCACCCAACCGAAGGCTGACTCGGGTCGCCGCTTGTTCAGTAGTACATGACCCGACGCGACGACTCCGAGAACGACCCCAAGGATCGACAGGACAAGGCCAACTGATGTCGCGTCAAAACCAAACATCAGCGTTCCTCTACCCCACGGCGCCTAGCGTTCGCGGATCTTGATATTCCGAAACCAAACCCGGTTGCCATGATCTTGCAACGCGATATGACCGGCCGTCGCCTTCCCGAAGTCCGGCATCTCGATGAACTTACTCGCGGCAACCATCGCTTCCCACTCCGGGGAACCGATCTGCACCTCAAGCAGCTTGTGCCCGTTCAGCCAGTGACTGACGAGCCCGTCTTGTTGTACGATGCGCGCGTCATTCCACTCTCCAGCCGGATTCACTGGCTCATAAGGTAGAATCACAAGATCGTACAGTTCGCCGGCACGATGCCCGGGGATCGCTCCATCCGGATGGCCATCGTTATCGAGGACCTGCATTTCGGGGCCCGTCTCCCACACGTACTCATACTTCGGGTCTTCCACGACGTTGTAGATGATGCCGCTGTTTCCGCCAGGTTCGACCTTCCACTGCAGCCGAAGATCGTAATTCTCGTAAGCGGCGTCTGTCATGATGTCACCACCGTTTGCGGTCTGCCACTCGTCAATTGGGCCATCAATCGTGATCGCGCCGTCTTCGACACGCCAGGCTGAGCCGACCGTCTCGCTGTTGTAGTTGCGCCACCCTTCGAGCGTGCTGCCGTCGAACAGCAGTCGCCAGCCGTCGGCCTGCTCTGCCGCTGTGAGTTCGTTGGACCCAACAGCGTCTTCCGACGCGCCGTCTTTGAAAACGGGAGTCGCCCGCGGAATGCGATTGAGCGTGTACCAGGCCTCACGCGTCCATAGCCCGTTGCCGTTTGTGCTGATCCATGGTTTGCGGAGCCGGACGTACACGACGTGGCCTGGACGCATACCATCGATCTCAAGCGCCACACGACGACGGTCCTCCGAAACGTGCACGTCTCTCACGACCAACTCCCGATCGTCGACTTTTGGACCACCGTACTCGACCGTTGGAACGTATCGCCATTGCCGCACCTCGTAGGCCGCTGAATCAAACCCGTCGCCAGCAGCCAGCGGTTCCGTGAATGTCAGTTCCAGTCCGTCGCTCTTTGCATTAACAGACAACATCTCGAAGACCGGTGCATCCGTATACGTGAGACGCTGAAGCCCGAACCAGTTGCCGCCGGAATGCCCCCAGTTGCCGGGGTTGCCGATGCCGCCGACGTACAGCTTGTCGTCCGCACCCCAAACGATACGGTTGACTCCGGCCTCAAGCCCCTGCACAAAACGGAACACCGCACCCTGATACTCACCGTCGACCTGTTCGACGAAGACGCGTTTGAGCCCGCCGTGAGTCACTTCTCCGTGAATCATCTGACCCGCATACCGGCCGACATCCAGGCGGGCCGGTGTACTGGGCGAGTTGCCAATTTCTCCCTGCGGAAGCCAGACGACCGGTGCTTTTTCAGGAACACCGGCAGTTCCGGGGAAGTCGACGGAACGAGATCCAAAGAAGGCGCCGTCTGACACGTGGACGACCTTGCTGGACGGTAGCCAGTCGCCCTGGTTATCCGCAATGAAGAGCTCGCCGTCCACGCCGACACCGATCCCGTTGGGCGTCCTGAGTCCGGAGGCAATGAACGTGTAGTCCCCCGTTTCGCGATCAATCTTGATCACGCGACCGCGATCTGGGTCCTGGGGATTCGCACTCGCGCCTCCCGGCAGGATGGCCGTAGCGAGCGCTGCATAGAAAAAGCCATCCCGGTACTCGAGCCCAAACGCAAACTCGTGGAAGTTTGCCGTCGCACCCCACCCGTTGGCGACTGTCTGGTACTCGTCGATTACTTCATCGCCGTCGTTGTCGACCAGCCGGGTGAGTTCATGCTTCTGCAGAACGTAGATCTCGCCATCTACCACCTTGAGCCCAAGGGGCTCCGCGAGCCCGGAGGCAATCTTCTTCACGGTGATTGCGTTGCGGTCCGCCTCGGAGGCGACGGTCGCGGGTGGGTCGACGATGTATACCGCACCCTCAGGATCCCAGGTACTCACGGCGACACGGCCGTCGGCCATGACGTCCAGCCCGCCAACCATGGGCTCGAACCCGTCGGGCCTGATGGTCTCGAGCGAAAAGGACGGGTGCACGTCCATCAAGGGCAGCTGGTCGCCGGGGATGCCTTTGACACGCACTTCCGGCGCCACGTACGGCTCTGCCGGAAGCAGGTCCTCCTCGCGGTACGTCAGCACATCTGACGGGACAATACTGAACGCCTCCTCTCCTGGCGCGACCCACTGCATCGAGAGGGTCCGCCCACCGCCCCCCTGAAAAAACCGGACGAAGATCTCGTAATCGCCTCTTTCCAGCTGGATCTCTCCGTCTGCTGGATCCGGACCGTGGAAACCATCATTGTTGACGACTTCAGCGCCGTCGATGTACAACAAGCTCCCGTCGTCGCTAACCGTTCGGAACACGTAGTTACCTGGTTCATCAATCCGGATGGAGCCGCGGGCCTCCAGGTAGAAGTTCTCCTCCAGCGGCGCAAAGCCGGCGCCGCTGATATTGAGGTTGGGCACGACACCCGAATACATGGGAGCTTCCGACGGAGAAGGCTGGACCATACCCGGGATGCCACCAGCGTACAGCCACACGTTTGTCGCAAGGCCACGCCCGTCGCTATTGCGTTGGTCCTGCGTAAGCATCACACCAGATATTGCCGGCCCATCACCGAGCATTTCCCCGTCAAGACCAAGGATGTACTCGACCAGCTCCGTCGCCTCTTCCAGCGAAAGATCCGGGTGTGGCGTCATCATTACGTCGCCCCAGACACCGCTCCCGCCTGCGATCACCTTCTGCGACAGCCTGTCGACGTTGAACGAGGTGAACCCGTACCGCTCCGCGATTGCAGTAAACGAGGGGCCCACCGTTGCAACTTCAACGTTGTGACAAATCTGGCAGTTGTGCTTTTCCGCAAGCGCGAACCCCGAGGGCGCATCAGCATTCTCGGTACCAGGCGAAAACGGCGCGACCTCTGCGCGATCGTAGAACGCTGAAACGACTGTCGTATCGTTTGCGCCGAGCTCATGTTCGGTGATCGCACTTCCCACGCCGGTGCGCAGGATAACCGCGGCACCCGGCGGAACGTTGGCGGTCTCAAAGACCCGCTTCAGTCCGGGGCGACGCGCTTCCTCCACGTACTCCGGCATTTCATGGACCGAGATGCGCGCGCCACTGTCGGTTGTCAGTACGTATTTGAGGACGACGGATTCTCCTTCGCCGGCGTCGCGTAAAGCATGTCCCTTGTACTGGACGCTGGGTATTTCATCGACGTCACCAGTGCGGACGCGCCAGGGGCCACCGGTCTCGTTTGTCACGTATGCCGGGCCGCGCGACGTCGGTTGCGGGCCGTGGGACTGGTTGTACACCGAGCCGGCGAAGTCCATCCCGCCAGGCCACGCGCGATACAGCTCACCAGTCGCCGTGTTGTAGGAAACCCAGAAATCGTCACGCAACGACAGCGTGATCATCCGCGGCTGTAGGTCCACGACCGACCGAAACACCCACGGGTCGTTTCCGCGCCTGGAATCGTCCGCACCCAACCGACAACCAACGAGGAGGCCTGAAAGCGCAACGAAGAGGGGAACTATGGCGGCCGAAAAATCGAATCGACTACGCGACGAACAACTGAACAGCAGGTGCATACGGCTCCCGACTTTCAACTAATTGCAGAGGGAATCAAAAAGTACCCTGTACCCGGTTGAAAGCCAATAGTCGTACTCGCCGGTAAACGCTACGCGCTATTGCGGCAGGTCCTGCTCATGTCCCTTTTCAGTGTGGCTGTGCGCACCGTCAGCCTCCGGAATGTCACACGAGAAGCATGCCGGCCTCGACGTCGATCCATGCTCCGTATGCAGCTCAAGCGTTAGCGCTCTTCCATCCAGACGGTTAGCGTCGAAGTACGCGACATGCGTGCCGGCCTCGTGGGTGCCGAACGCTAGAGTATCGAACAGCCGACCGGACTTGTCGACAAGTATGAGTCTGACGATCCCTGGACGTTCGATCGTGTACGGCACGTAGACAACGCCAGTCGCGGGGTCATGCGCACTTTCGCCAAGCGCAAACGTTGGTCCGGCGTCCACGTTTACCCTGATCGGTTCGGTCAGCGTTGTCGTCCCGTCGCGCGCGGTGATCTTTAGACGAAACTCGTGTGTTCCGGGAAGCAGATTCTTGACCCCGAAACGATACATCCGACGTACATCCGAGTATCCGGCTCCGGCTACAAAGCCAACCGACTCAAACTCCATCCCTACGCCTACAAGCCGGTACTCCACTTCAAACCCCGCGTTGTTCTGTTCGGAGATTGTGGACCAGCGAAGCAGGGCGTCGGATTCACGCGTAATCATGTCAAGGCGGTCAAGCGTGGCTGCCAGGTATTGCGCTCGTTCGACAGACTCGGCATCCATGAAGCGATGGTGTTCCGACCCCTCGGCGTTGACCGTAAATCGCTTGACTTCAGAATTTGCGGCTTCACCGGACCGATCCTGCATTACCGTTGCGCGCGCAGTCAGTGGGGTGAACGCGCACGCGGCGAAAGCCAGAAGAACTAACCTTGAGACGAGGCGGGGGGACATAGCAGAAAAAATCATCGCACATCTGCGGTAGCACTCGACAAACACATATTATTCAAGCATCGGCGCGCCCTCCCTCTCGATAAGCGACAACCCCTATCTTGCGCAAAATCGCCGCGAATCCCTCCCACAGGCTCCTTCTGCTCTTTCGCTGATGACCGACAACTTCCCCGAACAGCCCGATCCCCGAGACCCGGTTGTCGTAGATGCCATCAATCGTTACTGGCGTCGAAACAAGCGCGTGATGGGCGTACTGCTGCTGGTATGGGCAGCTGTTGGACTGGGTGGCGGGGTGCTCTTTGCGGATTACCTCAACGCGTTTTCGATCGGCGGCTTCCCGCTGGGATTCTGGATCGCGCAACAGGGAAGCATCATTGTCTTTGTAGTTCTGATTCTGGTTTACGCGCTGATTCTGAACCGAATGGACGCGGCGCACCACCGCGACCTCGCCGACGCGGGCTGACATGAGCATCAAAGCCTGGACCTTCCTCTTCGTCGGCGTCACGTTCACGCTCTATCTCGTGATCGCGTGGTTGAGCCGCGTGCGCGATACCCGCGGCTTCTACGTCGCTGGTCGTGGAATACCGGCCCCCGCGAACGGCATGGCGACCGCTGCTGACTGGATGAGCGCGGCCTCCTTCATCTCGATGGCAGGCATCATCTCCACTCTCGGGTACGCCGGGGGAATGTACCTGATGGGGTGGACGGGCGGCTACGTCTTGCTCGCACTGCTGCTGGCCCCGTACCTGCGCAAGTTCGGTCATTACACCGTCCCCGACTTCGTTGGCGATCGGTACGAATCCGATGTGGCACGCATTGTCGCAGTGGTTTGTGCCGTGTTCGTGAGTTTCACGTACGTGGCCGGACAGATGCGCGGTGTTGGCATCGTCTTCTCGCGCTTCCTTGAGGTCGACGTCAACATCGGCGTTTACATCGGTGTCGCGATCGTCTTCGTGTACGCCACCCTTGGCGGGATGAAGGGTATCACCTGGACGCAGGTTGCCCAGTACTGGGTACTCATCACGGCATTTCTGACGCCAGCTATCGCGATCTCTCTGAAGATGACGGGAAATCCGGTTCCGCAGATCGCGATGGGAAGTGAGCTACTCGGCGAGGGCTCAACACTGCTGGAGAAACTGAATCAGATCCACGCCGACCTTGGCTTCGCGAGCTACACCGAACCCTTCGTCGGGCGCTGGAATAAACTCAACGTTTTCTGCGTCACACTCGCGCTCATGGCCGGCACCGCCGGGCTCCCGCATGTCATTGTTCGATTCTATACGGTGCGCAGTGTGGCCGCCGCACGATGGAGCGCCTTTTGGGCCCTGCTGTTCATCTCGCTGCTCTACCTGACCGCGCCGGCTATCGGGGCGTTCGCGCGGTACGCGATGATCGACACTATGCACGGCAAGACCGAAGCCGAGCTACCCGCGTGGTTTCAGAACTGGGAAAAAACCGGACTGGTCATCTGGCTGGACGACGGTGACGGCATCGTGGAGTACCACGGTGGTGAACAGCTGGCCGACAATGAGATCTTTCGCAGCGGCAACATGAGTCCGGCGCAACTCGCCGACGTCAGAAGCGCCCACGGCCTGTGGCTCGCGAATCCGAACGAGGGACGGGACGGCCGCGTCACGATGACAGACGCCGGGCTTTCGGGTCCAGACCGCGACATAATTGTCCTCGCCACTCCGGAGATGGCCGCGCTGGCGCGCTGGATCATCGCGCTGGTCGCAGCGGGTGGGCTGGCGGCCGCGCTCTCGACGGCAAGCGGACTCCTGCTCGTGATTTCGTCGAGCGTCGCGCACGACCTGTACTTCAGAATCCTCAACCCCAGAGCGTCGGAGGCCCGCCGCCTGCTCGTGGGCCGCGGCGTTATCGGGC
>JANQRN010000265.1 GCA_028284545.1 Rhodothermales bacterium | reverse complement strand
CACGACAGACTCTTTCGTCGTGAACCCGGTCGAATTTCCCGGCGGAGATATCGGGAAGCTGGCCGTCTGCGGTACCGTTAACGATCTCGCGACACGGGGAGCCATCCCCACGTACCTCAGCCTGGGTTTCATACTCGAAGAAGGCCTGGAAATGGATCTGCTGTGGCGGATCGTCCTTTCAGTTGCCGCCACGTGCAGGTCAGCGGGTGTTGAACTCGTGACGGGAGACACGAAGGTTGTCGACCGGGGTAAGGGAGACAAGCTGTTCATCAATACCTCTGGTATCGGGATCCGTCCAGCCGGTACGAACTGGAGCACGGAGAACGTGCGCGAGGGAGACGTGGTCCTCGTCTCGGGTGACATTGGTCGACACGGCATGGCGATTATGGCCGCCCGGGAAGGACTCGAGTTCGAGACGGACATCGTTAGCGACTGTGCTCCCCTTAACAACTTCACAGCGGCGTTGCGGGAGGCGTCGGTCTCAGTGCGATGTGCCCGGGATCTTACGCGAGGTGGCCTCGCCAGCGCCGCAAACGAAATTGCGGCGACCGCCGGTGTTCAACTTCACCTGGACGAACGCCGCATCGCCGTGCAACCCCAGGTACGCGCCGCGTGCGAAGTGCTGGGGCTGGACCCTCTCTACGTGGCAAACGAAGGTCGAATGCTGATCATCGTCGACCCCGCAAGCGCAAGTGCGGCAGAAGAGGTGATCGGCGACCTTTATCCGGATTTCCGCGGCGGCACTATTGGTACCGTCGGGGCGGGCCCAGGTCGCGTCGTCATTCGTACGGTCATCGGGGCGGAACGCGTGCTATCACTGCTCAGCGGCGAGCAGCTCCCGAGAATCTGCTAGCGATCGGAACTCGCTAATCCGCAAAAAGGGCCGCAAAAAGGCCCGATCTGGCCTTAAGAAGTCGGCCGCGGGCGCCGATACAATTGACGTAGCGTTGGTGACCCAATCGATGTGCATAGAGAACCCACCTTAAGAAAGGCTCGGTTGCCTGCCGCAACCGGGCCTTTTTTAATGCGCTCCTCCTCAAAGCCCGCCTTGGCGGGCTTTTTTTGTGGGTTTTCGCCAAACTCGCCCTGAAACACTGCGGATACCCGCCCGTAATGCCATCTTCAGGTGCACGGGAATGACAACGAGGCCAACGCATGAAGGGAAAGGTCACTTTCCAGGATTTTGAGGGCGGATTCTGGGGGATCGTCGGCGAAGACGGCGGCCAATACCTCCCGGTCGATGGCCTTCCGGCCGAAGCGCGCCGCAACGGGGCGTCCGTAGATTTCAAGTTTGAACCTGCTCGCGGCGCGTCGCTCATGATGTGGGGACGTCCCGTAAAGCTGACTTCGCTACAGGTGCACGACGCGCCTCAGCAATCCGACCACCAGCGCTAATTGAGGTACCCGGTTTGGCCGCTATGCTGACCATCTTCGCCGTCGTGCTAATTGCACTCGGCTCGTCGCGACGCAACGAGAAAAACCCGGTCCTGATGATGGCCGGCATTGTTCTCGGCGTCATATCCGTACCACTCCACTTCATCGCCGGAGCACATTCCATCGGCGGGGCGATCGCCGGACTGGCGCAACATGTTGGCATCGGCTTCATCGTTGGCGCAACCATACTGGCGGTCCGACGGCAGCCGGCCAAACAGTTCCTGATCCTGGGAGTGCTCGCGCTGTTTGTTGGCTTTGTCTTCAAGTCGCCGGCGTTCCTCACGAAGCATTTGCACGCCCCGGCAGCCGAAGCTGAAACGGTCTCGATCCTCGTGGAGCTCGGCCCGGACGATTCGATCGACGAACTCGATCACATTCTATCCCAGTACGATGTCGCGGTTGAGCGCGCGTTCCCAAGCGTTTCACTTGCCGACGACGAAGACCTGGCACAGGTCTTCCTGATCACCGGCATCAAGAAGGACATCGTCAAGAAACTGCTCGACATGCTGCGAAAGCAGCTCGACGATGTAGACCATGCGGAGTTGAACGACGAGGTCGGCCTCCTGCCGCCCGCAATGACGTACGAGCGACTCGAATCGATCTCTGCGAACTTCGCGGCAAACGATCCGCTCGTCTCCCAACAGTGGGCGATGCAGGTCGCGGACCTTGAGGGCGCCCACAAACTGCTGCAGTCAGCCACTCCCGCACGCAAAGCGGTCGTGGCAATACTGGACACCGGCGTTGACGCTGCGCACGAAGACATTGTCTCCACCTTTGTAAACGACAGCCCGGGCAGCACTGACGCCCATGGTCACGGCACCCACTGCGCGGGCATCGCCGGCGCCGCGACGAACAACGGCAAAGGGATGGCGTCCTTGAACTGGGAAGGCCGATTTGTAGACGTCAGCTCTTACAAGGCGCTCGGCGATGCCGGTTTTGGTTCGCTGGAGTCGATCGCGCAAGCCATTATCGACGCGACAACAGATGGAGCCGACGTCATCTCGATGTCACTCGGTGAATTCACCCCGATCCCGCCGCGCGTTGTGATTGAGGCCGTGGAATTTGCGCAGCAGCGTGATGTCATCGTCGTCGCCGCTGCGGGCAATTCGAATCAGGACGCTTCGTTGCACATGCCGTCGAACATCGACGGTGTAATATCTGTTGCCGCTATCGATCAGGCCGGTCGGAAGGCATCGTTCTCAAACATCAACACCAAGCTGTCGCGGCCAATAGCGGCACCGGGCGTGAACATCATGTCACTGGAGCCAGGCGGCGAGTACGGACTAAAGAGTGGAACCTCGATGGCAACACCACTTGTTGCGGGATTGATCGGCGTCATGCGCTCGCTCAACCCCGAGGTCACCGCCGAGGATGCCTACCGGATACTCCATGAGACCGGCAGCGACGGTGCAGACGTAGACCGGACTGGCCGGATCATCCAGGCGGCAGACGCTTTACAGCGGGTGTCAGTTCGACCAATCCCCGCAGCTGCTGAATGAAAGCCGTCTGGAACGACCATGTCATCGCCGAAAGCGACAATACGATCGTCGTAGAAGGAAACCACTACTTCCCTCCCGAATCGGTAAAGCGCGAGTTCCTCGAGGAGAGCGGGACGAACACCGTTTGCCCGTGGAAGGGCACAGCGAGCTACTACAGCGTCGTGGTTGAAGATCAGCGAAACGATGATGCGGCGTGGTACTATCCGGCACCAAAGGAGAAGGCCGCCAATATCAAGGACCATGTGGCCTTCTGGAAAGGCGTCGTAGTCTCGGAATGAGCGTCGCGACAGCTGGCGCTCGATCAGCCACCTACGCTGAAGTCCGTAGTCGTATTGACGCGCTGCTCACGGGCGAGACAGACTGGATCGCCGCGATGGCGTCGGTCGCCTGTGAACTGCACAACGCATTTGACTACTTCGACTGGACCGGTTTCTACCGCAACGTCGATGGCGAGCTCATCGTCGGCCCGTATCAGGGAACGCACGGCTGCCTCAGGATTGCCTTCGGGCGCGGCGTCTGCGGTGCTGCCGCTGAAAAGAAGGAAACGCAGTTGGTTGATGATGTTGATTCCTTCCCGGGGCACATTGCCTGCTCCTCGAGCACGCGATCCGAGATTGTAGTCCCGGTGATCCGCGCCGACGGATCAGTGCTTGCTGTGCTTGACGTCGACAGCAACACGCCAGCTGCGTTCGACAGTACAGATCAGACAGCGCTCG
>JANQRN010000237.1 GCA_028284545.1 Rhodothermales bacterium | reverse complement strand
GCCGGCGATGTGTCGGCAGCGGCCCGGTGGCTCGGGCGAAACTACAGCCTGAGCGGTCATGTCGTCGCTGGAGATGGGCGTGGTCGCACGATCGGGTTTCCGACGGCGAACCTCGAACTCGCGGACACGCGTAAGGCGGTTCCCTTGAAGGGCGTCTACGCCGTGCGCGTCCGCATAGCGGGCGGCGGAGTCGATCCTGACGGACGAGGTCGCTTGATGGTTGGGATGATGAACATCGGGTTCCGACCCACGTTTGGCGATGCCGACGACCTACACCTGGAGGTGCATATTATCGACTTCGATGCAGATCTTTACGGGCGAACGCTTCACATAGAATTTGTGCGACGACTTCGCGAAGAACGCAAATTTGAGAGCGTAGAGGAGCTCCGTGAGCAACTTCGCACGGACAAGCGACGTTGTAGCGAGGCCGTGAGCGTCGTATCTTAACAGATTACGCGGTCCCTCCAGCCAAGGGCAGGCGCCTGAATGGCATAATCTGATTTGAACTGGTAATGATAACGAAGGAAGAGAAGCAGCAGCTCGTGCTGGAGCACGGCAAGAAAGACAACGACACCGGGGCGACGGAAGTCCAAATCGCCATCTTCTCGCGTCGAATCAATGCCCTCACCGAGCATCTTAAGACGCACAAGAATGACCACTCGACTCGACGAGGGTTGCTGAAGCTGGTTGGCAAACGCCGGCAGCTTCTGAACTATCTCATGGATCGCGACATTATGCGATACCGCGAGATTATCGAGAAGCTAGGAATCCGTAAGTAGCGGATCGACGGCATCCAACAGGATGCCGTTTTCTGTATGCCTCCACCTTATTGGCCCGTGTGGGCAGGGAGGTTGCGGCGACGCGCATGAGAACGCGTAGAACGGAAGAAAGAAAAAGGAATAGTAGAGTTATATCGAATTGAACATGTCGAACAGCAAACCCCAAGGAACCACCCGCCAGATTGAGTTCGCCTCCGGGCGCCATATTCACCTTGAGACCGGGCGACTGGCAAAGCAGGCCGGCGGATCGGTCGTCGCTCGCCTGGGTGACACCATGATTATTGCGACGGCAGTCGTCGCGCCGTCTGTCAAGCCCGGCCAGGGCTTTTTCCCACTGACAGTTGATTACCGCGAAAAGTTTTCGTCAGCCGGTAAGATCCCGGGAGGCTTCATCAAGCGCGAGGGGCGTCCCACAGACAAAGAGATCCTCACATGTCGGCTTGTGGATCGAGCAATCCGACCGCTTTTCCCCGATGGCTTCCTCAATGAGGTTCAGGTAATCTCGTACGTCCTTTCCGCCGACGACGAGAACGACGCTGATGTACTAGTCGCGGCAGCTGCCTCATCAGCGCTGTTGCTGGCGGGTGCTCCGTTTGACGGCCCAATCGCTGAGGTGCGCGTCGGTCGTGTGGACGGTCAATTCGTCGTCAACCCGACGATCAGTGAACTCGAGGAGTCCGACTTCAACTTGATCGTAGCCGGCAAGCTGGACGCAATCGTGATGGTTGAAGGGGAAATGGAGGAGGTCAGCGAAGCTGACATGCTCGAGGCGCTGGACGTTGCACACGCCGCGATCAAGGTGATATGTGACGAACAGTTGGCCTTCGTTCGCGAGGCGGGTCCGAAGGATCCGATTGAGTACGACCTGAAAGTGCCCCCTGCCGCGCTGGTCGACAAGGTCAGGTCAATGGCATCGGCTAAACTTGATGAGCACATTCGCAAGCCTTACGACAAGTCAACGTTCTATGGCGGGATAGGTGACATCAAGAGCGAAGTGATCGCGGACTTGCTCGGCGTTGACGACCCGGACAACGGAAGCGAGAAGCTATCCGAGACTACTGAAGGCTTCACGGAAGGCCAGATCAAAGATGCGGTCGCGATCGTCGAAAAGGACGTGATGCGAGAGCTGGTGATGGCAGAAGGTCAGCGTATCGATGGCCGAGCCACAGACGAAATCCGCAACATCTGGTGCGAAACAAGTTACCTGCCGAGGGTACACGGTTCGGCCGTCTTCACTCGCGGAGAGACGCAAGTCCTCGCTTCGGTGACACTCGGTACCGGCAAAGACGTGCAGCCTGTCGACCAAGTGTTCGACACAACTGACCGTCGCTTCTACCTTCACTATAGCTTCCCGCCGTTCTCAACGGGCGAGGCGAAGTTCCTGCGTGGCGCAAGCCGTAGAGAAATTGGCCACGGCTACCTGGCCGAGCGGGCGCTCGCCGGTCAGCTGCCCTCGCTTGAGGAGTTTCCCTACACGGTTCGCATAAACGCCGATGTGCTGGAGTCCAACGGTTCCTCTTCAATGGCGTCGGTCTGCTCAGGTGCCTTGGCGCTCATGGACGCAGGCGTCCCGCTGAAAAAGCCAGTCGCTGGAATTGCGATGGGATTAATCAGTGATGGCAATCGGACCGCGATTCTATCTGACATCCTGGGGACTGAGGATCACCTTGGTGACATGGACTTCAAGGTGACTGGAACCAAGGACGGGATTACCGCCTGCCAGATGGACATCAAGATCGCCGGCCTATCTCGCGATGTGCTGGTGAACGCCCTGGAACAGGCACGACGTGGGCGCGAGCATATTCTTGGTGCGATGTTGGAAACACTGGAAGCACCGCGTACGACGCTGTCTCCACACGCGCCTAGATTGACGCAGATCAGCATCGATCCGAGTTTTATTGGCGCTGTCATCGGTCCTGGAGGCAAGATCATCCAGGGCATTCAGCGCGATACGAATACGGTAATCGAGATAGAGGAGCGCGACGGCCTCGGGTTCGTGACCATCGCGGCCACGAATGGCGAGGACGCCGAGTCAGCCCTCGCAATCATCAAGGGAATCGTATCAGTTCCAGAGGCTGGAGAGGAGTACGACGGGACGGTCCGCAACATCCAGCCGTTTGGTGCGATCGTCGAGATCATGCCGGGCAAAGAGGGGTTGCTTCACATATCAGAACTCGACTACGGTTACGTCGAGAGTGTAGAGGACTACCTGCAAGTGGGTGACAAGGTGAAGGTCAAGCTCCTTGAGGTCCGCGACGACGGTAAGCTTCGCCTCAGCCGCAAGCCGTTCCTTGAGAAGCCCGAAGGCTATGAGGAGCCGGAGCGCAAGCCTCGATCCAATGGCAGAGGCGGAGACCGACGCGGCGGTGATCGACGTGGCGGTGGGCGACGCGGAGGTGGTCGCGGCCGCGACAATCGTGGAGGTGGTCGCCGCGACAACTGAGTTCGCGCGAAAGACAGCCGGTGGCCCAAAGCAGAAGGAAACGGAGCGGCAAGGCAGGATCTTCTCGGCCGAAACGGCCCGTGAGAACGTCTGTGCGCCTAGAGGAGTCGTTTCAACGGACTGAGTTGAGCAACGGGATACGTGTGGTCACGGAACACATCCCGTCTGTTCGCTCGATTTCTGTTGGCGTCTGGATCTTTGTTGGCAGTCGTGACGAGAAGCCCAAGGAGGCGGGAATATCCCACTTCATCGAGCACATGGTGTTCAAGGGTACCCGCCGACGCAAGACCCACCATCTTGCCGCGCGCATGGAGTCTGTCGGCGGCTTCCTTAACGCGTTTACCGCGAAGGAATACACCTGCTTCTACGCGAGAGGACTGGACCAGCACCTGTCACGCGCGATCGACGTGCTGGCAGACATGGTCTTGTCGCCATCGTTTCCGAAGAAGGAGCTCGAGAAGGAGAAAGACGTTGTTCTCGAGGAAATGAAGATGTACGAGGACAATCCCGAGGATCATGTCTTCGACATCTTCGAGAACACGGTTTACGCCGGTCACGCGCTTGGCCGCCCCATCCTCGGTACGAGGAATGCCGTGGCAGGATTTGATCGTGCACAGCTGCTCGACTTTGTAGCCCGACAGTACTCTCCGGAGCGAATCGTCGTTGCCGTTTCGGGCAATGCGCAGCACGATCGTGTCGTGAATGAGGTGGAATCAGCTTTCGGGACTCTGTTCACGTCGGGACACCGCCGCCGTCGCGCGAGACCGCGAACGTATACGCCGGCACGGCGAGAAGTCACCGTCCCGACGCAGCAGGCGCACCTGGTTATGGGAGGACGTGCCTTTAGCATTCACGAGTCGGGCCGCCTGCCCCTCGTCGTGCTGAATACCCTGCTCGGTGGGGGGATGTCCAGCCGGCTGAACCTGCATATCCGGGAGCGATACGGATTCTGCTATCACATCTATTCGTTCGCCAACATGTTTTTGGACGCAGGAGACTGGGGCGTCTACATGGGGACGGACTCAAGCCGAATCGATCGGGCACGGACGTTGATACGTCGCGAGCTCGATATGTTGGTTCAGAAGCGAGTTGGGCCGCGCGAGTTGGCTCAGGCCAAGAACCAGGTAAAGGGCTCCATAATGCTCGGGCTGGAGAGCATGAACACCCGTATGATGCGATTGGGCCGTCAGGAGCTGTTCTACCGAAAATATGTGTCTCTCGACGAGGCGATCGCCCACATCGACTCGGTCACTGCAGACGACATCCGCGATATCGCGGAGGAACTGTTTGACCCTGAGTTGTACACTGAGGTGGTATTTCGACCCGGAAAGATAGCTTAGTCATGAAGGTTCTCGTTACCGGCGGCGCCGGCTTCATTGGTTCGCACGTTACCGACGCGTTGGTTGCGAAGGGGCACGATGTGCACATCCTGGACGACATGTCTGGTGGGCGTCGTGAAAACCTCAACTCAGGCGCGACTCTTCACGAACTGGACATCCGCACTTCTGCGGCCGCTGACCTGGTGCAGGATCACGGCTTCGAGGCCATGTTTCACCTGGCCGCCCAGATGGACGTGAGGAAGTCGGTGGCAGATCCGCGCTTTGATGCCGATGTAAACATTGGCGGCATCCTCAACTTGATGGAGGCCGGCCGGAAAAGCGGTTTGAAGAAGGTTGTCTTCTCTTCAACGGGCGGTGCGATCTACGGTGAGCCGGAGTTTGCGCCTCAGGATGAGCAGCACCCTCTGCGGCCAATTTCGCCCTACGGGATCACGAAACTGACCACCGAGAAGTACCTGTACTTCTATCAGAACGCCTACGCTATCGACTACGTCGCACTCCGATACGGCAACGTGTTTGGTCCTCGACAAAACCCCCACGGAGATGCGGGTGTGGTTGCCATCTTCATCCAGCGTCTAATGAATGGGAAGACTCCGGTCATTTACGGGGACGGAAAGCAGACGCGAGACTACGTGTATGTCGCAGACGTTGTTCAGGCGAATCTTGCGGGCCTGGACTATGACGGCAGTGGTGTCTTCAATGTCGGGACGTCTGTGGAGACAAACGTCAACCAGCTGTATTCCATTATCCGTGACGAGGTGGCACCGGATGTTGAAAGCAACTATGCGCCGCCGCGTACAGGTGAACAGCAACGTAGCGTGTTGGACTATCGGCACAGTCAGCGCGAGTTGGGCTGGAAACCGCAAGTGGCCGTGAAGGAGGGATTGCAGCAGACGGTTGCGTGGTTCAAGTCCGAGGCGGAGGCAAAAGCGTGACCACCTATAGCGTCAGGCTCAATCACTTCGAGGGTCCCCTTGACCTGCTGTTGTTCTTCATTCAGCGGGACGAGCTGGACATCTATGATATCCCGATCGCGAGTATCACGGAGGAGTTCCTTGACTACGTGAAGGTGATGGAGCAGGTCGATCTTGATGGTGTTGGTGACTTTCTCTATTTGGCGGCCATGCTCATACAGATCAAGGCCCGTATGCTAATGCCGACGCAGGAGGTGGACGACGAGGGCGAGCCGATAGACCCGCGCACCGAACTTGTTGAGCGACTGCTCGAGTATATCCGATACAAGGAGGCGGCCGCAGCGCTGAACGAGCGACTTGAGCATCGGGCGAATCTCTTCACGAGACCGAGTGCAGCCGCGGATCGCGCCGAGATCGTGCCCGATCCAGACATCATTGCAGACGGAAGTCTTTTCGATCTTGTCGCGGCCCTGAAACGCGTTCTTTCCCGTGCGCGTATCACGCCTACACACGACGTCGTGGGAGAAGCCTACACGATCGAAGAGCAGCAGTCGTTTATTCGTTCCGCGCTTGTACGGGTTGGCAGCGTTTCTTTTGTCGAGCTTGTTGATCGCAGATCGAAGCCGTTCATCATTACCACATTTCTGGCCGTACTTGAGCTTGCCCGTCAAGGTGAGATCACTATCGTCGTGCGCCGCGGCGCCGATGATTTTTCACTCGAAAGGCAGCAGATGGCTGATGACCCTGAATTTGTAGAAGAGACACAAGTCTCATCGTCTAACGGAGTCGCACATGACGAAGCCGAATAACTCAGAGACCGAGAACGCCGGCGACGACGTTGGTTTTGACCTCCAACCCGTGGTTGAGGCGCTGATCTTTGCGGCAGAGGAGTCGATCAGCGAGAAGCAGATTGTCGAGATCGTTAACGACACCATCGGTGTTGACGCGACGCCTGCAATGATTGCCCGAGCCGTCGAGGGACTTAATGATGATTACGCGGCTAACGGCAGGGCATTCCGGGTTCACGTCTGGAGCGGCGGATATCGGATGGCCACGCAACCAGATTTTGCGCCTTTCGTCAAGACGCTGTACTACCAGCAGAAGGTAACACGCCTCTCGCGCTCGTTACTGGAGACGCTTTCGATTCTGGCGTACCGTCAGCCGGCTACCAAACCGGAGCTTGACTATATACGTGGCGTCGATTGTGATCATGCAATTCGAAAGCTTCTGGAGTTGGGGCTGGTTGAGATTGCGGGCAGAGCTGATAGTGTTGGCCGTCCGTTGCTTTATACCACGACAGCCGAGTTCATGGACAAGTTTGGCCTCTCGTCGCTCGAAGATCTACCGACCCTGCGGGAGCTGGAGGAACTGATGAATGACCCCGCTTACAACAAGGAGCACGCGCAATTGCTATTCCGCGAAGGACTCGGGCTCGAGACTTCGGGCGGAGACGAGCCGACGGAATTGACAAGTAGGCAAGATTCATCAGAAGCCGAGTCTCCGGACAATGTCGCGCCAGAGGGCGCGGACAGCAACGCTGCCGGTCCGCTTGCCACAGAAGTCGAGGGCGACGGCGCCGTTGGCACTTCGGAGACCGTGCAGCTTGGAAGCGGAGAGCCCGAGAACGACAATCCGAATCCCGCTGATGGTGATAATGCTGATCCGACGCGAAGCGATGACTGACGTTGGACGGGAGGGGAATCGTCAAGCTCCGCCGATCGACGCGCCCGTTCGATTGAACAAGTACATAGCTTCGTGCGGAATCGCCTCACGACGCAAGGCTGACGAGCTAATCGGTGGGGGCCTGGTTCGGGTGAACGGAGTCGTCGTTACGGCTATGGGAACTACCGTTGGTCCCGGTGACGAGGTTGTCGTAAATGGTCGCACCGTCTCGCCGCGAAAGCTCGACTACATTCTGCTGAACAAGCCGCGAAACGCGATCACCACGACGCGCGACGATCGCGGCCGCGCAACGGTGATGGACCTCGTCTCCGAGGCCGGCGGAGAAGGAAGTGGACTATTCCCGGTGGGTCGACTCGATCGAAATACGACTGGCGCATTGTTGGTGACAAACGATGGTGACTTGGCCAATAGATTGATGCACCCGCGGTACGAGGTTCCGAAAGTGTATGTCGTCAGCGCCGCTCGAGAGTTTTCGGATGCTGATTTGGACGCGCTGCGATCGGGCATCGAGCTCGAGGACGGGCTGTTTCTTGCAAGGCATGTCGCGTACGTCGATCCTGGCGACCGAACAACTGTGGCCCTTGAGATTCACGAGGGGCGGAATCGAATTGTAAGAAGGGCGGTTGAGGCGTTGGAGCACGAAGTAACTGCCCTCGACAGAAGACAATATGGCTTCTTGACGCTCGCCGGACTGCGGCGCGGGCGGTGGCGACGCCTTTCTGAGAAGGAAATCAGCCGGCTGAGGCGTTCAGCCGGGCTCAAGGCGGGCAATATGGACCCATCTGGCTAGTCGTCGTTAATCGGTAAACACTGGAATTTCGCATGCAGGCTCCGTTTTACGACAAGATCAGGGGCGTCGGTCTCACCTATGACGACGTTCTGCTCGTACCGGCTCGATCGAGCGTGATGCCGCGGTCGGTGGACACCGCTTCGTGGCTTACGCAGAGCATCAGGCTGAATATTCCCCTCGTCTCGGCGGCCATGGACACGGTCACAGAGTCAGAGTTAGCGATCGCAATCGCCCGCGAGGGTGGAGTTGGTGTTCTGCACAAGAACATGACCGTCGAACAGCAGACCGCGGAGGTGCGGCGCGTCAAGCGCTCTGAAAGTGGGATGATCATGGATCCCATTACGCTCCAGCCTGACGCTACGGTCAGCGATGCCAAGGCAATGATGGCGCGCTACTCGATTGGCGGAATCCCGATCACCGACAACCAACAACGACTCGTCGGCATTGTAACGAACAGGGATCTGCGGTTTCAGCTGGATTCTGATACTGCGTTGTCTGAGATTATGACGCAGGAGTCGCTGGTCACGGCCCCTGAGGGCACCACGTTGGAGGCCGCAGAGCACCTCTTGCAGATCAACAAGATTGAAAAGCTGCCCGTTGTTGATGCTTCAGGTCACCTCCGTGGTCTGATCACTTTCAAGGATATTGAGAAGAAACGTCGCTTTCCTAAGGCCGCCAAAGACGAACATGGACGCCTGCGAGTCGGTGCCGCCGTTGGTGTCACCGCCGACATGTTGCACCGCGTCGCTGCACTTGTAGAGGCGGGCGTCGACTTTGTCACAATAGACACCGCACACGGACACTCCGAGGGCGTGATCGCGGCGGTCCGGGAAACGCGTAGTCATTACCCCTCGCTTCAGATTATCGCTGGCAATGTGGCCACCGCAGAAGGAACGGAGGACTTGATTGAGGCCGGCGCCAACGGCATCAAGGTTGGCATTGGACCAGGCTCGATCTGCACGACGCGAGTTGTGGCCGGAGTCGGCGTTCCACAACTGTCGGCAATCATGGAGTGTGCCGCCGTGGCCCGCACACATGATATCCCGATCATAGCAGATGGTGGGATCAAGCAAACGGGCGACGTGCCAAAGGCGCTGGCCGCAGGCGCATCCACGGTCATGATCGGCGGACTCTTCGCCCGCGTTGAGGAGAGTCCGGGCGAGACAATTCTTTACGAGGGCCGAAAGTTCAAGAGCTACCGTGGCATGGGTTCACTGGGCGCAATGAAAGACGGGAGCTCTGATAGATACTTCCAGGATGCTGAAGACGGTCTGAGCAAACTCGTTCCCGAAGGGATCGAGGGCCGCGTACCTTACTCCGGTACACTCGGTGAAGTCGTATACCAAATCGTAGGCGGACTCAGGGCAGCGATGGGTTACACGGGGAGTGCGGACATCGACGCGCTGGCAACCCACGCGCAGTTTGTTCGCGTCACCTCGTCGGGCATACGTGAAAGCCACCCGCACGACGTCGCGATTACGAAGGAGTCGCCCAACTACAGCAGCCGCACTATCTAGTGCAATGGGCGACCAGGTAAAGAGCGTCCGTGCACACCTGGCCGAGGTACCCGCCGACGCAGCGCTGATACTGAGCAGGCCGAGGATCAGGTGGCTTTCTGGCTTCTCGGGTAGCAATGGTTTTGCCCTCATCGCCCCTGATGTTGCGGCGATGTTCACGGATTCACGATACACGGAGCAGTGCGCCGAGCAGTGTGTTGACTTCGACTGCCATACGCTGTCCGGACCTCTGTTCGCTGGTCTCGCTAACTTTGAGTGGTCAGGGAAACGACTCCTGTTTGATCCTGAAGTCGTTTCGGTCCGCGACAAGGAGCGGGTGGAACGACACGCACCGGGCGTAGACATGGTTGCCATGGCTGGATGGATGAATCCGATCGTTGCCCAGAAGCAACAGGACGAAGTTGCGCTCATAGAGGCGTCGCAGCGTCTCAACGAGGTTGTCTTTGAACGTGTCGTGAGCGGTATTCAGCCGGGTGTAACCGAGAGAGAGATCGCAGCAGAGATCGTATATCAGAGCCTCCTTGGAGGGGCCGACTCGATGGCTTTCGATCCGATCGTTGCGTCGGGACCCAATGGCGCCCTACCGCATGCCCGCCCGACAGACCGGCGGCTGGAGCGCGGCGATACCGTTGTCATCGACATGGGGTGCTACCAGGCTGGGTATGCATCTGACATGACACGCGTCCTGAGTCTCGGCCCACCATCAAATGAGTTTCGTGACGCCTACGAGGTAGTTCGCCGCGCCAAGAATGAAGCTATCGAGCATGCAAAGTCGGGTCTGCCGGCCAGCGTGTTGGATGGCTTTGCACGACGTGTCATCGAAGCCGCCGGGTTTGGCGATAACTTCGTGCATAGCCTTGGGCACGGTCTCGGCACTGACATCCATGAGTGGCCGCGGCTCGCGTCCACGAGCGAGGATGTCCTACCCGACAGGAGCGTCGTAACCATTGAACCCGGCATCTACGTGCCGGGCAAGTGGGGTATCCGGGTCGAGGACATCGTCGTGCTTCGGCCCGATGGCTGCGACAACCTGACCCGGGTTCCCGATGACCTCAGGGAGCTAACGGTGTGAGCGATCCCCGGCGCGTCCTCGTCTTTGCGTACTACTTCCCGCCGCTTGGTCTTAGCGGTGTCCAGCGCATTGCCAAGCTCGTGAAGTATCTGCCGGCCGTCGGATGGGATCCGGTCGTCGTGACCGCGCGGCCCAGTACGTATTTCGCGTACGACTACTCTCTGAGAAG
>JANQRN010000234.1 GCA_028284545.1 Rhodothermales bacterium | reverse complement strand
CCCGCCAGAGAATCCGCCGAAGCTACCGCCGCCTCCGCTGAAGCCGCCAAAACCGCCTCCCGACCGGCCTCCGCCGCTAAAGCCGCCGCCACTGCGGCCGCCGCCCCAGATGATGACGGAAGGTCCGGATGGCCAGCGCGAACGACGATACCGCCGACGACGCCGTCGCCGACGGCCGTCCTTGTCCACGTGCGTATCGTCGTCATCATCAGACGCGGCCGCAACAATAGTCGAGATCACGACAACGATGACCAGGATGATGGCGAGAACAACGATGAGCCCCATCAGGCCATCCGCGTTCGACCGCCGGCGCGGCGCGACAGCGACACGTTCGTATTCGCCCGAGGCAGCCTCGATCAGACTGTCGACGGCACCCGAGAGACCCGTGTAGAATTGACCCTCCCGGAAGTTCGGCACGATCACGTTGCGCACGATGCGACCTGCTACAGCATCAGGGACGGCGGCTTCGGCGCCGTAGCCCGTAGCGATAAACACCTGGCGGTCGTCGCGCGAAACCAGAACCACGAACCCGTTGTCTTCGCCAGAAGACCCAACCTGCCAGGCACGCCCCAGATCGGTAGCGTAGTCCGACGCCGGACGTCCGCCCAGGCTCGGTAGCGTCACCACCACAATCGCGGCCGAGGATTCTGCGGCGTACCGCGCAAGTCGTTCTTCGAGCTTCGACTCCTCTGATGCCGTGAGAAAGTCACCCAGGTCGGTGACCCACTTTCCGGTTGGCGCAATCACGCCAGACGACTGGGCGACAGACCCAACCGGATTCAGGAGCCACGCAACGACTGCCAGCGCATATACAAGACGCATCGTCAGTCGACCCGCGGAGGTTGATCGGCACCCGGGGCGGCCTCGAACTGGGCACGCGGACTGAAGCCTGTCACGGCAGCAACGATAGACATCGGGAATCGGCGCACCTTGGCGTTGTAGCGCTCGACGGCGGCGTTGTAGTCCCTGCGCGCATAGTTGATACGATTCTCCGAGCCCTCGATTTGATCCTGCAGGTCGCGAAAAGCCTCAACCGACCGCAACGCGTCTGAGCCACCGGTCATGTCGAACAGATCGTCCAACGATGCACCAATCTGTTGCTGCGCAGCAGCGTACTCCGAGAGTCGGGCAGCATCAGAAAGGTCCTCTGCGCTAAGCTGGATCGATCCAACGCGCTGCTGGACCGACTCCAGGGAAGCAATAACGCTCTGATCAAAATCCTCGGCGCGCTCGACGGTACGAACGAGGTTAGGTATCAGGTCGGCCCGACGTTGATAGGCAGACTGGACATTTGCCCATTCAGACTTGACCTCCTCCTCTGCTGTTACCAGTCCGTTTCGGGCACCGCAACCGACGCAGCCGCCTGCCAATAGCAGGAGCAAGACGACTCCGATGATGATCAACTCCCTGCTTCGCATACTACTTCCATGTACTACTGCTTACGAGAAGCAACAGTATAGGAGCGTCGAGCCCTGAAAGCCAACACGTCTTCAGGTCAGCCGGCCCCGAGCAAGGACTTCGCCACTGCCCTTACCGGCACGTTCAAGTCGAACGCGCGCTCGAAAAGCCATAGGCCGGCGACAAGGACGAACACCGCCGCACCGCCAGGCAGGAGCACGCGACGATAGAGCCACGTGCGGCGTATCGCAAACAGCACCGGAAAGGCGACGCAGATTATGCCGACCTGACCGATCTCGACGCCAACATTGAAACCAATAAGCGCCAACACAAGCTGGGTGCCCGAAAGACCAATGTGTGTCAAGTTGCTCGCAAATCCGAACCCGTGAAACAAACCGAATGCGAAGACGACAAGCATAATGCGCTTACCGAGAACGGGATACAGGATGTCGACGGCGGCAATGATGACCGACGCGGCGATGACCGATTCGACCAATCGCGACGGCAACGTAACTATCTCAAGTGACGCCAGCGCAAGCGTCACGCTGTGCGCAATTGTGAACAGGGTGACGATCTTGATAACATAGATGAATGCGTCCTTGAAGGAGTCACGCGCCTCCCAGATCTTTTCCTCCCGGCGAACCACGGACGGGAGCACCAACGCGAGCAGGAACAGAATGTGATCGATCCCGATCCAGATGTGGTGCACCCCCGAACGCACAAACGACACAAATCCCTTCCACATCGAGGCATCTGAGAGGTCGAGCGTCTGGGTACGTGTACTCGGCGAAAAGACGAGGGCAGGAATCTCGCCGTTGTCAAAAGTCCCGGTCCTGAAGTTCTCCTCAACTACCAGCAAGGACTTGTGCCTCGGCAACTCATCGAAGAACGGGTCAAACGTCACCTCAATCGCCTCCGGTATGCTACCCGCATCAGCGTCCATGAAGATCAAGACATAGTTCGCCTTTTCGATATGTCGGAAATCATACTCGGTATAATTGAGCTGCAGAGGCGAGCCGGCGTGAGAAAGGCTAAAATGATCTAGCACGTACTCACGAATCTTGACCATGTGGGTATCAACCTCCGCCCGGTCAGCCGTCAACGGATCACCGATTCCCAACTCAAGGATCTCGTTGAGCTCTATGAGGGGAATCTCCAACCGCATTGAGATTTCGTTGTCCAAGAACTTCAGGAAGACATAAGACTCCCCCAGTTTGTGCGGCGCGGGAGGCACGTTCGGGTTTGCCGAGGCCAGCGGTGCGACCATGAAAGCCACCAGTACGACCGCGGCGAACTTGTACCACGAAGCGATACGATTTCTATCTCCAGGGTTGTCCATCTGTCTACCTTGTGATGTCCGCAATCAGCAACTCCTCTATCAAACCAGCTAGCTGGGTCACTGTCGGTTTTTCGAATGCGCTCTGCAGCGGGACGTTCACTTTGAACGCCGCACTCGCGCGCGCAATTATCTGAATGGCCAGCAACGATGTCCCACCGACCGAAATGAAGTCGTCCGTCCGACCTACTCGCTCCCGTCCCAAGACGTTACTCCAAATCTCAGCGACCGCTTCTTCGATCGGCGTCGCAGGTGGCTCGTAGAGATCGTTCTCCACGCCAGTGCCGCTCGCCGACGGAGGCGGTAGCGCGTTTACATCGAGCTTCCCTCCTGAAGTAAGCGGAAGGGTCTCGATACGGATAAACGCCTCCGGCATCATGTGCTCGGGTAACTGAGCCCAGATCGCCTCCCGCAACGCCGTTTCCGAAACGTCTTCGTCTGCGACGTAATGCGCACACAACATCTCGTGACTCAGGTCATGCAGACGAGGGCGAGGAGTGTAGTTGATCTCGCTGAGTATGCGCTGGACACTCTCCACGTCGATATCGTCCTTCAACTCCTCGAGTGCCTCTTGCCGGTTCTTGACACCGAGCCGAACATCCCAGCTATAGGGCAGCGCGTAGTTGTGGTAACCCCGTTCGACCCGATGGACATGTATGCCTACGTCGTTGATGAGGCAGTTCGTCGACCTTCCGGTGTCAGCCGGGCGTACCCACGCTGCGCGGGCCTCCAGGTAGGCCAGCAAGTCGTCCAGCGGTACGTCGTGATAGCGATAGAAATCAACAAAGCGAATGCGCTCAAAGATCGCATCGTCGTCGAACATTCTGGTGTCCAGCAAACGTCTGACTGCATCATCTGTACGGTGATACGTCTTGCGCGCCGCGAGCACGGCATCGTCGATCTCTTCTACGTCAAGTACCGGAAGCGTGAAGAGCTCCTCAGTCAGTCGTGTCTCAAAGAACTGTCCACGCGAGAGTCCCGTGACGATGGTTGGTATTCGAAGCTCATCAGCCCGAGCCATCGCAAGCGTATAGACAGTCTTGAAGCATCCGTTGCAGACATTGCTGAACCGGCGCAGCGAGTCAACGAATATCTCGTTCATCGCCTCGGTGCGACCGTACTCGTGTGGCACACCCAATTCAGTCGTCACACGATCGATATTGGCCTTGGCGGTTTCTGAGATGTACCCATTGTCAAGCGTAAACGTATACACGCGCAGACCCATCTCGACCGCTCGGTACAGTGCGTAAGTTGAGTCTTTGCCCCCGCTGAGCAGCATCATGCAGTCGTAGTCGGCACTCCCGTCCACACCATCCCGAACGGCGGCGATAAACTCGTCTTCTCTGCCGAAGTACGATAGTGCGCGTTCTTCGACCCGCGCGAAGGCGCGACACGTACTACAGACTCCCTGCTCGTCAAACGTGGTAAAGGGATACTCAGACGACAACCCACAGCGTACACAGTTTCGGCCCTTCGTTCCCGCACGGGCCACCTGCCCTGCAACGGAGCCTCCAGTTGCCCGAGGTTGGAGGGTGACGACGGCTTCTCGAATCCCCGGTACGCTGCGCAGGGCGGCCACGATTTCGCCCGGCTCGACGCGGTGTCCCCGCACTTTGAGCTGCTCGTCGGTGCGACCGACGTAGACCAGGTCGCCGCGATCATTCCAGAAAGCAAGGTCGGATGTGCGATACCACCTGCCGGAATAATCCGGAAGGTCCTGGACGAACCGTTGCGCCGTTAGCGCCTCATCGGCAACGTAGCCGGTGGCAAGCCCACCACCACCCACATACAGCTCTCCGATCACCCCGTCGGGCACATGGCGACGCGAATTGTTGAGCACAACGGCGCGCATGCCCGCTATCGGTCGTCCGATGGGTACGCTAACCGCATCTACATCATTGCCGGCAAACAAGTGCGCGATGCAACCGACGGTTGCTTCGGTGGGCCCGTACTCGTTAATGATAGGCACGCTGCCACCGAGCAATTGGGAAACGTCCTTCGTCATCGCCACTCCCAGTCTTTCGCCGCCAACAATCAGCGCCCGAAGCCGTTTGGGCTTTGCACCAGAACCGATCAGCATCGGAAGGTGACTTGGAGTCAACTTGATCGCAGTCGCGAGATCGTCGTCAAGCACCTGCAACAACTCCGAACCCATCGCCTCAGACCTCGGGCTGTACACGAGACACGTACCTCCGGTCGCAAAAGGGACAAGGAGCGATGTCACCGTCAGGTCAACGTGCAGTCCGGTAAAAAGCGGCATCGAAACCGCGCCATCGACAAACGACATGTACTCCGCGCTCGCCCATCCGAGATAGGCGGAAAGCGCGGACCTCGATACGGACACGCCCTTCGGCTCGCCAGTCGAACCCGACGTGTAGATGATGTACGCGGGTAATCCGCCGTCGAGCAATACATCGCCGGGAAGACCGGACACCTCTCGTTCGGCTAGCGCTTCGAAAGTCGTAGTTGGCGCCGCAATTCCACCAGGCTGAACATCCTCTGCACCGTTCGTCACGACAAGTTCAGCGCCGCTGTTGGCGATCTGGAAGGCGCGGCGCCGGGCGGGCGCCTCCGGATCCATTGGCATATAAACCGCCCCTATGTCCAGGCACGACAGGGCTGTGATGACAGCCTCAGCCGACGTTGGCATCAAGAGTCCAACGACCGAGCCCGGGACAAGCCCCCTGCTTCGCAGTCCAGCAGAGACAGCGCCAATCCGCGCGACGAGGTCCGCATAAGTCCACTCGCGCCCTCCTTCGGTGATCGCGATGGCCTCCGGCTGTTGGTTCGCCCACGATCGGATCTGGTCTATGGCATCCAGAGACACTCCCGCGCGGCCCTGCCGGATCGAAATTGCCTCCTGCTCAGCGACCGTAAGCATGGGAACGTCGCCAATTTGACGCCCCGGGTCTCGGAGAAACGCACGAACGATCGCCGAAAAATGATCAAGAAACTGTTCCTGCCGCGATCCGGAAAAGATCTCGTCCTTCAGATCGAAGTAGACACTGAGCCGACCCTCACCGTCAAAGTCTACCACCTGCATTCGGATCGCGTGGTGGGTGTCGCTATGCCCCGAGTGGATCCACTGCGTCTGCGTCGGCAGCCCCGCAAACGTCCCGTAGGACGCTGTGATGAAGTTCAGAACAGCCGC
Source organism: Rhodothermales bacterium (assembly GCA_028284545.1). GTDB lineage: Bacteria > Bacteroidota > Rhodothermia > Rhodothermales > JABDKH01 > JANQRN01. The sequence goes on along the minus strand of JANQRN010000234.1, from coordinate 2,025 downwards.
GGGAGGCGCACCACGTCCTGAGACCTCGGATGAAACCACAATGTCCCCGGTTTCATCTCCAACGGCAGATGCCGTCGACGGGAGCGCGTTGCGAAGAAACAGACGGGTTTCGTCCGAAACCTTGGCACGCAGCGTCGCAAACGTGTCGTCGACTCCGACCGAGACCCGGTGCTCAAACATCTCGATGAACGCACCTAAGGTTTCTTTCGACGACGCGGTCACACGATTGTGGGCCGGCACCAGAATGCCGATGTCGCCGGTCGAAGATATCCGGGACACCGTCGCAAGCAGCGCCGTCGCGAAGAAATCAAACAGGTGCGACTGGCCCACAAGCTGATTCTCATTCGCAGACACCATGTCATCGACGGCCCGGCGCGTTTCCATATCAGCTGCCCACTGCACTCGCGTCGAAGCTGTCAGCCGCGGATCAATCCCGCGTCCATACAGTGGACGGGCGGGAGGCAACGTCTCGCTGCGATGCTGCCAGTGGTTTCGGGCCGAGTCATACATCGGCCGCGACCTTGCACGACGGACCCACTCCAGGTAGTCAGAGTACTGTGGTGCGTCTCTGCCGTTGTCACGTTGGCACGTGCCGACTCGCGCTTCGTAGGCACGAGAGATGTACCCGAGCAATACGCCGCTACTCGTCGCGTCTGTGACGAGATGGTGCTGATTCAGGAAGAATGTGAATCGATCTCTGCCCACGCGGATCAGCGCCGCATGGGTGAGCAACCTGGCCGGATCAAAGTGTCGCCTTGCCTCATCTTGCATCCAGTTACGCGTGGCTTCGGCGGGATCGGCGGCGTTCGAAAGATCCAGGTACTCGTAGAGACAAGACCCCACGTAGCCGTCCTCAGATGAAGATTGTTCTGGCCGGGCCACGAGCTGAAACGGTGAGCCGTCAATCTCACCAAATGTGAGTCGCAGTGTTTCGTGGGCCGCGACAACGTCCGCAAAGGCAGCGCGAAACACGTCTGGGTCAACGCTCCCCTCGATGTCGAACGCAAGCGCCATGTTGTACAGCGGGCTATCCGGGTACATACGCTGCCCGATCCAGAACTGGCGCTGCGTTCCGCTCAGCGGGATTGCTATGTCTGGCTCGGTGTTCAAGCTGCTCGGGTATCCAGGTATTTCTCGATCGCTGACACTGTCCGGAAGTTCTGTATCACAAGGTCATCCGGCGGGATCTTGATCTCGGCCTGTTCCTCGACGAACGCCACCAGCCACATGATCGCGAACGAATCCACCAGACCGCTCTCCAGGAGATCGTCGTCTCTATTCACGACGGATATGCCGTTCAGCAGTTCTGAATTGATGTACTCGACGATTCGCCCGCCGATCTCAGACACGTTCACTAGCTACCTCGTTTCGATCACTCTTCTGGGTAAACATCTCAGTCAGTGCCACGCGATCGGCTTTGCCACTCCCGGTGCGAGGGAAGGACTCCAGAATCTCAATCTGCGACGGTACAGCGTAGCTCGGGAGAAGCTGATGTACGTACATCTGCAAAGCGCGCTTCGTGGCGCCCGCCTCGGCCCGCACCGCCGCAACGATTTGATTGACGCCGTCTTCGGACTGCGTCACGACCGCGGCTGCTTCAACCACCGCTCTGTGCGATGCCAGCGCCCGCTCTACTTCGTCAAGTTCAACTCGATATCCCCTGATCTTGACCTGCCGATCCTTGCGTCCGACGAACTCCATCAAGTCAGCCGGCCCCATGCGAACGGTGTCGCCGGTTCGGTAGTACCGCTGTCCGTCGCGATACAGGAACGACATGGCATCTAGATCCGGGCGGTTCCAGTATCCAGCCATCATTGTTGGCGTACTGATGCAGAGTTCGCCCTCGTGTCCGGTTTTCACCTCCGTGTCGTCCTCCCCTACAATGAGACCGTCAGCGACGGACCACGTGACGCCGAGCGGTACGGGTGTCGTATCTGACTCGGCGGCAAACGTACGAGGCACATGGTAGAAGGTGCACTGGTTTACCTCTGCAGGACCATACACGTTCGAAAACCGTGCGCCGGG